>JAYTUX010000050.1:0-2592 GCA_043744315.1 Betaproteobacteria bacterium | reverse complement strand
CGGGAACCGGCAAAACCTTGCTTGCGCGTGCCATTGCGGGCGAAGCGAAAGTACCGTTTTTTTCTATCTCCGGTTCAGATTTTGTTGAGATGTTCGTCGGCGTCGGTGCTGCGCGTGTGCGCGACATGTTCGAGCAGGCGAAGAAAAACGCGCCGTGCATTATTTTCATCGATGAAATTGATGCCGTTGGTCGTCAGCGCGGCGCAGGTCTCGGTGGCGGCAACGACGAGCGCGAGCAAACACTGAACCAGATGCTCGTCGAGATGGATGGCTTCGAGGCCACGGCCGGCGTGATCGTGATTGCTGCGACCAATCGCCCGGATGTGCTTGACCCCGCTTTATTGCGCCCCGGCCGTTTTGACCGGCAAGTCGTGGTGTCGCTGCCGGACATTCGCGGTCGTGAACAAATCCTCAATGTGCACATGCGCAAAGTGCCAATTTCGCCCGATGTGGTCGCCGAAACGATTGCACGCGGCACGCCGGGTTTCTCCGGCGCGGATCTCGCCAATCTCGTCAACGAGGCAGCCTTGTTCGCAGCGCGCGGCAACAAGCGTCTTGTCGAAATGGAAGATTTCGAACGCGCCAAAGACAAGATCATGATGGGCACCGAGCGTCGCTCGATGGTGATGGACGAGGAAGAAAAAAAGAACACGGCGTACCACGAGTCCGGCCACGCCTTGCTCGGCTATATTCTTCCCAAGAGCGATCCGGTGCACAAGGTAACGATCATTCCACGCGGTCGCGCCCTGGGTGTAACGATTCAGTTGCCCGAGCAGGATCGCTATGCATATGATCGGCAATACCTGCTGTCGCGCATCGCGGTTTTGTTTGGCGGCCGCATCGCCGAAGAAGTGTTTATGAACCAGATGACTACCGGGGCTTCAAACGACTTTGAACGCGCCACGCAGCTTGCGCGCGATATGGTCACGCGTTACGGCATGTCGGACGAGCTGGGCACGATGGTGTATGCGGACAACGAGGGCGAAGTATTTCTCGGTCGCTCTGTGACGCGCCAGACCAATATGTCTGAAGAAACGATGCGCAAGGTTGATGCTGAAATTCGCAAGATTATCGACATGCAGTACGCACTGGCGAGGAAACTCATCGAAGAAAACCGCGACAAGATTGAAGCCATGACCAAGGCCTTGCTCGAGTTTGAGACGATTGATGCCGACCAGATTAAGGACATCATGGAAGGTCGTCCACCGCGCGCCCCGAAGCTAAGCAGCAAGCCGATGCCAAAACCAAGTAGCGGTGGCGGCAGCGGCGCAGCGCCGGAGCCTCCCAAAGTAGAGCCTGCAACGGCTGAAGGTACCAACTAGAAATTCGGGAGTGGAAGCATTTTTTGGACGAGGCCAGGACAAACTCCTGGCCTTTGTTTTTTTCGGTAGCAAATAATATTTTTCTCACATCTGCATGAATCTTCGCGCTGGAAAATTTCTGCTTGCACTCGACCGCCCACTGGTGATGGGTATCGTCAATGTCACGCCCGATTCGTTTTCCGACGGCGGGAAATTCCTGGCGCGCGATGCAGCGATTGCGCATGCGCGACGCCTGATTGAAGATGGCGCTGACATTCTTGATATTGGTGGCGAATCCACGCGTCCCGGTGCGATCGCGGCATCTTTGCAGGAAGAGCTGGATCGTGTAATGCCGGTGCTTGAGGCCATGGTCAACGCCGGCATTCCCGTCTCGATCGATACGCAAAAAACAGCAGTGATGACAGCGGCGATCAAAGCGGGCGCGTCGATGATTAACGATGTCAATGCACTTCAGGCGCCCGATGCTGTAGATGTTTGTGCTGCATCGAATGTTGCCGTGTGCCTGATGCACAAGCAGGGTCTGCCCGTGACCATGCAAGTGGCACCGGAATATGTGGATGTTGTTGCTGAGGTGGCAGCGTTTCTGGTGGAACGCAGCAAAGTTTGTTTTGATGCCGGAATCACACGCGAACGTATTGTGATCGACCCGGGATTTGGTTTCGGTAAAACCATCGAACACAATTTCACACTGCTGCGCGAATTAAAATCACTTGTCGCGCTGGGCTTTCCGGTGTTGGCTGGTTTTTCGCGTAAAGCGTCGCTTGGTGTCGTTACCGGGCGCGTAGCGGACGAGCGGCTCGCCGCCAGTATTGCCGCTGCTATCCTCTGTGCGCAAAACGGTGCGACAATTCTGCGCGTGCACGATGTGCGTGAAACGGTGGATGCGTTGAAGGTGCTGAAGGCTGTAAATCCGCAAAAATATTTGCAATAAATTCAAACAGAAAATTAAATGACGAGAAAATATTTTGGAACAGACGGCATTCGCGGACGAGTAGGCGATGCTCCCATTACGCCCGATTTTGCATTGCGGCTGGGCTTCGCGGCGGGCCGCGCACTGGCGCATGGACACGCGACCGCGAACGGCGATTCACGACCCGCCGTATTGATTGGCAAAGATACCCGCATCTCGGGTTATATGCTCGAAAGCGCCCTTGAAGCCGGTCTCGCGGCATCGGGTTGCGATGTGTTCCTGATCGGCCCCATGCCGACGCCGGGCGTGGCTTACCTCACACGCGGCTTGCGGCTTTCGGCAGGCATCATGATTTCAGCA
>JAYTUX010000049.1:0-8570 GCA_043744315.1 Betaproteobacteria bacterium | reverse complement strand
CCGGTGCCGCGTATACCGATCGTCGCATTGGCCGCGCGAACTCGTATGCCACTGTCATTGCGTTTGGCGAAGACAGAGAGCACTTTGCCGGTCGAGATCAACACGCTTTCCAGTACGCCCGGATCTGCTTTGTTTTGCTCGAAAACCACATTGGTGCTGTCGCGCAACAAATAGGCGTCCTTGCCGACAACGACCACGGCGAGGCCGCCTTTGCCTGTAGAGACCTTGTCCCCGAGATTGACAGCGCTGCCGACCTTCGCAACTTTTCCATTGATGGTCGCGCTGCCGGTGAGTGACTGAATACCGGACAACACCGGCGCATCACCCTTTGCCAGCGCCTCTTGAATGTAGCCGGAAATGCCGGCGGGCCCGAGCACGCCAAGTGCGGCGAGTTGCATGAGTGTGGTGCGGCGGGACAATTTGGTCGACACGTTTGATGACTCCTTAAAAAATTCGTCGTGAAACAATGTTACTCGCGAGATCCCATATCAGTTTCACGCGCGCGTGAATACCAGGTCCCAAACACCATGACCCTTGGCGAGCCCTTTGCGCTCAAAACCCGATGTGCCGCGATAGGCGGGACGCGGTGCGAAGCCGGTGGCGGTGTTTTTCAGGCCAGTTGCCGCGCTCAACACTTCGAGCATGTGCTGTGCATATTCTTCCCAATCGGTGGCGAGGTGCAAATATCCGTCGGGACCAAGTTTTTGCGTGAGCAGCGCGACCAATTCCGGCTGAATCAATCGACGTTTGTGATGGCGTTTTTTCGGCCATGGATCGGGAAAGAAAATATGAAATCCTGCGAGCGAATGATCCGGAATCATGTGCTTCAACACCTCGACTGCGTCATGCTGAATGATTTGCACGTTCGTGAGACTTTTTTCGCCGATCAGTTTCAGCAGCGCGCCTACACCCGGCGTATGCACTTCGATGCCGATGAAGTTTTTATCGTCAAGCATCGCCGCGATTGCCGCCGTGCTTTCACCCATTCCAAAACCGATTTCAACGATCGTCGGCGCATCGCGACCGAATATTTCTCGGTAATCCAGAATTTTTTCTGCGTCGAAGGCAACCTTGAATTTTGGCGCGAGGGTTTCATGCGCCCTTGCCTGCGCGGGGGACAAACGTCCTTGGCGCAACACGAAGCTGCGTATCGGGCGCAAATGCAATTTCGATTTGTCGTTTTCGGCGTTCACGTCGTTCATGACGAAATTATACGGTGCGCGCGGATGGCACTCGGTACAATCCGGGAATGAAAAAATTGATCGTCAACTCGGGCCGTGAAAAATCGTTGCTGCGCAGGCACCCGTGGGTATTTTCGGGCGCAATGAAGTCGATCGACGCCGGTACGCTGTCCGGTGATTTCGTACGCGTCGAAGCGGTCGACGGACGCTTTCTTGCGACTGCCGCGTATAGCGAAAAATCGCAAATCGTCGCGCGGGTACTGTCGTTCAATGAAGCGGACGTGATCAATGAAGCCTTCTTTGCCGAACGAATTCGCGCCGCCGTCGACATGCGCGCGCCGCTTGCATACGAAACCAACGCGATGCGCTTGATTCACGCCGAATCCGACGGCCTGCCAGGCCTGATCGCGGATCGATATGGCGACGTGGTGGTGATGCAATTGCTGACCGTTGCGATGGATCGGCAGCGTGAATTGCTCGCACATTTATTGATGGCGGCGACCGGTGCCAAAACAGTTTACGAACGCTCCGATGCCGACGTGCGCGAACTGGAAGGCCTGCCGCCGCGTACCGGCCTCGTTGCAGGTGTCCCGCTGCCGGACGAAATTGTCATCAATGAAAATAGTATGCAAATCGCGGTAGACATCGCGCTTGGCCACAAGACCGGTTTTTATCTGGATCAGCGCGACAATCGTGCGTTGACGCGTGCGCTGTCGAATGACGCCGATGTGCTCAACTGTTTTTGCTACACCGGCACCATGAGTGTTTCTGCCCTGATGGGCGGCGCGAAATCGGTGTTGTCGATCGATAGTTCCGGGCCTTCATTGACAATGGCCGCACGCAATTTGCATTTGAATTCCCTCGACGAAGCGCGCGCCGAATGGTTGGAAGCGGACGTATTCCAGGCGTTGCGAAAATTGCGCGACCAAGCGCGAACATTTGACCTCGTCATTCTCGATCCGCCCAAGTTTGCGCCCACCGCGCATCACGCCGAGAAAGCCGCACGCGCTTACAAAGACATCAATCTATTGGGCCTGAAACTGCTGCGACCGGGCGGATACTTGATGACGTTTTCCTGTTCCGGCGGCATCTCGGCGGAGTTGTTTCAGAAAATTGTCGCCGGTGCCGCGCTCGACGCCGGTGTCGATGCGCAAATATTGCGACGCCTCAATCCCGGTATCGATCATCCGGTCGCGATCCATTTTCCGGAAGGTGATTACCTGAAAGGCTTGTTGCTGCGGCGCGCAGGCTGATTTGACACGCTGGCAAAGTCGTCCTATCGTGTATGTTGAAAAATTGGCGCGCGACGTTGCAACATGTGCTGCGCGAAACTTTTTCCGAAATATCGACTCAATGATGGTTCTATCAGGGATCGATCATGAAAATAATAAACCGTAACGCGCTCGGATTTTTCGCATTGATGATCGGTGTGACTGCCAGTAGCGCCGCCAGTGCGCAGTACTATGGCGGCTTGAATTTTGCTGGGTCGCGGTATGCGCCGACGGTGGTTGCCGATGCGGACGCCGCCGGTTTTTTCCTGGCCAATACCGCACTCGACGATCGGCGTGTCCGCTATGGATTGCGGCTCGGCTATCAGTTCTCGCCGAGTATTGCGCTGGTCAGTCGTTACTCAACCTTCGATCAGCGCGATTCGCTGCCGCGGATTTCACGCAGTTATGGACTTGACGTGGAAGGCCGTGCGCCTTTGCTGGCGGGGATTGCGTTCTCGGGGAGCGCAGGCCTCGCGAGACTGCGCGCGGGCTCCGGGCAAGGAAACATCGGCGGGCTCTATTCGGAATTTTTCTCAAGCCCAAGTTCGCGCGCTTACAACGCGGGACGACTCGGGCTTGGCATGCAGTACCAGGTCAATGGCAGCCTAGGCCTTCGCTTCGATATTGAGCGGTATCGGGCGATAAATGGCTCAGGGCTTGGCGATTTAGGCGCCGATCATTTGTCGCTAGGCGTGATGCTGAAGTTCTAGCCGCACCTAATTCCACTTTTCAATCGTAAGCGCTGTCATCCTGAGCGACGCGAAGGATCTCGTCTTAGGGAGATCCTTCGCGTCGCTCAGGATGAAATAACATTATTGAGGTGAAATTGGAAAGAGGATTGCGGTGGGGCGGACAAGTCCGCCCCAATCGTTTTGGCCAGAAATTTACATGCTGGCCACATGAAATGGCCCGCGTTTCTACGCGATCTTGCCTTCGCTCGGCGAGCTCGGGGACGCCTGATAAATTTTCTTTGGCATGCGCCCGGCGAGAAACGCTTCGCGCCCGGCTTCCACCGCTTTCTTCATCGCGCCCGCCATCAGCACCGGATACTTCGCTTTCGCAATCGCCGTATTCATGAGTACGCCGTCGCAGCCCATTTCCATTGCGATCGCGGCGTCCGACGCGGTACCAATACCGGCATCGACCAGCACCGGCACGCGCGCACGGTCGAGAATGATTTCCAGATTCCACGGGTTCAGTATCCCCATGCCGGAGCCGATCAATGACGCGAGCGGCATGACGGCGACGCAGCCAATCTCCTCCAACGCCTTCGCCTGAATCGGATCATCCGTGCAATACACCATCACGTGAAATCCATCGGCGACCAGTTCTTTGGCGGCGATCAATGTTTCCGGCATATTGGGAAATAGGGTCGCCTCATCGGCCAGCACTTCCAGTTTCACCAATGAGTGGCCATCCAGCAATTCGCGACCGAGGCGCAAGGTGCGTACCGCGTCTTTGGCGTTGTAGCAGCCGGCGGTGTTGGGCAGAATCGTGAATTGCGTTGGCGGCAAATGATCGAGCAAATTGGGTTCATTTGCGTTCTGGCCGATATTGACGCGGCGAATCGCGACCGTGATGATCTCGGCACCGCTCGCATCGATCGCCGCGCGTGTCTCGGCGAAATCGCGATATTTACCGGTGCCCACCAGTAGCCGCGAACCATAGCGCTTGCCGGCGATCACAAACGATTCACGCGCATTTTCCGGTGCGTTCATTACCCGCCCCCGACGGCGATGACGACTTCGAGTTTGTCGCCGTGGTTGAGCGCTGTTGCCGCGTGCGCGCTTTTTGGCACGATTTCGCCATTGAGTTCGATCGCATACCGTTTGCCGCTGAGTTGCATGGATGTGATCAGATTTTCCACGTTGCTACCGGGAGGGAATTCGCGCGATGTACCGTTGACTTGAAGAACCAGCATGATGTTTTGCCGCAGATCCATTGAGAGGGAAGAAACGCAAAAAGTGTAGCACGCGCTTCACCGCAGAACCTTGAGCGACACCAACAATTGCGAATCACATTTGCTTGAACAAATGTGCATAGGCCCGGCTGACCGGCAATTCCGCTTTGAGGTCTTTCAGTTTGACCTGTGTGCGGCCCATCACATCGCGCTGCGTGGACGCGACGCGATTGACATTGACGATGGTAGAGCGATGGATTTGCCAGAATTCGTTCGGATCAAGCTGCGCGGATAACTCCGCCAGCGGTGTGCGGATCAGCGATTCGCCATCCTTGGTGTAGACGCTGATGTACTTGTCCTGCGCCTGAAAGTACAACACCTCATCGACCGGAATCTGCCGCACTGTTTCACCGACGGACGCGCGAATCCAGCGCAGATACGCGTTTTTTGCAACCGGCAAAACGTTTGCAAGCTGTTTGAGAATGTCAGAAACGTCGCCGGGCGCTTCGGCCTTGGCGACTTTTTCCTTGAGCCTTTCGATCGTTCGGGAAAGGCGCTCGTCCGAGACCGGCTTCAACAGGTAATCCGCCGCGTTTCGATCGAATGCATCAACCGCGTACTGATCAAAGGCGGTGACGAAAACGACGTGCGTTTTCTTGTCGATTCGCGCCGCCACTTCAAGCCCCGTCAAACCCGGCATGCGGATATCAAGGAACACGATCGCCGGATTTTCGTCGTCGATCAGCCGCAACGCCTCAGGCCCGTTTTTTGCAATGCCGACAATGGTAAGCGCCGGCCACAATGTGGTGAGACGCTCGTGAAGATAGTTGGCGAGATGTTGCTCATCGTCGGCAATGACGGCAGTGATCATGGTGGTCATTTTGCGTAACTTCTCCGCGAAAAATTGATAAACCCTAGCATAGACGGGCGTCTTGGACCGTTTGTGCTCCGGAACCCTCGCCAGTGATAGTGTGTTCAGTTTCGTTTGATATCGGCAACCGCAGAATTGCCCGGGTGCCGCAGGGCGTATTTTCTTCAATTGAAAGTGACGCGCGCCCGGAATAAATTTTCTCGAGTCGCTCGCGCACATTCGCAAGGCCGATGCCACGAGTCGTCCCGGATCCAAAGCCAAGCCCCGTATCGATCACGTCGATACGCAGCAAGTCCCCGTCGCGCGCGGCTCGCAGCGTGACCTCGCCGCCTTCCATCTTCGTCTCCAAGCCATGTTTGATCGCGTTTTCAACCAGCGGTTGCAGCAGCATCGATGGCAGCGCCGACGTCGCAAGTTCGGCGGGCAGATCAAGTGTGACGTTGAGACGCGAGCCCATGCGAATTTGCAGGATCGCAAGAAAATCAGCCATTAACGCAAACTCGCCGCCCAACGTGGTTTCCTGTTCGCGCGTGGCGGCGAGGGTGGCGCGCAAATAGGCGATGAATTTTTCCAGCATCAGTTTGGCCGTATCAGGCTGCGCGTGAATCAGGCCGACCACATTCGCCAACGTGTTGAACAGGAAGTGCGGCTCGATCTGCGCTTGCAATGCGCGCAAATTGGCCTGCACGGCCGCGCGCTCGGCGGCCTGGACGCGCACCCGCTCATCGGCGAGTGCGATGTGCGCGGCAAGTTCGTCCTTGCGTCGCTGCCATATCAGTGCCAGCACCAGCGAAATGCACAGTGAAACAATGAAGCTGGTCGTCAATTGCTGCGGCGTGAACACCCACTGCCGCATGTTCTCGTATCCGGGAATGAAGGCGATGGCAAGAAAACTGCACGATACGATCACAGTACCGATGGCCGCGTAAAGCAGCACGATCATGAAAAACGATTGCCGGTTGACAATCCGGATCGCAGGCCCGATTAGTTCAAACACGCCCCAGAACGCGAAGCCAACGACATTCGATATGACCAGATTGCGACCAAACGCGTCGGCCAATTGCGCAAGTGAATCCACGCGCCCAAACATCAATCCCAGAATCAGAAACCCCACTGCAAAGCACGCGTTGAAAATGAATGTGAAGATGATGTTTCGCGCAAAGCTTCGCGGCCAGCGGCGAAAGAATGCGATCGCTTCCAGCGGGTGAAAGTGATCGCCTTCGATATGCTGCTCAAGCTCCTTTTGTGCGGCGGCAAGAGCGCCGTGGCTTGCGTGCGAATGGGGTGAGTCAATGGCCATGGTTTGATTTCTTGATCGCGTTTTTTGTGAAATTCGACGCCAGTTTTGCTTGTTGCGGAATCTTAGCGTTTCCACGCGTGCGAGGCACGTTTGGATGAGTTGAATGCATTATCCGAAAGGTCGGCAACAGACAGGCCGACTTTGCGATCAAGCTGGCCACCTGTGGCGCGAATTGCACGCAGCAGGCGCGAAAGGCGCATGTGGCCAGTCGCCGAAGCGGAACGGTTTCACGCTACGGAGTCGTGGACGCGGCGGCGACGACATGGCGACCGAACGCCAATTGCCATTCAAGGCTGCGGTCGCGCGTGGCGGGTGAACCTATTGCGTAACGATATCCCGATGCATTGGTGCCAGCACCGCCAACAATTTGTTCTGTGCGCGGAACGGAACCTTGTTTTTATCCATCGCGAATTGCAATTGCTCGACCAGCGCGTTGAAGTGTTCGCGTTTGATGTTCAGGTTGGCGTGCATCGGTTTCATCTTGGCGCCCTTGTATTCGCAGGGCCCATTCAGGATGAAGCAGATTTGATCGACCAATTGTTCCTTTACGCGCACCTGATCGGCGTTTTCGAAGAACGGCTTGGTGCGCGGATCTTGAAGCAAATTCACCATGAAGTCATCCATGATGCGGATGAGCCCGGCCTTTTCGCCGAAGGCTTTGAAGGTGTCGCCGGCCGGCTCGGCGGCGATCCTGGTGCCTTCCTGCGCCAATGCCGACGTGGCAAAGACCGCCCCGCCAAAGGCAATGGCGAGTGCCGCGACAATGAACCCCGACTTTCGTAACATGAAATTTCTCCGTAACGCGCGCTAAAACCCGAGTTGAATCGAGAGATACGTGGCGCGCTGATTATCTTTGATGACGATGTTGCCGAGATCGGCGTAGGCAAGCGTGAGCGAAACATTCTTGGTCGGCGCCCAGGCGATGAAAATATCGAACCAGTTGTTTTCCTTGAACGGCAGATGATCCGGCTTCTGCCGGAATTCCACGCCAAGCGCCAAATCGCGGCGCAACAGCCACGCGGCGGAACCTTCGAACATCGTGTCGTATTTGTTGCGTGCGGCGGTGCCAAAACCGAGGATGCCGGTTTGATTCGCCTTGGTCCAACGCACGGCGCCATTGAGCAACACACTTTCGGCCAGCATCAGTTTGGTTGCGGACACAAATATGTCCGTGCCCCTTTCGCTGCGTACACCAAGCGAGCGCAACAACGCGCCGCGATCGTTTTTCTTTTGCTGTACGCCGGCAGCGATTTGCGGCAACCACGAATCTTGCTCGAGCACAGCGTCGCCCGCGAGCCGCACCTTCGCACCGACAATGTCCTGCGTGAACGTGAACCCCTTGCCGAGGCCAAGGGCTGCGCCGACATTGCGGGTGTCGAATTTCTGGCGCGAGACGGAGATTTCCGCGCGATCGTACAAGCCGATCAAGGCACCCGCCGAACGCAACTCATAGTCCTTTGCCCGCACATTGGTGAAAAACGCGTTGGCACCGATCTGATCCTGCGTGCCGTAGCCGCCGATCACCGCCCATGGCGTCAAACCGCCGCCGGCGCTGCCTTCAATGCTGGTCACGCCGCCGGTCAGCAGCAGCTTGCTGCTGGCCGCAGTGCTTTGTGCTTGCGCAACAGTCGCAGCCAGCGCGATTGCGCCCGCCATTACCAATGATGTGCGCTGCAACGTACTCATTTTGTGTATCGTCCGCATGAATTGACTACTCCTGATCCCACTATTGAACGTGATTGCCGGACGATACGCAGGGAAAGGGGAATTAGATTTGCGATTTGCGCTGTGGCGCGCGGTCGTTGGGTGCGACGACCGCGGTATCGCGGTGGTAAAATTTGTTCTCAATTTTGCGGGCGTCGTATAACGGCATTACCCTAGCTTCCCAAGCTAGTGACGAGGGTTCGACTCCCTTCGCCCGCTCCACGATTCTCACGTCGCGAGTTGTGCTGCAAGAGAATGCACGCAACGGGACTACGTCCGCATCCACGGTCTGTTTTCCCCCGCTCTCAGCGGACAATCCATGGCTATTGCGAATTCCCGATTA
>JAYTUX010000048.1:0-2594 GCA_043744315.1 Betaproteobacteria bacterium | reverse complement strand
CCGGCGAAATACGGCATCCTCACCGAGCTATTGCCGCCGGAAAAACTGGTTGCAGCCAACGGCTGGATTGAGGGCCTGACGGTCGGTTCAATCATCGTCGGCACCGTCGTCGGGGGCGCGCTACTGAGCGCGCCGGTATCACGCGTTTTGCTTGGTTTTGATTTCCCGATTATCGACACCCACGTCGACACCGCGGCCGAGGCGGCAATTTCCGTGATCGTATTTTTCTATGCAATTGCGGGCGTGTTCAATCTGTTCATTCCCGATACTGGCGCAAGGTACCAAAAGCAGGAAACCAATCCTGTCCGTTTGCTGGCGCAATTTTCGAACGCCTTCAGCGTCCTCTGGCACGACAAACTCGGGCAGATTTCATTGGCGGTAACAACACTCTTCTGGGGTGCCGGCGCAACGATGCAGTTCATCGTTCTGCGATGGGCAGAAAAGCAACTAGGTCTCCCATTGGACAAGGCCACCATGCTCCAGGGCGTGTTTGCTTTTGGCATCGCGCTGGGCGCGGTCACCGCCGCGCGTATCGTTCCGCTGAAAAAATCGTTGCGCATATTGCCCGTCGGCGTGGCCATGGGATTGGTTGTGCTGGTGATGAATATCGCCTACTACCTGCCACTGGTGTACGGATTGATCATCGTTATTGGCGCGATGGCCGGTTTCTTCGTCGTACCGATGAATGCACTTCTACAACATCGCGGCCATGTGTTGCTTTCGGCCGGCCACTCGATTGCCGTTCAGAACTTCAATGAGAATCTGTGCATTCTCGTAATGCTTGCGCTGTACGCAGGAATGCTGTCGATGCAGTTGGCCATCGGCACCATCGTCATCCTGTTCGGCCTGTTTGTTGCACTGTCAATGTTGGGCGTGATGTTCAGGCATCGCGCGAATCAGCGCAAATATGGGGACGCCGAACAGATCATCGGCATTGAGAAAGGCGAATCGCAGTCCCACTTCGCCGATAACCCTCGTTGATCGAGTTTGCGCGGGCGCACATTAGCGGGTGTACATCAAGCACTGGCGCGGCGTTCGAAGGCAAAGCGGCTGGAAACACCCGCCAATGCTGGGCTTTCTGTTTTTCCGCGGCGGGCTCAGGATTTTAGTGCAACGTTTTCTTAAGCATCTCTGCCCAGACTTCATTAGGCGTTCGCCAGTCCAGGCACTCACGTAGCCGGTTGTTGAGCTTCTCGGCGATCACATCTAGTTGCGCTTGCGTATAGTTTGCCAGACTAGTGCCCTTGGGCAAATATTGTCTCAGCAATCCATTGGCGTTCTCAATGGCACCCTTCTGCCACGGACTCTGCGCGTCGGCAAAGTAGACACGGATGTTCATGTTAGCCGCCAGCTTGGCGTGCTCGGCCATCTCCGACCCCTGATCGTAGGTCAAGGTCTTGAGTAACGCAGGGGGCGTCATGCGAAACGCCGCCTCGAACGCCTCCCGAACCGTCACCGCTTTCGCATCCGTCAGTCTGGCCAGCACCACCCTTCGCGACTGACGCTCCAGCAATACCCCCACTTCGCTACGGTTCTTCTCGCCCTTGATCAAGTCACCTTCCCAGTGCCCGGGCACCATCCGCGTATCGACTTCTGCCGGCCGCTCGTCAATCGAGATGCCGCCCACCAGACGGACCTTGGATTCGGGTTTGGTCAACTTACTGTGCGGTCGACGCTTCTCATGCTGCTGGCGCAGACCTTCCTGTACCAATACCGCCTTGAGGGCATTGCGTGGCAACACGTATAGCGCCTGGTAGATGGTTTCATGACTTACTTGCATGGCCGCATTATCGGCATAGTCGCGCTTCAATGCCTTGGTGACCTGTTCCGGTGAGTGGCCGGATTTAAGATGGCGGCAGGTTTCATCCCACAATGGACCAGGCCCAAGCTTGCGATGGCGTCCTTTGCGCCGGGCGGCGTCATCGGCGCGTGCTTGTGCCCAGTGGGCGCGATAGCCAACGTCAATGACGCTGTAGCGCTTGATCTCGCGTCCGATGGAGCAGCTCGAAAACCCTGCCTCACGTGCAATGACGCCTTGCTTCAACCCCGCTGCGAGTCCACGACTGATCTCTTCGCGTATTGCCAGCGTCATCTGTGTATAACTTTTCTTGCCAACTTCCATTGCAACACCTCTCGTTAGCTTCACAATATGGTGTTGCACTAAAAAATTGAAACCGCCCGCTATAAAACGACCGGCGCGTCCGGTTGTTCGTTCCGGGATTCTCCGACCGCAGGAAAAAAGCGTGCCAGCTCTGCGCTAATTTCTTCAATGCCGGTGACGCTGCCCTTCAAGAACTCGCCCCTGCGATAGGCGTGTTCAATCTCACGACATATCTCGCGCCAGCGTTCCTCACCGACGTGGCGATGAATGCCCCGATCAGCCACAATCTCGACTTTGTGGTCGGCGAGCAACAAATAGATCAGCACACCGCAATTTTCTTCACTATCCCATACGCGGAGCATGGAAAAGACGTCGATCGCGCGCTGGCGGGCGGATACGCCCGTCCACAGTTGCGCGGTTGTCAATTCAGCCTCAACCACAAACCGAACCTGTCCGCGATGGCGTTTTTCTCCTTCTGCGACGGCGCGCCCGA
>JAYTUX010000047.1:0-2618 GCA_043744315.1 Betaproteobacteria bacterium | reverse complement strand
AGGATCGTGAAAATTTCCTGTTCGGCCTGAAAGGCGCGCCGGCTCTTGTGCTTGGCGATACGTATTGAAACGCCGAACTCTTCGTGCCGGTCGTGTTTAATTAAACCTTGATCTCAAAGAACGGGAAATGCCATGAACGAGCAAGACCAGAAGTCCATCATCACCATTGCCTTGCTGGCCGCATTTGCCGATGGCAACAACAATGACCGTGAGCGCGCCGAAGTGAAACGAATCGCCGATTCGTTTTCATCATCCGGCGACATGAACATCTCGGCGATCTATCAGGATGTATTGATGAAGCGCGCCTCGCTCGACGCGGCGGTGGCGGGATTATCTTCTGTAGAGGCGAAAAAACTCGCGTTTGAACTTGCGGTGTGTATTTGCGATGCCGATGGACTGCAAGGCGACGCCGAGCGCGCGTTTTTGTCGAGCCTTCGTGCCAAGCTGAATCTCGATTCAGTCGTCGCCAATACATTTAGCGCCGATGCTGACGCGTTGACCATGGCACCGCTGTCCAAACCGACCTCGTTCGAGCCAGCAATGCGGGCCAGTACCCTGACCAATGATGAGCAGGACAAGTTGATTCTCAATTACGCGATTCTCAATGGTGCCCTGGAATTGTTGCCGGAGTCGCTGGCCTCGATGGCGATCATTCCGCTGCAAATGAAGATGGTTTATCGCATCGGCAAAACCTACGGCTTTGAACTCGATCGCGGTCACATCAAGGATTTTCTCGCCACGGCGGGTGTGGGCATGGCCTCGCAGGCCCTTGAGCAGGTCGGCGTGAAGTTGATCGGTAAAGTGTTTGGCGGCGGTTTGATCGGCGGACTTCTCGGCGGTTTGGCCAAACAGGCGGTGAGTTCCGGTTTCTCCTTTGCCACCACCTATGCGCTGGGCCACCTCGCGAAGCGCTACTACGCCGGTGGCCGCACTTTCTCCGCCGCCGTGCTGAAAGATACCTACACCACCTTGCTGGGCGAGGCGAAAAGCATGGAGGGCCAGTACCTGCCGGCGATCCGCGAAAAGGCGCGCACCATCAATGTCGCGCAAATCCTTCAGGAAGTGCGGCAATAGTGTCATTTTTGCGATCGGCAAAAGTGAGCGCAAAAAAAGAGCTTGACCTTCCCATAATGGGAAGGTTTATCGTGTGGGTTCCTTAACGGATTCATGGAGCAAAATATGATTGAACTTACGATTAACGACATGACCTGTGGCGGCTGCGTCGCCAGCATCACGCGTGTGGTCAAAGCGCTCGACCCGGATGCGGTGGTAAACGCCGACGTGGCGACCAAGCGCGTCAACATCACCAGCGTGATCGATACCGACGCAGTGGTGGCGGCGATCGCCAACGCCGGCTATCACCCGCAAGCGCTTTAGTCGTTCGTTTCACCATGTCGTCGAACATCGGCGCGACGTCGGTCGATCTGTCGATCACCGGCATGACCTGCGCCTCATGTGCGAGCCGGGTCGAGGTGGCATTATCTCGCCTGCCGGGTATCGATGCGGCCAACGTCAATCTCGCCACCGAGAAAGCCACGCTACGCGCACATGCCGCCATTGATATCGGCGGCGCGATGGCGGCCATTGAGAATGCCGGCTACGGTGTCGCACTTGAAACACGCGAATTCGCCATCGGCAGCATGACCTGTGCATCCTGCGTCGGCCGCGTCGAGCAGGCCATCGGCAAATTGCCGGGCGTGACGAAAGTGACGGTGAATCTCGCGACCGAACAGGCCAGCGTGCAATTTGTGTCCGGCACGTTAACCGCCACGCAGATCATCGAAGCGGTACAAAAAGCCGGTTACGAAGCGACGCAAAAAATCTCAGGCGAAAAACCGGCGTCGACAAAATCGCAACGCGAAGGCGCGCATGTGGTGGCCGCCGCCGTGTTGACGCTGCCGCTGGTGGGTCCGATGGTTGGTGAGCTGTTTGGCCAGCACTGGATGTTGCCGGCGTGGGGGCAATTTCTGCTTGCCACGCCAGTTCAGTTGTACCTGGGCGCGCGTTTCTATCGCGCCGGCTGGAAAGCGCTGCTGGCAAAAACCGGCAATATGGATTTGCTGGTGGCGTTGGGTACCAGCGCCGCTTACGGCCTAAGTATCTACCAATGGCTGATTGCAGAATCGGCCGCGATGCCGCACCTGTATTTCGAGGCGGCTGCGGTTGTCATCACCCTGGTGTTGCTGGGCAAATGGTTGGAGGCGCGCGCCAAGCGCCAGACCACCGAGGCGATTCGCGCACTGCAGGCGCTACGTCCCGAACAGGCAAGGGTGCGATGCGACGGCATCGAAACCGATATGCCGATCGACGCAGTGCGGGTCGCCGATCTGGTGGTCGTGCGGCCTGGCGAGCGGCTGGCCGTTGACGGGGAGATTGTCGAGGGCGAAAGCCATGTCGATGAATCGTTGATCACCGGCGAAAGTCTGCCGGTCACAAAGCATATCGGCGATCGGGTGACCGGCGGCGCGGTTAACGGCGAGGGATTGCTGTTGGTGAAAACCTCCGCCGTCGGCACCGAAAGTACGCTGGCGCGCATCATCCGTATGGTCGAATCGGCGCAAGCCGAGAAGGCACCGATTCAACGTTTGGTGGATCGCGTCAGCGCCGTGTTTGTGCCG
>JAYTUX010000046.1:0-8666 GCA_043744315.1 Betaproteobacteria bacterium | reverse complement strand
ACGCTGTCGTTGGCGGCGGAAAACAGATACACCTTGGATGTGGCGAGGTTGGCGGTTGCATCGATTGCACCGTCCTTGGCCCATTGTTGCGTGGTCGCGACCAAATCAGCGACCGGTATGGTTGATTTGCCGAAACAGCGCGTGAGGGCGTTAAGAACGGAGCCTTCCGCGCAATGGTATGGACCGCCAGAGATGATTGCCGCCCCTTTTTTGAAGCGCGACGAATACGCAACATGCAATTGCACCGCCATGTAGCCGCCGGATGATGCACCGGAGACGGTTGTCTGGGTGGCGTCGATATTCAAATGCGGCAGCGGTGCGGCGATGGCCATGCCACCAAACAGTACGATCGCGGCAGCGATGTTGCGGAAGTAGTGAGTCATTTTTCTTGTCCTTCGTTGGAACGCCATGACGGATTTCTTTGTCAGATCGCGATGAATTCTTAACGCTTGATGCCCGCATTACGTATCGGCACATTCATCTCCTCCGGCTTGATCTCGCGCACCAGTTCCGGCACGGCCCACGCGAGCATCGGGTCGACCTTGATCTTGAAGTGGTACATGACTTGCATCGCTTGGTGGTCTTCTTTGCGAAAGGTCATTTTTCCCTTGGGCGTATCGAAACTCATGCCTTCCATCGCAGAAATTAGCGCGCCGGTATTGGTGTCGCCATTGGTTTTCTTCAGTGCCGTCACCAGCGCCATCGCCACCGAGAAACCGCCGGCGGTGAAAAAGTCCGGTGGCGCTTTGAATTTTGCCATGTGCCGGTTGACCAGCACCGCATTGAGCGGATTCTTCGGAATGTCATAGTAGTAATACGTGGCCCCTTCCATGCCAGGAAAGTTTTTGTACACCGACATCGCCGGCAAAATATTGCCGCCCGACGCAATTTCGATGCCGTATCGTTTCAGGTCAAGATCGGCGATTTTGAACGGGCTGCCGGCACCCGCCCAGATGATCCAGATAACTTTGCGGCCCGGCTTGTCCTTGAGCTTGTCGATCAGGCGTTGCGCACCGGCGGTGAAATCGGTGGTGGCGGCGGGCAGATATTCTTCGTGGACAATTTTCGCTTGCTTGAGCGCATCTTTGAACGCCTTTACGCCATCCCGCCCGAAGGCATTGTCTTGTCCTAGCGTACCAATGTTGACGCCCGATTTATCCTGCGCGACCGCATTTGAGATCGCGTCCTGCGAGCTGTTGCGACCGGTACGGAAAATATATTTGTTCCACTTCTCACCCGTGATGGAATCCGCCACGGCGGGTTCGATCAGCAGGATTTTTTTGTACTCCTCCGCCAACGGCAGCATCGCCAATGATGCGCCCGAGCCCGTCGCGGCGATAGCGATATCGGCGCGATCATCGGCGTAGGCGGCGGCCAATTGCTGCTTGGCAACATCGGGCTTGCCCTGACTGTCGCGCTCGATAATCACCAGCTTCCTGGTGCCCACGGTCATGGTGCCGTTGGTGGCGTACTCGAGGCCCATCTGCAGACCGGTCTGGGTTTGTTTCACATATGCTTCCAGTGGCCCGGTCTTGTCAAAAATGAACGCGATGCGAATGTCTTTGCCTTGGGCCAATGCCATTGGTGTTGCGAACGGCATGCACAACGCGGATAACGCGAGCAGTGCGGTCGAAGCAATCCCGATGCGAGCCTCCATTTTGTTTTCTCCTCAACCCGAAACAATTCTGTTGCGGCATTGCAACACACGCCCGCCGTTTTTTATATCGCGCTGTTGCGCTTCGCAAAATACTTTGTTACGATTAATTCAACAACTAATGAATTTTAACGCAAGTTTGCCTGAAACGACAAGCTGGCGTGTTGAGTTCGAAAAAAATGCCCCGCAAATAACCCCGCTTATTCTGAGGAGAGAAACATGAAATTGAAGTCCATAAGTATTGCCATTGCCGCCATGCTGGTCGGCGCCGGGTCTGCGTCGGCCCAGCAGACAGCACCCGCGCCCACACCCGCCAAGGTGGAAGACAGTGAAAAGATCGAAACCGTTACCGTAACTGCGCGGCGACGTGAAGAACTGATCCAGGATGTACCAGGCGCGGTCAGCGCATTCTCCGGTGCAGCGCTTGAGAAGTCAGGGACGCCCGATATTACCGGGATCGCCGATCTGGTGCCCAACACCACACTGAAGACCTCGCGTGCAACAAACACCACGCTGACCGCATTCATTCGCGGTATCGGCCAGCAAGATCCAGTAGCCGGATACGAGCAAGGCGTTGGCATCTATCTGGACGATATCTACCTGGCCCGCCCGCAAGGCGCTCTGACGGACATTTACGACCTCGAGCGCATCGAAGTGCTTCGCGGCCCGCAAGGTACTCTTTACGGTCGCAACACCATCGGCGGCGCGGTCAAGTACATCACACGGAAAATCAGCGACAAGTCCGAGGTAAGCCTCAAGGCAACGTTCGGCAGTTACAGCGAAAAAGACCTGGTCGTCAAAGGCAGCCTGCCAATCACCGATACGTTTCGGCTGGGTGCAACAGTAGCCTCTTTTAACCGCGATGGATTCGGCAAGAACGTCGTCAATGGTTTTGAAAATTACAACAAGGATATTTTGGCCGGTCGCATCAGCGCCGAATTCACCCCAACCACGTCGCTGTTCATCCGTTTGTCCGCAGACAAAACGGTCGATGATTCCTTACCCAAGCAAGGCTATCGCCTGACGCCGGGGCCAGCGCCGACCAGCCTGGCCCCACTTGAGGGCAATTTCGACACGCGCGCCAACCTCTATTCCGTACTTGGGAACGCGCAAAAGGTGACCACTCATGGAGAATCGTTGCTGGTCGATTGGGCGATCGATCCCAACCTGTCGTTCAAATCAATCACTGCACATCGCGCCGACAAGTCGTATGCCCCGATCGATTTCGACTCGCTGAACACCCCACTTTTTGAAGCGCCCGCAATCTACGCCAACAAACAGCGCAGCCAGGAATTCCAGTTTACCTACACCGGCGCAAAGTGGCAGGGTATTGCCGGCGTGTTTTTCATGAAGGCAAATGCGTTCAATGAATTTGACGTACTGTTCAATGCCTCGGGTGGACTCTCGCTTTATACGATGGACGATATCGACACCAAGACCTCGGCGGCCTTTGCCGACGTTAGCTATAACTTGACCGACACATTCAATATCAATATCGGCGGTCGCTACACGGAAGATCAGCGTGAAGCGCGCATTTACAAACGCACCTATCTCGGTCTCGCGGGATCGCCCACTCTCGGCAATCCGGCTGCGGTTGGACTGGCGGTCAACACGGACATGCAAAAGAGCGACTTGAGCCGAACCGACACCAAGTTCACGCCCAAAATCGGTCTTGGGTGGAAGGTGGCACCGGAGCACAATGTCTACGCCACCTACTCGGAAGGGTTCAAAGGTGGCATGTTCGATCCGCGCATGGACCTGGGCGCTGCCCCAACCAGCGCGACGTCACTGCTGAAGCGGCAAGGCGTGGAACCCGAGGAGGTGAAATCGTTTGAGCTGGGCCTGAAATCCTCGCTCAATGGCGGACGGATTCAGACCAACGCCGCCATGTTCTTCACCGATTACACCAACGTGCAGATACCGGGCTCCATTCCCACCTTCAACGCCGCAGGCGTTGTCACCGGATTTGCCGGAAACGTGACCAATGCCGGCAAGGCCAAGATCAAGGGTCTCGAGCTTGAGGCGCTGTCGCGCGTTACCGACGCATTCACCGTGAGCGGCATGGTGGGCTTCATCGACGCCAAGTACAAGGAATGGATTGTTGCCAATGGGCTCACCGGTGCGGCGGCAGCTTTGATCAACGTCGCCGGGGCCGCAGAGTTCCAGAACACACCTAAGAAATCGGCAAACCTCACCGCAACCTATGAATGGCCGCTCGCGATGTTCGGAAAAAACGGCGGGCTGGCCTTGAGCAGCAGCATGTCCTACAAGAGCAAGGTCTATCAGGCAGAATTCGTGCGCCTAAGCGGCGTTGCGGCGATAGACGCTCTGGTGCCGCAGAATCTCCTGCTGGCGCAGGAGGCCTATTCGCTTTGGGACGCGAGCCTGATCTGGACCAGCAAGGACCGCAAGGTTCAGGCCGCGCTGAACGGCCGCAATCTTTCCGACAAACGTTACAAAGTCGCAGGCTATCCATTCGGTGGATTCTTCAACACCGTCACGGCCTTCTACGGCGACCCGCGCATCATCAAAGCTTCGGTCACCCTGAAGTTCTAAGACTGCCGGCGGCCCGCACAGGGCCGCCGGTTTTCTTCACAGGCAGTCTTCCGTCGCGCGAACACAGGCTGCGAAAGCCGGCTGCACAATATTCCACCATTCGCGGCTCAATTGATGCGAGATCATCCGAGCGGCAGAGTCCGCCGCTGACGCGGTCGAGACGCCCGGTGCGTGAAAGAGCGAGCGTAAGTGCCCCGGTCAGAAAATGAAAACACCAGAACAGTTCCTCTTCGCGGGCCTCCGGCAGCGCGCGTTTTACCGCCGCGATCAGGCGGTGCACCAGCGGATCAAAATACGTCATGATCGATTGCGCGACGTGCGAGGCGTCATTGTTGACCAACGCGATCAGGCGGAAATAGTTCTTCCAGCCATCGTCGCCTTTGCGCGCCCGCTCCAGCAACGGAATCAGGAATGCGGCGACCGCACCCTCAACGGTGACTTGGTCGCCGGACACCGTCTCATAGACATCGAAGGCTTCCATTCGTTCGGAAAAAACCAGTTCAGCGCGACGTTCCAGCACCGCATCGAACAGTCCCTGCTTGGTGGCGAAATAATAGTGCGCGAGCGCGGCATCGAGGTTGGCGAGCTCGGCCACTTCACGCATCGTCACGCCGTCGAATCCGCGCTTCGAAAACAAATCCTCCGCGGCATCGAGAATTCGATCCGCCGCAATCACGCTGCCATCGACTTTTCGCGGCCGACCCACGGTCGCGCGCTTGTGTTTCGGCGTTGGTTTCGCAGCCTGCTTGGCGATCGCTTTGACAACCGGCTTCGCCACCGGCCTTGGCTTTTCGGGCTGCATCACGTTTCGCTTGTTTCCACTATCGCGGCTAATTTTCATTTAAAGGCAACCGTGAAAAAAATCGAATGGGTCATTCGCCCGCGTGACGGCATCCCTGCACGCGGCCAATCGAAGAGCATCCATTTTAATTGCATAAAGGCGCGGCAATGAACCATGTCGATGTGTTTTTTCGCAGTGAGGATAATCTGCGCTTGTACGCGCGCGATTATCCTGGGCCGGAGGCAGATTCGCCGACTATCCTCTGTCTGCCGGGATTGACGCGAAACAGCAAGGACTTTGCTGAACTCGCCGACGAATTGCGAGAACATTATCGCGTCATCTGCCCCGATCAGCGCGGCCGTGGCCGTTCAGAGCGCGACCCGGACGCGACTCACTATCATCCGCAGCAATACGTGGCGGACATGCGCATGCTGCTGGACCTGCTTGGCATTGCGCGCGCCATCGTCATTGGTACTTCGCTCGGTGGATTGATGGCGATCGTGATGATGGCGATCGATGCGAAACGAATTCGCGCTGCCGTGTTGAACGATGTCGGTCCCGAGGTCGATCCGCTCGGCATCGAGCGCATTGCAAGTTATGTCGGCAAGACGATGCCGGTGGCTGATTGGCGGACGGCAGCCGAACAGACGGCGCACATTAATGGTGTTGCGTTTCCCGAGTACGACGCGCATGACTGGCTGGATATGGCGCAGCGTCTCTTTGTGCAGGAAGGGGCGACACCGGTGCTCGACTATGATCCGGCGATTGCGCAAGGCGTGAACAGCGGCACGGCGGCGCCAAATCTGTGGCCGCTATTCGATGCGGTCGGCGCAACGCCGATTTTGGTGATTCGCGGCGAGACCTCCGACATATTGTCCGCTGCGACGTTGGCCGAAATGATGAGGCGGCTCCCGCACATCATGGTGCAACTTGTCCCGAATCGCGGTCACGCGCCGACGTTAAGTGAGCCGACGGCAAGAATGGCGATCAGTAAGTTTTTGGCAACGCTCGGATAAATTCGACCAGCGGGCTCCACATTGTTTGTGGCAACGGCGTTCGTGGAGGTATTCAGTGGCCGCATATTAACGTGTAGAACGCCATTTGACGGGCGTTTCGCGGCATAAATTCGCCAAATGCCGCGCCAGTACTTGTGTTTACCCTTCGAAATTGATCGTCTTTTCGTCGGTCACTACCCGATCGTCACCCGATCAAAATCCAATCCACGCTCGACGTAATCCAGCAGTTTCACGGTCTTTGGACTGCCGTGCCCTGCGTGAAAAATATCGATGCCACGGCCGCGCTGCGCGAAGGTAGCCGGGACGACCAGTGTTTCGGCAATCTTCATCGACTCCATCGGTGGCAGACGAAAACCCTGCACATACTTGCCTCCACCGCGATTGCGATCATCGGCGGAACGTACGGAAATCGCCTCGGGTTTGCCGGGTAACATTGCGAGCGTGGCGTGAACGGCGGCGTCGAGTTCTTCGGATAATTCACGCACCACACCCAAATAAAATCCGTCCTGCTTGCCGATCTTGATGCCGACGAGTTTGCCGATCGCCATGCCTTGCGACGAATTGGGCGGACGCAATAGCCGCACATGGCCGCGGCTTTCATCGATGATGCCCCAGGTCTCGGTACCGTAATTGAATTCCGCGTAGCGCGCGCGCGCAGTGGCCTCGGACACTTTGCCGAACATGGTGATGTCATTCATTTCCTGGCGCGTCAATTCGCGCGGTACATCGGGCTGTTCGAAGGCATCGCCGGACATGAAAAAATGCGTCGGCGAAATACCGAATGCGAGTTGCGCGCCGGTCTCACTCGGTGTGGTGGGCATCGCGCGTGTCGGTGCGCCTTCGCACCATAGGCGATGCAAGCGCTGCAATTGCTCGCGCGCGTCGTTGGCAGTCCAATCGACCGGCAGATCCATGCTCGATGGTTCTTCGCCGTCGCTGAGTTTCTTGATACGTCGCCGCAAGGATTTTGACAATTCATCACATTGCACAAACCGCAGATTGTCGGTTGCCGGCGCGGGCAATGCGAAGCCGCAACCCGCGCTCGCGGACAGATCCACCGCACACACTAAACCGAGCGCATTCGGATTGGCCTCGCGTGCGAGCTCGGCTTTATGGCCGAATCGCTTTAACACGGCATCGACAAAATCAATCTGCTTAGGCGACAGTTCATGCACATTCGCTGCCTGCCCGAACAGCACCGCCGTATAGGCCTGCTGGACGGTTGAGTAGCCGTCGATCGAGCCCACGGAATCCTTGACGCGCTTGGCCTCGATGCCGCGCGATTCGGCCTCGCGCCATTGCGCGTGCAGGCGTGTCCACAGCGAGGGATCGAAACGCCGGTAAATGAATCCGGCGATGAGCATTTGCAGGCCGATGTAGCGCATGACACGCTGGATGATCAAGGCCGCGTGTGCCACCAGCGGGCTCGCGTCGCTGGCGGCATCCTGCCAGCAGCGGCGATACCCTGATTCCATCTCCGTCAGCAACATGCGCGAAATCAGCCACGCGGCATTGTCCCCATGGGACAAAGGCACCGTCTTGCCGGTGTAGCGTACCCGTTGCTCGGCGAGCAAGTAGGCGACCTTGTCGCGCAGCATTTCCATGCAGGTCAGGCGCTCCAGCGGGATGAATTCCGTGCTGCGATTCAATATCCGCAAGGCGTCGAGAATATTCTGCTGCGCTTGTGGAATATTGGTCAGCGGAATCGCCTTCAACCAAATCTTGCAGCTGCGGGCATCTGTGAAAAACAGCGTGCCCGGTTTGGAATTGGGCGCGGTTTGAATCGCCATCTAACGTTCCTTTCCTTTGCCGACCTGCCGGCAATCGATCGAATCAAAATGAGTGCAGATGCGGGGGCTAGAGTCACTCAACAGGCTATTTTGCGGGCATCCTCAAGCAGATTCCAGTGCAAGCCTGACCTCGTGTTGCCATGCCCCATTTTCCGCAGCGGCGGCTTGACGCCCGCGTTTCATCGCTAGTGTATCGCGG
Source organism: Betaproteobacteria bacterium (assembly GCA_043744315.1). Lineage (GTDB taxonomy): Bacteria > Pseudomonadota > Gammaproteobacteria > Burkholderiales > Usitatibacteraceae > UKL13-2. The sequence goes on along the minus strand of JAYTUX010000046.1, from coordinate 670 downwards.
CTGGGCACCATGTTGAGATCCACCGCCCAGATCGGTTTCGGAAACGCGACGTCGTCGGTGTAGCGCGGGATGACATGCCAATGCAAATGCGGCGTGAGATTACCCAGACTGGCGACATTCATTTTTGCCGGCGCAAGACATTTGCGCAATGCCGCCTCGACTTTGTACACCGCGTCCATGAATAGCTGCCGCTCAGGCAAGGGTAAATCGGTCAATTCTTTCACGTGGGTGTTCCAGATCACTCGGCAAAAGCCAGGAAAAGCTTCGCCTTCGGCACCATCGACCCGCACTACACGCCACGACTCGGCGCGGAAAATCAGCGTGCCGCCGTCGCTGTCACAGAGTTCGCAGGCGGTATTGTCGGGATTCGACATCAGTAGGGCTGACGGACAAGAGGTTTGGTTTGCGAAACGCCCGAGAACAGACCGGCGGTAAAGTTGTAGCTGAAATTCACGCTATTGGCATTGGTGAAATTGAAAATCATGGTGCCCATGGGCGTGGCCACGAGTTGCGCCGGGTTGTAGGTGGTGCCCAGCCAGGCCGAACCCGTCGTTGAATAGAACGCTCCGCTGTAGGTGGTCCCGGCCCAACTGCCATTCGGCAAAACGTACCAGGTGTTCTTGCCATCGGCCCCGTAGGAATACCAGACACCAAAGACAATCCCGCTTTG
>JAYTUX010000045.1:0-8683 GCA_043744315.1 Betaproteobacteria bacterium | reverse complement strand
TTCACCCGTCCGCACGCGAGCGGAGACGGGGAATCAAAAGCGACGCTGGTTGCCCTATGCGGGCGCAACCATCTTGCTGGTGCTTATCATCGCCGGCTTGTGGCCAAAATCAACGCCCGTCGAGACCGCGCGCGCGGTGATGGGGCCATTGCAATCCACCATTACCGAAGAAGGCAAAACGCGCATTCGTCAACGCTTTCTGGTCTCGGCTCCCGTCGGCGGGCATCTGCGGCGTATTACGTTGAAAGTTGGTGATCAAGTCGAAGCGGGCCGAACGGTGGTGGCCATCATCGATCCAATCTCCTCCACCATGCTCGATGCGCGCGGGCGCGCGTCGGCAGACGCCCGGCGCGATGCGGCGGCGGCGAACCTGGACAAGGCGCGCGCGGCACAGGTGTTTGCGGCAGCTGACTTGCAGCGTATCGAAAAATTGTTTGCGGGCAAGATGGTTACGCTGCGCGAAATCGAATCGGCACGCTTTGCCGAATCATCAGCGTCGAAAGAGAAAACGGCGGCAGAGAGCGCATTGCGTGCGGCCGAAGCGGAATTAGCGGATTTTGTGCCTGGCGGGGCGACAGGCAAAGCCAGCGCAGCACACAAGGCGCAGACGCCAATCCTCGCCCCCGCGAATGGCCGCGTGCTGCGCGTGATCGAAGAGAGCACACGGGTGGTCGCAGCCGGTACGCCGTTGATGGAAATCGGCGACGCCGCCGACCTGGAGGCGGTGATTAGCGTGCTTTCGCGTGATGGCGCCGTGATTGCGCCAGGAACGCCGGTGGAGCTCGAACAATGGGGCGGCGGCAAACCGTTAGCTGCGAAAGTGAAGTTGGTCGAGCCGGCCGCATTCACTAAATTCTCGGCACTCGGGGTCGAAGAGCAACGGGTGAATGTGATCGTGGATATCCTGGCACCTGCCAATGAGCGCCTCGCGTTGGGCGACAATTTCCGCGTGGAGGGCCGTATCGTCACCTGGCAATCCGCGCGTACGCTCAAGGTGCCGACGGGCGCCTTGTTTCGGCGCGGTGCCAATTGGGCGGCGTTTGTCATCGATGGCGGTCGCGCTCGCCTGAAGTCCGTCACGACGGGGTCACGATCGGCCGTTGAAACCGAAGTGATTGCAGGTCTCACCGAAAATGAAGAGGTGATTGTCTATCCAGGTGAACGGGTGAAGGATGGGGAGCGGGTGAAGCCGATTAAGGTGTCGACGCAGTAGCAACCACCATGGTGCGGCACCGAAATGTAAGGACTGGCGGGGCGTTTGAGGTGTTTTACTTCCAAACGCCGCACCAGTGCTAGACTTTTACTTTCAAGACGCGTATCTGCAATCGATCCAGTTCGATCTTCACCCGCTTCGCCGCATGTGCAAACGGGTTGCGTTATCCAGGCATTGCGACGGTGTCGCCTTACTTTGCGGTGGTTTCGAGGTGGTCGCACACATTGGCACGTGCGGTCGCGCCAATCTTTCCGGCGGCACCTTTGCGGCGATGACTGGTTTTTTTCAATCGCCGGCAAGTCTGCACGCTCAAGGTTTGACAACAACGCGTCGAATTGCGTGCGGATTTGTTCGCGGATACGGCCGATCGCGCTTCAAGAAGCGCGTTTTGCTGCGTCAACATTTCAGCGCCAAGCGTGCGCAAATCCGGGGTCAGGCGCATTCCAACGCCCGTTGCAACCACCTGACGCGCGGCCTCTATGCCGTCATTTTGGCGTAACAACACTACACGACTCGCTTCGCGTTCGCGATGCGCCTGTCGACCAGTGATTCCATTTGGACGAATTTTTCCGATTGACCCGGTCCAGAAGTAGCTCGCGCGCTTTCGAACGCAATGTCGGCAACTCATTCAACGCTGCCTCAAAAGGAATTAGAAAGGCGGGATCGCCACTCATCAGATAACCGCCTTGCCCGCTCTGGATGCGCTCGGCATTGGCGAGAATCTGGGTGAGCGTGAGTGTCGCACTGTAGGTCCTTGCAACTAACACTTCCTTTTCCCGCATGCGTTCTGTTTGCTGTCATTCGATCCAAGTGACGCAAGCGAGCAGAATCAGGGCGATGGTGAATCCGATTGCTCGCAAATGATTGCGGGCAAATACCATCGTTGTTCCTGTTCAGCCTACAACATCGTCAGTGCTGCGATGGTGCGTTTGGCCGCGTGATCGAAAGCGCCGCGAAGTGCTTGCACATTGGCGAGATCGCCGTTGGACGCCGACGCTTCGATCGCGTCACAGGCGGCGGTGAGCGCCCGCGCGCCGATCATTCCAGCGGCGCCTTTGAGGCGATGCGCCGATTTTCCGGTGACGATCAAATCGCTGCCGTTGAGGCTATCGGCCAGTGCATTGATTTGTGCAGGCAACTTGGCGCGGATCTTTTCGAGCAGCTCACGTGCCAATGCTTCATTGTTGCCGAGCGTTTCCTTCAGTACCGCGAGGTCGATGGCCGGTGGCAAGGCGGATGCAGAGTCTTCATTTTTGTGCGGCAACCAATTCCCCACCATTTTCTTCAATTGCGACAGGTCGGCGGGCTTGATGAGCAGATCGTCCATACCGGCGTCGCGGCATCTGTCAAATGTGTCTGGCGACGCGTTCGCTGTCCAGGCAAGCACCGGCATGCGCGATGTTCCTCGTGCGGCTTCACTGTCGCGGATCGCGCGCGCCAGTGCATAGCCATCCATCACCGGCATATTGCAATCGGTGATGACCAATGAGAAACGCTCGCTCGCTTTGTTGGGGTCTTCGATATTGCGCATCCACAACGCGAGCGCCTCACGACCATCCACCGCCATCGTTGCGCGTAGTCCCAACATCGCCAATTGTCGCGCAAGCAGTATGCGATTGATCGGATTGTCGTCCACTGCGAGAACTGATGGGCCATCTGCCGTCGCCCCTGCGATAGACACAACATGGGTCATCTCGGCCATCACCGCTGGCATGTCTGCCGCCTCGTCGTAGGTTGGCTGTGCGGGACTGATTGCCGGTGTCGTTTCGGTGATTGGAAACGAGATAGTAACGAACACTTTTGTGCCGTTGCCCGGTGCGCTTTGTAACGTGACGCTGCCGTTCATCAGATCAACCAGTCGGCGACAAATCGCCAGTCCGAGGCCTGTGCCGCCATAAAGGCGGGCTGTATCGGCGCGGGCTTGCTCGAAAGGCTGAAACAATCGGGCTTGCGCCTCATTGGACATACCGATGCCGGTATCGATCACCGAGAATTGCACGGTCTGATTTGCATCGGGCAATCCCGCACGGGACGCATCGGTGGGGATCAGTTCGGCGCGCACCTCGACATAGCCGTCGTTGGTGAATTTGATCGAATTGCTGACCAAGTTGCGCAGTACTTGCAGAAGCCGCAGGGGATCGGCAAGCAGTACTTTGTTCAATCGGGGATCGTCGATCATCCGCAGCGTCAAATCCTTGGCGCTTGCCAAGGACTGAAAGGTATTCACGACTCTCAACAACAATTGCCGAATCGACACCGGTTCGGGAACGATCTCAAGTTTGCCCGCGACGATGCGTTCGTGATCGAGGATGTCGTCGATGATACGTCCCATCGCCCGACCGGCGTCGCGGGCAATGCCCAAGGTTTCGCGTTGTTCGCGATTAAGCGGCGAGTGATCCAGCAACTCCAGCATGCCCAGCAGGCCGCTCAACGGCGTGCGGATTTCGTGGCTCATGGTCGCAAGAAAAATACTTTTTGCGGCATTATTCTGCTCGGCCTCGAGTTTGGAATCGATCAACATTCTCTCCGCGGTTTTGCGGGCGGTGATATTGCGACCGACACCCCGATAGCCGGTGAAGCGGCCCGACTCGTCGAATTGCGGATCGCCGCTATCCGAAAGCCAGACGATTTCATCATGTTCGCCAATACAACAGTACTCGAATTCGCGAAACGGGCGATGGGCCTCGACATCGACTCGATGTGCATGCCATTCGGGACTCGTTGTATCGATGCTGGGTATTTGCCAACGCGTTTTGCCGACGATTGATGCACCAGATACGCCGCCCTTTTCGCCGAATCCAACGGAAAAATATACGAATCGAAAATATTCATCCTGTTGCCAGTACCAGTCCGACGATAGCGCGGTCAAACTGCGGAATCGCGCTTCACTTTCGCCCAATTCGCGCACCGCCAATCGAAATTCCAACTGGCGCACGACTTGCCGCGCCAGTGCGGCCAACGCGTCTTTCTGCTCCGCCGTCAAATGCCTCGGCGATTGATCGATCACGCATAGCGTACCCAGCGCATGACCGCCGGGCGTGACCAAGGGTGCACCCGCATAAAAGCGGATATTCGGGTCACCCGTGACCATTGGGTTATCTACAAAGCGCCTGTCGTCCAGTGCATTGGGCACTTCAAAGACCTCGCGCTGGTGGATTGCATGCGCGCAGAACGCAAACTCGCGTGGTGTCTCGCGGGCAGAGAGACCCCGTGCGCTCTTGAACCATTGGCGTTCAGAGTCGACAAGGGAGATAAGTGAAATCGGCGTGCCGCAAATTTGCGCGGCGAGGCGTGTGAAATCGTCGAACTCGATTTCGCTGGGAGTGTCGAGAATGCCGTAGTTGCGCAGCGCCGTCAGGCGCTCGGATTCATCGGCGGGTGGTGGGGCCGGAATCAATTCAAAGCACCGCCCAGCCGGTATTGCACTACACGTGCTGTAGTGTTGCGTCGCTTGCCGCCAATCAATGGGATCGTGGTCATCAGGCACCATGGTGGAATTATCAATGCCTTCATGCGGGTGACTTCCCTACCGTCACTATCGCATTGTCGTCCACAAAATGAGGCGCAACAAGTCGATTCTGTACACGCTTGGCAAATGGAGAATGGGCAATTGACATCGCGGAAGGCGGCTAGGCTGGAAACGCTACCACGTGATCGATTTCAAGCTTGATGCCAATCTTCTGGCCGATTTCGTGATTGTGGTGCGAAGGAACGAGCGAATAAACGTTGGCACCGCTCGCGAGTTTCAGAGTGTACAAAATTTCCGCACCGCGGAATGCCTTGCGCACCACTTCTGCCTGCGCGTCGCTGTGGTCATCATGCAGAATATCGTCGGGCCGGATCAGCACATCCGCAAAATTGCCCGATGCGACCGAGCCAACGGGCAAGTTGGTCGGGCGCATCGCGCCGAGCTCGGTTTCGATATGACCATCATTTTGCATGGTGCCGCGCAACAACACACCCTGGCCGATGAAATCGGCGACGAATCGCGAGGCGGGGCGATGGTAGAGGTTGTAGGCGGTGTCCCATTGCTCGATCTTGCCGTGGTGCATCACGCCGATCTTGTCGGCGATAGCGAAAGCTTCGTGCTGATCGTGGGTCACCAGCAGCGCCGGCGTGTCGAGCGCCTGCAACAATTCGCGGACTTCGATGGCGAGGCTCTCGCGCAATTCGACGTCGAGATTGGAAAACGGTTCGTCCATCAACAACAAATCAGGGCGCGGGGCCAAGGCGCGCGCGAGTGCGACCCGCTGGCGCTGGCCACCGGAGAGTTCGTGCGGATATTTGTTTGCTTCCGTGGTAAGACGAATCAAATTGAGCAATTCCGCTACTCGTGAATCGGCGGCGGTGCGCGACAAATCCTGTAGCCCGAACGCGATGTTTTTTTGCACCGTCAAATGCGGAAAAAGCGCGAAATCCTGAAACACGACACCGATGCGCCGTGTTTCCGGTGGCAGGGAATGGCGCGCATCGGCAAGCAACTTTTCGCGCACGCGAATTTCACCGGCGGCAGGATTTTCAAAGCCGGCGATCAGCCGCAAAATCGTTGTTTTTCCGCACCCGCTGGTGCCGAGCAAACAGCCAATTTCGCCGTCATCAACGGCAAAGGAAAGGTGCTCGCAAATCTGCGTCCCGCCCGCGTAAGCGAAGCTAACGTCTTGTATCTGAAGAAACTTGCTCATCATTTCAGTATAAGGCAAACGCATGACACAAAAAACATTTGACAAATACGAATCATTCGCATTAAGATTGAGCAATGAAATTTTGCACCAAGATTTTCGCGGCCTGATTGCTGCAACGTTGCAAACCCAGTGTCGGTTATTTTTTTGAATATTGAACGAGGAATTGAAATGAAAAAGTCGCTTGTCATTGCACTCACTCTGGCATTGCAGGCCGTTGCGCCGATCGCAATGGCTCAACAAAAAGTGCTGAACCTCTATTCGTCGCGGCATTATCAGACGGACGAAGCGCTATACGCCAATTTTGAAAAATCTACCGGCATCAAGATCAATCGCATCGACGGCCCGGAAGATCCGCTGATCGAGCGCATGAAAATTGAAGGCGACAAGAGCCCGGCCGATGTATTGGTGACCGTTGATATGGGCCGACTGTTGAAGGCGCAGCAACAAGGATTGTTTCAACCGGTGAAATCGGCATTGCTCGAGGAAAAAATTCCGCGCGAACTACGCGCAGCCGATGGCTCATGGTTTGGATTTTCAATTCGCGCGCGGCCGATTCTTTACGCCAAGGCGCGCGTGATGCCTGCCCAGTTACCGGATTATGAATCGCTGGCCGATCCGAAATGGAAGGGAAAAATTTGCGTGCGTTCCGGCATGCATCCCTACAACTTGTCGCTGATGTCGTCGATCATCGCCGCCAATGGTGCGGAAAAAGCGGAAGCGTGGGCGGCAGGCGTCGTTGCCAATCTCGCGCGGAAACCGCAGGGCGGAGACACCGACCAAATCAATGCCGTGGCAGCGGGAGAATGTGATATCGCGCTGGCGAACACCTACTATTTTGCACGCTTGATGAAATCGGACAAGCCTGCTGATCAGGCCACCGTGGAAAAGATCGGCGTCAATTTTCCCAATCAAGCCGGGCGCGGTGCACACATCAACATTTCCGGGGCCGGCGTCGCAAAATACGCGCCAAACCGTGAAGCGGCGATAAAGTTTCTGGAATACCTCGCAAGCCCGGAGGCACAAAACTATTTCGCCAATGGCAACAACGAATATCCCGTCACTGGCACAGTCGACAATCCGGCATTGAAGCGTCTCGGCGAATTCAAACGCGATACCTTGAGCATGGAATTGGTCGGGAAAAACTACGCTGAAGCTGCGCGGATTTTTGACCGGGTCGGCTGGAAGTAATTTAGTTGCGAGTTCGGCGCTGGCCGGTTGTCGCACGCGCAATGGCGCGCGAGGCGGCGATGACCGGTATCAAACCCACCGCGACAATGGCCAGCGATGCGGTGGATGCTTCCGCAAGGCGTTCATCCATCGCGAGATGATAGGCCTTTACCGCAAGCGTATCGAAGTTGAAGGGCCGGAGCACCAGTGTTGCGGGCAATTCCTTCATCACTTCCACGAATACCAGTAACGCCGCAGTGATCAGGCTGCCCTTCAGCAACGGCGCATGAACACGTATCGCAACACCCGTCGCCGAGACACCCAGTGAACGCGCGGCGTCATCCATGCTGGGTGTGATATTCGCAAGCCCGGCATCGACGCTTTGCTGCGCGACGCCCAGAAAGCGGATGAGATAGGCGTACACCAGTACTGCAACGCCGCCCGTGAGCAGCAGGGGCATTGCGTGCCCGGACAAGCGTTCAAGAACGTCAACCAGCGCGTGATCGAAGCGGCCCACGGGAATGAGGACGCCGACGGCGATCACCGTTCCAGGGATTGCGTAGCCGAGTCCGGTGGCACGATTGATGTTGCGGCTCCAGCCACGTTTTGATAATCGTGCGCCATACGCGAGCAGCAACGCCAAAGAAACCGCCGCGATCGCGGCAATCAACGACACCGTGACACTATTGCCAATGAGGGCGAAAAAGCGCGCACCAAACGACGCGTCGCCGTTGGTCATCGCAAGTCGCAAAAGCATGAGTGTCGGCAAAACGAAGCCAACAAGAATTGGTAGCCCGCACAAAATCATCGCCCCAACCTGCTTGGAGCGCGTCAGCGGGATTCGCGACGCCACCCTTCCGGCAACTTGATGAAACTGTGAGCGCCGCCGCGCCGCATACTCGAGCGCCATCGCGAGCGCAACAAACAGCAGCAGAATCACCGCGAGTTTGCTTGCTGACGCACGGTCGCTCTGCGAAAACCAAGCGTTGAAAATTCCCGTCGTGAAAGTATTTACACCGAAATATGAAACAGTGCCGAAGTCGGCCAGCGTTTCCATGACCGCGAGCGCCGTACCGGCCGCGATGGCGGGGCGCGCGAGCGGCAGCGAGACGCGCCACATGATTCCCGCGCGACCCAATCCAAATGTGCGGCCGGCTTCTGTCAGCGGGATTGATTGTTCACTGAATGCAACCCGTGTCAGCATATAGACATAGGGATAAAGCACGAATGTCAGCATCGTCGCCGCGCCACCGAGCGAGCGGATTTCCGGAAACCAATAGTCCGTTTTTACCTGCCAGGCGAACATCGACCGTAGCGCGCTCTGTACCAGGCCTGCGTATTGCAGCGCATCGGTGTAGGCATAGGCCATCACGTAGGCGGGCATCGCTAGTGGCAAAATCAGTAACCACTCAAACACACCGCGGCCCGGGAATTCATATTGCGTGGTCAGCCAAGCGCAAACGGTACCGATGGCCGCGACGCCGATGGCGACCGACAACGCAAGCAACAAACTATTGCCGATGAGGTCGGGCAATGTCGTGCGGCTGATGTGTGACCAGGCAATGCCGTCGCCATCAAATATGCCCAAAACAACCCCGCCGAGCGGAATCAAAAGCACAAT
>JAYTUX010000044.1:0-2632 GCA_043744315.1 Betaproteobacteria bacterium | reverse complement strand
GAGGGATTTACGATGATCGCATGATATGACGCTGCGCCAATGCCACCACCGCAAATCCCTCCCACCCCCCCCTTTAAAAAGGGAGAAGCAAACCAAGTTCGCGTCACTACATCAATTTGAATTGCGTCTAATGAAAGCCAATTTGAGTTAGCAATTCGAGCGCAAAAAAGCCCAGCTACCAATGGGTGGCCGGGCGTTCCGTAACAACTTCCCGCGTCAATCAATTTGCGGGCGGCGTCACCGGTTTGGTTTGCTTATCGTGCTTCTGCTTCGCGATTTTGCGGCTTTGCTTGTTTTCAGCGTGCTGCAATTTTGCGCGCTCTTTCTTTGTGACGACGCCATCCGCTTTCGCCTTTTCTTCTTTCGCCGCGACCTTCGCCTGACCCTTTTCGAGTTTTGCGGCTTCCTTGTCGGTCAATTGCCCCGACGCTTTGCCTTGTTCAATGCGCGCCGCCTGATTGGCCTGGCGCTTGTCAAGTTTCGGCGTTTCATTCGATTGTGCAAAGGCGAAAACGGGGGCGAGAAACACGGCCGCTGCCGCGAGGATGTGACGTGGTTTCATGGTGGATCCTTTCGGGTAGTTGATGGAAAGTGTGATCGGTGTTGGCTTTCGTGCCGCCCAAACAACGCTACTCTACGCCCCACGTTTACCCGACAGCTCGTGCACATGTATCCAGTCGTTACAGACCGGCACAATCACCACCAATGTGCTGCGCGGGCAGCAGATATAATCGCTGCTTCCCAAAATCAGGTGCATCAGAATTCAATCATGCGTTTTCGTGAACTTTCCCCTTTGTTACTCGTGCTGTTTTCCGCAACCGCCATGGCCCAGACACCTCCAATGCCGACTCCGCCGATTGCCGCAAAGAAGCCCGTTGCCGCCGAAAAATTTGGTGACAAACGCGTCGATGACTATTTCTGGTTGCGCGACAAAGCCAATCCGGAGGTGATCGAGTATCTGAAAGCGGAAAATGCCTATACCGACTCGGTACTGGGTCCGCTGAAGGATTTTCAGGAAACACTTTACAAGGACATGCTGTCGCGCATCAAAGAGACCGACGAAAACGTGCCCTACAAGAAGGGCGACTATTGGTATTACTCGCGCACCGAGACTGGCAAGCAATACAACATTCAATGCCGCAAGAAAGGTACGCTGGACGCGAAGGAAGAGATCATTCTCGACTTGAATGAACTTGGCAAAGACAAGAAGTTCCTCGGGCTGGGTTCCTTTGAAGTGAGCCCGAACGGCAACATGCTCGCGTACTCGGTGGATTTCACCGGCTATCGGCAATACACGTTGTACGTGAAAGCACTCGATAGCGGCAAAACGCTGGATGACAAGCACGAGCGCGTCACATCGATCGCGTGGGCCAACGACAATCAGACGCTGTTCTTTGTGACCGAGGACAACGTCACCAAGCGATCCGATCGTTTGTTTCGCGCCAGGCTGGGTGGCAAAGCAGAGGAACTGTTCAACGAAAAGGACGAGCTCTACAACATCGGCGTCGAAGCCACGCGCAGCAAGGGCTACATTGTGTTGACCTCGGAGTCCTCCGAGACCAACGAGCAATATCTGCTTGATGCCAACAAACCGGACGACAAATTCACGCCCTACCTGAAGCGGCGCGAGAACGTTAAGTATTACGTCGATCACGCCAACAGGGATTTTTTTGTCGTGACCAACGACAAGGGCCGTAATTTCCGCCTTGTCACCGCGCCGATAGGCAAGGCCAACGTGGCGCAATGGAAAGAAATCATTCCACATCGCAAAGATGTGAAGCTTGACGGCGTCGATATGTTCAGGGATTTCTTTGTCGCGATTGAGAAATCTGCCGGCCTTCCGCAGCTTCGTGTGTTCGACATGAAATCGCGCAAGCCGCACACCATCGCGTTTCCTGAAGTCGCCTACGATGCATCACCCGGGCAAAACGCGGAATGGACGACGGCGCATTACCGTTTTAAGTATGGCTCATTGGTCACGCCTAATTCAGTATTTGACTATGACGTTGGCAAGCGCGAGCGCACCCTGAAAAAACAGGAACCGGTACTGGGTGGCTACGACATCAAAGACTACCAAACCGAGCGCATTCTGGCGACGGCGAAAGACGGCACCAAGGTGCCGGTGACGCTGGTGTACAAGAAGTCGCTTAAGAAAAATGGTCCGCAGCCGACGTTGCTCTACGGCCATGGTTCGTACGGTATCGCGATGCCGCTCGCGTTTCGTTCTTCACGATTGGCATTGATCGATCGCGGCGTGATTTATGCGATCGCGCACATTCGTGGCGGTGGTGAAATGGGCAAGCAGTGGCACGACGACGGCAAGATGATGAAAAAGATGAACACCTTCACCGATTTTATTGCCGCCGCCGAACACCTGATTGCGCAAAAATATACCGACTCTTCACAATTGGCGATTCAGGGCGGCAGCGCCGGTGGATTGTTGATGGGGGCCACCGCCAATCTGCGGCCGGATTTGTTCAAGGCAGTGGTTTCGCAAGTGCCGTTTGTGGACGTGATGAATACGATGCTCGATGCGACCTTGCCGTTGACCGTCGGTGAATATCTGGAGTGGGGCAATCCCAATGAAGCGCCCGCGTACAAATACATGCGCACCTATTCGCCGTATGACAAT
>JAYTUX010000043.1:0-2633 GCA_043744315.1 Betaproteobacteria bacterium | reverse complement strand
TCCAGTTCGATCGCCTCGCGCAAAATGCCGATCTCTTCGGTGTCAAAAAGCGAACGAATCATTACGAAGCCGTCGCGTTCGTAGGCAACGCGTTGATCGGGCGTGAAGAGAGTGGGCATGAAATTTCCTTTGGGAAACGAACTAAGGCGATTCACTGCTGATTAGTGTTTCGTTCATTTTAGCAAAATAGGCAACAGTCCAATCGCCGCAAGAATTGCTAGGACAAATTGGATTTTTATTCGTCGTCGATCCGCTTCCACGGGATCCTCGAGTCATGGCCCGTTCGTGTCGGTCCCGCTAAGTGCGAAACACGACACGAATTTCAAATTCGAGCCGGCGTAGTGCGTCCCACGCGGGCTAGCCAGACCTGCGCCGCCGGTCGCCGGTACGGCGCGGCTTTACCAGCGCAAGGATATCGGGAGAAACCTTGGGAAGATGCTGAAAGCCGGGCTTAGCAAAGAGATAACCCTGGAACAGAGCGACGCCTTCATCCTGCAGCACAAGGCACTCTTCCGCAGTTTCAATGCCTTCCGCGATAACCCCGAGTTTGAGTTCACGGCAGGTTTCCAGAATGCCATGTACGATCGTTCGCCGCACGCGGTCTTTATCGATGTTGCGGGTCAATGCCATGTCCAACTTAATGTAGTCGGGTTGAAATTCCGCTAGCAGATTGAGGCCGGAATATCCCGCACCGAAGTCATCAATTGCGGTAGTGAAGCCGATACGTTTGTATTCCTTAAAAATAGCGGTCAGGTGGCAATACTGTTCGGTTAGCCGTTCGGGCTGAGCTTGTCGAAGCTCGTTCACCCTTCGACAGGCTCAGGGCGAACGAGCTTAAGCGAACAGTATTGGGTCAGGTGGGCATGATCGCTAACGCGCTCGCCTTCGGTGACCTCGAACATAATGCGGTGCGTAGGAAAACCGAGCTCCTTCGCCGCTTCCAGCGTCGCGCGGATACAAGTCGCAGGCTGGTAAATAGCGTTCGGAAGGAAATTAATACTCAGCATCCCCTCCATCCCCAACTGCGACGCCAGCCCAATCGCCTTGACCCTGCACGCCTGATCGAACTGGTAGCGATTACTGTCGTTCACTTTGCCAAGAATCTCTGCGGCCGGTTCTTGATTGGGGCCGCGCACCAGCGCCTCATAGCCGAATATATCGCCTGTTGCCGCATCGACGAACGGTTGAAATGCCATCGTGAAATCGAAATCCAGCCCTGCACCCTCGCGGCAGTCCCGGCATGACAGGGATTTGAAGTTGGTCTGACTCATAGTCCGATCTCCCTTGTATTTATGTTGCCCGGCCAGTTGGACGAGGCCACTGTTTCGGATCTATTTTGATATGTTAAAAACCACTGGTCCCCTCGCCCTTTTGGGGGGTGGGGATGAGGGGGGAGTCGCCATTTGTGCGCGCGTCGGTCAATTAGGTTCATGGAAAGACCGCCGATGCCGATGAGAGCCGCAGGGTAGGCCAAGAAACAATTCTTCTGTGTCACGGTCGAAACGTTTGTACACGCCCAACGTCTGAGTTATGGGACACGCCGCTTTTGGCGCGTCCCCCTGGAACGATAAGTTAGGTTTCTTCATCGGACCTTACTTAGCTGTTCGGCCATCCGGGTTTGCCAACCTGCCCCTGTTGCCTTCCAGCGTTCTATTACGTCAGCTGGTAGTCGCAGGGAAATCAACTTGCGTGGATTTGCCGAAAGTGGCCTTCCACCTTTATTTACCTTTGCGCGCGTAAGCATTTCCTCGGTTAGTTCCGGTAGGTCTTCATACTCCGCTTTCTTCAAAGTGTGGGCATCAACCCGATCCATGTCAGACTTTAAGGAGTGGCGCGATGCGTTTTTGTTCGCGTTCATTGGCTTTCCTCATGCTAAAAACGTGGCGATCCGCGCCACGCGGTGTGTAGCCTACAACGATCATCCGCCCTTCCAACAATCCGTAGCACATAACACGCGTTTCGGCGTGGTCTTTTCGCGTATCTTCGACCTCCAAAGTGACACCCGCAAAGATCAATTCAGCATCATCAAAATCCAGCCCGCGTTCAGATAATGCCTTGTCGCGCTTGGTTGGGTCGAAAGTAATTCGCATGTGGTTATTGTATTTACATTAACCGCTTGGTGCAAGGTAATGTTTGAGCCCAGTTTTCTGCGCAGGGCAGGGCTTCGTGGCAACTCACTGGGAGAGCCGAGCGTAGCGCGCATCGCCGAAATGCTCGACGGCGCGGCGCAACGGCACCTTGGTTGCTGGGCCCGAGAGCGTATTGTGTAAGTTATCGGTCTGCGCCAGCAATGCGATGTCTTCAGCCGTGTACTGGCGGGCAAAACTGGTTCGGCTGCCCCGCTTACGCGGCTTGAGTGAATGAGACTCACGATATTGCGTGATCAGCCGGGACAAATGTTGCCGTGAGTAGTCGGTCAAGCGCTGCGTATACACAAACAACACGCCGCGCCGGCCTTTGCTCAACTGAAAGTACCGGTATCGCCGTCGCACCGTTGCGATAAAGCTACGCAGCACGGCCACGTCGTTCCGGTTGGAAAACGCGACCTCTGCCGTGCTTTCACAAACTCTTTAATTTGCTCAATTGTGTCGAGCTTGGATACATTCATATCGATCACCATAAATGGATGATCG
>JAYTUX010000042.1:0-2637 GCA_043744315.1 Betaproteobacteria bacterium | reverse complement strand
GCGCCGTGATTGGTTTGCCGCATCCGGATTTTGGCGAGGCGGTGGCGGCCGTGATCGTGAAATCATCCAACGGCGTTGAGCTTTCCGAGGCGGACGTTATCGGCGCGCTGAAGGCAAAACTGGCGGCCTTCAAGGTGCCGAAACGTGTTTTTATCGTCGACGATTTGCCGCGCAATGCGATGGGCAAGGTGCAAAAGAACGAACTGAGAAAGCGCTACCTGTCCACCTTTTCGCGCTAACGGCGTTGTTGGGACGTATGTGTCGCGTCGCGCGCGGCCTTGATTTTTGCTGCGCCGCGCCGATCTAATCGGTGTCATGAAAGCGTGCCGGGATTTTTGACGGGTTCGTGACTTATTTCATAGAAATACCATTCAACGCATCGCACACTGACTTCATGATTGTTTTCAACCTCTCTTGTTCGCATTCTCACACCTTCGATGGCTGGTTCCGCTCGGCTGAAGATTTTGCTCGCCAGTCCAGCCACGGCCTGGTCGAATGCCCTGCCTGCGGCGACGCGCAAATCACCAAGCGTTTGTCGGCGCCGCGCATCAACACCGGTGCCGCTGAAAGCGCGCCTGCCCATGAATCGAAAATCACCGGCCCGCAGGAAGTGATGGCGGCGTCCTTAATGCCGAACTTGCAGGAACACATGCTGCAGCAATTCAAATCGTTCGTTCGCGCCAATACCGAAAACGTCGGCGGCGCCTTCGCCGAAACCGCGCGCAAGATGCATTACGGTGAACAGGCACATCGCAATATTCGCGGGCGAGTCTCGCGCGATGAGGCGGTTGAATTGCACGAAGAAGGCATCGAGACCGTGCAACTGCCGCCGGGCATCATGCTCGATGAGGGCGTGCAGTAGCAGTTTGTTGAAAATCTACTGCGCGGGCCGCTTTCGCGCCTGCGGTGCTCGCCGTACACGGGGTACGTGTCCGCTTCTCGGCGCGAAATCGACCCGCTCGCTACGTTTTTAAACAAACTGTTAGTCTGGTCGTGTGTTAGTGTTTCGCGGTATTCATTACCGCGGAAATTAAGACATGAAAGCAGTCATATGCAAGCAATGGGGCGGGCCGGAAACACTGGTCATTGAAGACATCGCCCTGCCGGAACCTAAAGCCGGCGAAGTCAAAATCCGCGTGCGCGCGGCGGGCGTCAATTTTCCTGATGTCCTCATCATCCAGAAAAAATATCAAATACAGCCCACGCTGCCTTTCACGCCGGGTGCGGAAATTGCCGGCGAAGTAATTGCGGTCGGCGAAGGGGTTCTGCATGTGAAAGCCGGCGATCGTGTGGTGAGTTTTTGCGGCGTCGGTGGATTTGCCGAAGAAGTGGTCGCGCCCGCCGCCGCCACGCTGCCGATGCCGCCGGGCGTGCCATATCCATTGGCGGCGGTGTTTTCATTGGCCTACGGCACATCCTGGCACGCCGTACGCGACCGCGCCGCCCTGCTAGCTGGTGAGACCATGCTGGTGCTGGGTGCGGCCGGTGGCGTGGGCTTGGCAGCCGTTGAAATCGGCAAAGCGATTGGTGCGCGCGTGGTGGCGTGCGCGTCCACGGGTGAAAAGCTTGCCATCTGCAAGCAACACGGCGCGGATGCATTGATCAATTACACCGGTCTCGATGGCGCAGGACTGCGCGACGCCATGAAACGCGAGTGCGGCAAAAACGGCCCGGATGTGATCTTTGATCCGGTCGGCGGCAAATTCGCCGAGCCGTGTTTTCGCTCCATTGCGTGGCGCGGCCGCTACCTTGTGGTCGGATTCGCCGATGGCGAAATTCCGGCGTTGCCGTTGAATCTGGCGTTGCTCAAAGGGGCATCGATCGTCGGTGTGTTCTGGGGGGAATTCGCCAAGCGCGAACCGGGGAAGAATCTAAAAGGGATGGAAGAAATGTTCGGCTGGATTCACGAAGGCAAATTGAAACCGCTCATTTCGCGCAGTTATCGGCTGGAGGAAACGGCGCAGGCGTTGATGGATATGGCGGCGCGGAGGGTGATGGGGAAGGTGGTCATTGCGCCTTAGGCTCCGTAAGCGTGAAGAAAGCAATGCGGAGTAATTTTTTTTTGGAGAAGGTTAATACCGCATCAAAAGACCGATGGCCAAATCTCGCAAGTATAAAAAACAGCACTATCTGCCGGCTTGCTATTTGAAAGCCTGGCGTGATCCAGTTGTGCCTGAGAATCAAACGCCATTTGTGTGGATCTTCGACAAGTCTGGTCGTAGCGGACGACGTAAAGCACCCGAAAATATCTTCCGCGAGACCGATATGTACACGATTCATATGCCGGACGGCTCGCGAGACTTGCGTCTCGAGCACGGGTTGAATCAGCTTGAGTCGATGTTTAGCAGCATACGTATTGCCAAGCTGGATCGCGGTAGAGTTTTGACTCTTGCGGAGCATGTCGCGGTCTAAGCATTCATTTCGGCGATGCATTCGCGAACGCCAGAGCGTCGGGAGCATTGGCGAAAGCAATGGGAGCGTCCGCTAAGAATGATGGATGAAATGGCAGATCGCCTTCAGATAGCAACTCTCGAACAAAAGCGGTCAATGGCACTTATGAACAGTCCTAGCGAAAAAGAATCTACAATTTCTCATGACCAAGTACGACGTATGGTTGAAGCACCGCTTCAGACGCTA
>JAYTUX010000041.1:0-2638 GCA_043744315.1 Betaproteobacteria bacterium | reverse complement strand
CATTGCAAAAATTCGTGATGTTCAACGACACGATGGCGCGCTCCATTCATTTGAGTTTCGCGATTTTTCTCGTCTACCTTGCCTACCCGATGTGGAAGAAAAGTCCACGCAACTACGTTCCGGTCTACGATTGGCTGCTCGCCTTCGCCGCCGCCTTTTGCGCGGGCTACATTTTTATTTTCCATAGCGAACTTTCCACCCGTCCCGGTCGCCCGACCACGTTTGACATCGTGGTTGCATTTGCCGGCGTGATCACGTTGCTTGAAGCGACGCGCCGTTGTCTCGGTAAACCGATGATGATCATGGGCATCGTGTTTCTCGTCTACATGTTCGCCGGGCAATACATGCCGGACATGATTGCGCACAAGGGTGCATCGATTTCGCGCGCAGCATCGCATCAATGGCTCACGACGGAAGGAGTGTTCGGCGTGGCGCTGGGTGTCTCAACCAGTTTTGTATTCCTCTACGTGTTATTCGGCGCGATGCTCGATAAAGCCGGTGCCGGCAATTACCTTACACGCGTCGCGTTTGCATTGATGGGCCATATGCGCGGTGGGCCGGCCAAGGCCGCGGTGTTGTCGTCGGGATTAAATGGTTTGATTTCGGGATCATCGGTTGCAAACGTGCTGACCGGCGGCAACGTCACTATCATGCTGATGAAGCGCGTCGGCTATTCGCCCGTGAAGGCCGGTGCGATCGAAGTGGCGTCGTCGAGCAACGGCCAGATCATGCCGCCGGTGATGGGGGCTGCCGCATTCCTGATGGTGGAGTACGTCAACATTCCGTATAGCGAAATCGTCAAGCACGCGTTTCTGCCGGCGATTCTCGCGTATCTATCTTTGTTGTACATCGTTCACCTGGAAGCGCTCAAGGCTGGCATGGTCGGGTTGCCGCGCCGCATATCACCGTTGAAAGGGCGAATGCTCGGCTGGACCGGTGCGATTGTCGGCACCCTCATCGTGGTGCAGATTTCACTGGTGTTGACCGACTGGATTCCGCAGGTCTTTGGCGAACTATCCAGCATCATCGTCGGCGCGGCAGTGGCACTCATTTACATCGCGTTAGTGTGGTATTCGGCGCGCTGGCCCGAGACCGCGACCGAGGAACTCACGCCGGAATCAATGACCGAATTGCCCGCCACCATGCCCACGTTGCTGGCGGGATTGTTCTACATCCTGCCGCTGTTCATTTTGGTGTGGTGCCTGATGGTGCTCGAACAATCGCCAGGGCTCGCCGCGTTTTATGCCTGCACGTTCATGGCAATGATGCTGGTCTCGCAGCGGCCGATGATCGCATATTTTCGCAAGCGCTCAATAGTGGGTAGCGTAAAGCACGGTTTCCTTGATCTCTATGAGAGCCTCGAACTCGGTGGCCGCAACATGATCGGCATCGCGATCGCCACCGCCGTTGCCGGCATCATCGTCGGTACGGTGAGCTTGACCGGAATTGGGCAAGTGCTGGCCAATGTGGTCGAGGAACTTTCATTTGGCTCATTGATGGGCGTGTTGATATTGACGGCGTTACTGTCACTTATCCTTGGCATGGGATTGCCGACCACCGCAAATTACATCGTGGTTGCCACATTGCTGGCCCCCGTCATCGTCACGCTCGCGGCTTCGCACGGACTGGAAGTGCCGCTGATTGCGGTGCATCTCTTCGTGTTTTATTTCGGCATCATGGCCGACGCCACGCCACCGGTGGCGCTCGCGGCCTATGCGGCGGCGGGTTTATCCGGAGCCGATCCCTTGGAGACCGGCATTCAGGGATTCATTTACGAAATCCGCACTGCGATTCTGCCTTTCATGTTTATCTTCAACACCGAATTGCTGATGATCAATATCGGCTCGCCGCTGCATTTTTCGTGGGTGGTGATCACCGCGATCATGGCGTGCTTCATGTTTGCCGCTGCTACTCAGGGATTTTTTCTCGTGCGAAATCGAAAGTGGGAAACGGTTGCGCTGTTGCTCGTCACGTTCAGCTTGTTTCGCCCGGACATTTATCGCGATTGGTTTTATGCGCCATATGCCTTGGCCCCGGTGGAGAAAATGCAGGACGTGATCAGCCAATTGAAAGCTGAAGAAAACATGCGTCTCCGAATCGAGGTTGAAGAGAAAACCAAAAGTGGCAAAGTGGAGGTGACGCAGCGGACTTTCATTCTTCCAGTTTCAAAAGGCTCAGCCGAGGGCCGCCTCAAACGTGCGGGCATTGAACTCGATGCCGCGCCAAAAAACGGCAAGTGGGAGATCGTCGATATCGGCGTCGACAGCAAAGCTGAACGCGCGCGACTCGATATCGGCAACAAGAATCACCTGTTGGGCATTGAAGTCCGCAATCCGCAACCGGGCAAAGAGTGGTTCGCATTGCCGGGTTTCTTGTTGCTGGCGCTGGTGGTCGTTTCGCAGCGGCGCAGAATAGAAAACCTGCATAAACCGCCCGCGAACCAATCATAAACGCAATACGACTAGGTGCGATGCGATTGGATGGAACACGCAAAACAAAAACGACTGGCACTGGTACGCCTTTCCGCGCTTTTGTCCTGTAACGCCCGCCAGTACTGGATCTACGTTCTTTTTTTGGAAACCGCTAGGCAACGACTTTTATCGGGATCTCTTTCTTGCGCGATTTCGATTTTCTGGCG
>JAYTUX010000040.1:0-2640 GCA_043744315.1 Betaproteobacteria bacterium | reverse complement strand
GATTCTCTTTGGTGCGATCACAGATCGGCCCCATGCTTTCCTGTAGTGACGCATCCTGCATGCCGATACCTTCGATGCCACTGTAGCGGCTGCCGTTTTTTTGCGCGGCGCGGTCCATCAGATAATCGTTGCCCTTGTTTTGCAGAGGCCGATAATTTTCATCGACTGCGACATGGATGCCCTTACCCGCCTCCATGGCGCTGCGCTCCTCATGCGTCAGCGCGCGCACAGGGTGGTAATCAAAGCTCCACGCCCAGTTGTGTTCGTCGTCGATCGGCACCCAGAAATGACCATGAATGGGGTGATCGCCGCGTGGCGGCACCATCGTGAAACACGGCATCACCCAGGGCGTGATGCGCCAATAGAAATGTCCTGCTTCGGCATTGCGCCGCGCACCGATGTACAGACCGCCTTCGCTTTCGACGACTTCAAACACCGGTTTCTTGTCGCTTAAATTATATTGATTACCTTTGGCACCCTTAAACAACGGATCGGTGTTCAGTGCGCCGCTATGCAGAAACGACACATGGCTGGAATCGATGCCACCTTCCATCGCCTGCAACCAGTTACATTCCTGATAGCGTTTCGAGGTGTAACTCTGCGCGGCGGGCACGGTGGCAAATTCGAATTCCGGAAACGCCGGCTGGTGCTCGGGCGGGCCCATGTACACCCAAATGATGCCGCCGCGCTCGAATAGCGGATAGGACTTTAACTTGATCTTGTTGCAATAGCCGCTCTCGGCGGGCTCCGACGGCACATCGATACATTGGCCATTCACGTCGTATTTCCAGCCGTGATACGGGCAGCGCAATCCATTTTCTTCATTGCGGCCAAACCAAAGCGATACGCCGCGGTGGGCGCAAAATTCATCGATCAATCCAAGCTTGCCGGAGGTATCGCGAAAGGCGATCATTTTTTCCGACAGCAGCTGAACCTTTACCGGTGGGCAATCCGGCGCCGGCAATTCTTTTGCGAGCAATGCGGGCAACCAGTAGCGGCGGAACAAATCGCCCATCGGCGTGCCGGGGCCGGTCTGTGTGACGAGTGCATTCTGTTCGGGTTTCAACATCTTGAAAAATCCTCCTCGGCACACATTTTTCGTTGGCAAAGCGGCTCAGATTGGCCGCGAGCGCCGCGAAATCCGATGGCAACATTCGCCACCTAAAATCGCTACCAATAATTGTTCTTTTATATGGAACGTCGTTCCGTTATAGGAAGTTTACGTTATCATTTCCCGGTCGGCGATGTCAATTTGAAACTGGTGACGATGACAAATGACCGTCGATCTTTGCTTGTTACTTTCGCGCGACAACGGAACACCAAACCAAACATGAATGATACCCCCGCGCTGTTGGAGCTCTGCCCTGTTGCCGACGTGCCGGAAGGCGGCGTGGTGAAAATCGAAGCAGCTGATTTGACCCTTGCGGTGTTCAATCTCGGCAACGCCTACTATGTCACTGATGACGCGTGCACTCACGGTCCGGGCTCGTTGTCCGAAGGCTGCATCGACGGCGAAAACATCGAATGCGATTTTCACAACGGCGTTTTCAATATCCGCACCGGTGCCATCGTCGCACCGCCATGCATGATTCCACTACGCACGTTTGCGGTGACAGTGGTGGATGGCAAAGTCTTCATTGATCCTGCGGGCAAGCCGCTTGTAGATTGCTAAACACCAGCATTGGCGCGCTGTTTCAGCCGTTTTCACCCGGTGAGGCAGGGCGGCGCATGGGTTTAAATACCTTCCGAGTGCATCACACTTTCAAGTCGCCGCCAAGATCAGCCCCGCACTCTTTCAACACTTCCACCGCCTCGGCAAAAGCGCTATTGGCTGCAGGCAATCCCGCGTAAATCGCTGAGTGGATGATCACTTCCTTGATCTCGTCAACGCTTACGCCGTTGTTCAACGCGGCACGGATGTGCAAGCGGAATTCTTCCCAGCGTCCGAGTGCGATCATCATCGCGAGGGTCATCAGCGAGCGGCTGCGACGATCAAGGCCAGGCCGCGACCAGACTTCGCCCCAAGCGTAGCGGGTAATGAAATCCTGGAAATCCGCCGTGAAGTCGTTGCGTTTGGCGTTCGCGTGGTTGACCCATTCGTCACCGAGAACGTTGCGGCGCACTTGCATGCCCTGTTTGTGACGGTCTTTGTCATCCATCGTGGCTCCGTAATTTTGGTGCGTCCAACGTCAAAATTCGAAAAAAACCGTTTCGTCTTTGCCCTGCAAGCGCACATCGAATTCCCAGGTTTCGTTGTTCACATCCGCAATTTTTTTTGCAAGTAACGTGGCGCGGCGCGAAGTCGGTGCCGAGTTCAGTACGGCGTCGAGGGCATTGTCCGCATCGCCGTCGAAGTAGATTCGCGTCACCAGCGGCTTTAGCAAGCCGCGCGCGAAAATCATCAACTCCAGATGCGGCGCACTTTGCATGCCGGAATCCACTGATGCTGCGGGATAACGTGTGGTGAACCGAAACGCGCCCGCATTGACCGTGTCGGCGCGACCAAATCCGCTGAGGGAGGATCCGTTTGTCAACTCCGCCGTGACGGCGCTGTTTCTCCGGGCGTCGCGCGCATCGTAAATTTCGAGGAACGCATCGCTGACGGCAGCGCCCTCGCCGTCGTACACGACCCCTTGAATG
>JAYTUX010000039.1:0-8762 GCA_043744315.1 Betaproteobacteria bacterium | reverse complement strand
GGCGGGCACCAACTTTGAGTACGCATGTACCGTGCGATCAATGACCTATCAAAATATTACTGTTCAGAACGAGTCGATCAAGAACCTGACACTCAGCTTCAATATTCGCAACATTGCCAATAACAAACCGTCGTTGGACCTCAATCAGCCCACGCGGATGTTCAATACGACGTTCGAGAGTCCGTACGGCTTGTACATGACGGCTTCTGCAACCTACAAGTTCAAATAGCAACGCTGCGAAATACCGCAAAAAGAAAGAGGGCTTCGGCCCTCTTTTTTTTGTGCTGAGCACTTACAAAACCTTACACAATCGTGCCAATTTGTTGCGTACATGCAACATTTGCGGACTAATTGGCATGCAGTGTTGGAATTAGAGCGCCACAGCCGTTATTCTTCAATTACTGGAAAGCCATCGTTCCAATTTGTTCCATAAGCGTCGTTTCGGCAACAGATTGCATCGAAGCGTCGTCTGGCTTTTCGAACGTTTATCAAGACAACAATCGACCCTGAATTGGATTCTCGCCGTTTCGAATGAATCGAGTCGGGTTGAACGTTTTGCCTGAGTAACACCACTTCAACTAGGAGGCATTAATGAGTAAATACAAACAGCCGGCAAACGCATTTGCGTTGAAGCCATGCGTCGTTGCCACAGGCCTTGCACTGTCGCTGATGGCAGCCCCATCGGTGTACGCGCAAACCGCGGAAGCCCCGCAGAAAGCCGAGCGGATCGAAGTTACGGGATCGAGCATCAAGCGGGTCGATGCCGAAACCGCATTACCCGTCACCGTCGTTACCCGCAGCGATATTGAGAAGAGCGGTGTGACATCGACGGAAGAGCTGCTATTCCAGATTACCGCGGTGTCCTCCGCTGGCGGTCAGGTCAACGCCGGTCAATCGGGCTTGTCGACGTATGGACGGTCTTCGGTGTCATTGCGCGGCCTTGGCGCGGACAAAACCCTGGTGCTGGTTAATGGCCGTCGCCTCGCGGTGTTTGCCGGCGGCGGCGAGAGCGTGAATACCAATGCGATACCGTTGAGCGCCATCGAGCGCGTCGAAGTGCTTCAGGATGGTGCATCCGGCGTGTACGGCAGCGATGCCATCGGCGGCGTGGTGAACTTCATTCTGCGCAAGGATTACAAAGGCGTCGAACTGAGCGCAACCTACGGCGAACCTACCCGTGGTGGCGGTGCCAAGGGCGAGAAGTACAGCGTTGTTGGCGGGTTCGGCGATTACAACAAAGACCGTTTTGCCGTGACCGTGTCCGGCACCTTGGAGAAAGAAGGCAATTTGCTCGGCGCAGAGCGCGCCTATGCCAAGTCGGATACCAACCTGCCCTACTACGCGGGTGGCGCAACCGAGACGGGCCGTATTGAAGGCGTTTGGCGTTTCCCCGGCGGCGCCACATTGTTTGATTCCGGCACCAACGGTCGTTCGGCCGCCAACCCGTTTGGCCAGTCGGGAACGGGCTATGGCAATCCAGCTGCCTTTAACAACGCTTGTGCCTCCATCGGCATGGTGCCACGTTCGGGTAGAGGCTTCAGTGTGGGCGCACCGGCAACCACCAGAACGGCACCCAATTGCACCTTTGATACCGGGCCTTTTGTCGGTCTGGTACCAAAACGGGAGTTCACTGGCGTGACCGTAAACGGTCGATTCAAACTGAACGAAAATGCCGAGTTTTACGTGGAAGGCCTGTATGGCCGCAATGAATTTACCAATGCGATTCAACCGGCACCGTTGCGCCAGGCGTTCTATGCCGGTAACCCGAAATTTGCAGGTTCCGGTGTTGACCCGATTTTGCTGATTTTTCCCTCCAATCCCAATTACAAGTACGCGGCAGATTATCTGAATGCGATCGGCTTGGGCGCGATGGTCGGTCAGCCATTGGGCGTGTCGCAGCGTACCTTCCTGCTTGGTCCGCGCACCACCAACGACATTGCGACGCAAGATCGTGTGGTGGTCGGTTCCAAAGGCAGCATCGGCAATCTGGATTACGACATCGGCTACATGCTGAATACCAGCAAGACCAACGGCAACGTGATCGATGGATTTGCGTCCATCTTTGAATTGAGCAAGGTGTTGAACAACCCGGCCAACCAGTGGAACCCGTGGGCACCCGGTGGCGTACAGTCGCCCGCGATTACCGCTTTGGTCGACAAGACCAAGTACAAAGGGCCGACCATTACTTCCAAGGCGACCAATGACGGCGTGGATGCCAAAGTGTCCGGTTCTGCCATGCAACTCGGTGGCGGTTCGCTCGACGTCGCATTGGGCGTTCAAACCCGTACCGAGTCGTATCAACTTGACCCGGCACCCGCAACGCTGACCGGCGACGTGATTGGTCTCGGCGGCGCGATCACGCCCGTGAATGCGCGGCGTACGGTCTGGGCGGTATTCACCGAAGCCAACTTGCCCATCACCAAGCAGATCGAAGGCACCCTCGCGTTCCGCGAAGATAACTATAGCGACTTTGGTAAATCGACCAACTGGAAGGCCAGCGGCCGCTTTCAGCCGGTGAGCGCATTCCTGCTTCGCGGCTCGATCGGCACCGGCTTCAAAGCGCCTTCGCTGCCGGCTCTGTACACACCGCAGCAAATCAATACGACCGAGCAGTTCGTCGATCCCAAGTTCCCCGGCAATGGCCAGATTCAGGTTACGTCGCTCGCCGGCGGTAACCCCGCTCTCAAGCCTGAGAAATCGGATCAGTTCGGCTTCGGCGTGGTATTTTCGCCCATCAAATCGGTCACGGCCAGCGTCGATTTCTACAATATCGAAATCAAGGGCCTGATTGCGGCACCTTCCGCGCAGGAAATCGCGTCAGGGTTCCGCCGCGGCGCGGCAGGATATGCCGCCTTGGTGGATGTAAACGGTGCCGACGAAATTACTTTGATCCGTCAGCTCGCGGGCAACGTGAGCTCGCTCAAGACGCAGGGTATCGATGTCGATCTGCGCTGGCGCGAAAACTTTGGCGGTGGTCGGATTGATGTCGGCTTGAATGGCACCTACGTTTCCAAGTACGACCTGGTCAACGCCAGCGGCGAACTCGAGAAGAGCGTGGGCACCATTGTGCGTCCCGATGGCTCGCCTTTGGTCGCATCGCCGACCGGCGTGATCCTTAAGTGGAAGCACAACCTGAGCATGGGCTATACCACAGGCCCTTTCAATGCAACCATTACACAGCGCTACTACAAAGGCTATGAGGATGGTAACGACCTGAACGGCAATCGCCACTTTGTTCCAGGTCAGGATCTTTATGATCTGGTCGTATCGTACAGCGGCGTCAAAAACCTGAAGCTGTCGTTGGGCGCGCGCAACTTGTTCGACAAGGATCCGCCGCTGTTCATCAACAATGGTTCGCAGTTCCAGTCCGGCTACGACGTATACCAGTACGACCCACGCGGTCGTTTTGTGTACGGTACGGTCACCTACAAGTTTTTCTAATGCAACACGCCTAGACAGTAACTTTGTCGAAGTCTCAAAGCCGCAGGGGCAACCCTGCGGCTTTTTTTTGGGCTTTTGAACTGAAAGCGGGACAAAGCGTAAGATTGGCGACGACAGTATCGACAAAAATGGCCGTCAGCCCGCAGTTGAACTCCGAACATAGGCAGTTAGAAGTTATTCCATTTCTTAATCATTAGTACTGTCATCCCCGGATCAAGTCCGGGGATGACATTTCACTTTTGAAATAGAAGTGGAATTGGAACGTTGCCGACTCGACAACGGGCGATTGGTTATGCGTTGATGCGCGCCGTAAATCAGCGTTGCAATAGCGAAAGCGAGGTGTAAGTTGAAAATCCTGGTCGCCTTTTTACTGACTTTGCTGCTGGCGTCCTGCGGCACCTCGCGCGTGAATGTGCGGCCCGCAAACGTTTTCAATGACCAACTCTTCGCGGCTCCATCTGAGCGCATCGACGCAGCAGATGTTTTCGCGCTAAGCGATGAAATGAAGCACTATGTGCACACTGGGATTGGCGATCAACTACGCGCAAAAGGCCGGCAACAGGGGCTGATCGACGCGTTGTACAACAAGAATCAATTGAGAGTCGAATATGACTCGGCCAGAACCCGCAATGCCGCACAGACCTTTAAGGAGCGGACGGGAAACTGTCTGTCATTGGTCATCATGACGGCCGCGCTCGCCAGGGAGCTTGACATGCAGGTCGGCTTCCAGCGGGTCCTGACGGATGATATCTGGGAGCGCAGCGGCGGACTGTATTTTTCCATCGGACACGTCAACTTGACCGTTGGCAAGCCCCTTCTCAGTTTGCGAAATAAATTCGACGACGCACAGATTACGGTCGATTTTCTTCCCGCAGGAGAAACCCGTGGCCAGCGCACATTGCCGCTCGCGACCGAGACCGTGATCGCCATGTTCATGAATAACCGGGCGGCCGAGGCGCTCGCGCGCGGAAACGTGAGCGACGCCTATTGGTGGGCGCGCGAAGCTATCGTCCAGGATCCCGGCTTTTTGAGTGCCTACAACACGCTCGGCGTACTCTATCGTC
This sequence comes from Betaproteobacteria bacterium, assembly GCA_043744315.1. Classification (GTDB taxonomy): domain Bacteria; phylum Pseudomonadota; class Gammaproteobacteria; order Burkholderiales; family Usitatibacteraceae; genus UKL13-2. Next base: position 4,257 of record JAYTUX010000039.1, on the reverse strand, counting down.
GGCGGGGCGGTCTTGCCGAGGCAGAACGGGTGCTCAGTCACGCCCTTCAGGGTGAACCGGACAATATTCAAGTGATGTCCAACCTGGCACTGGTACTAGGCGATCAGGGCCGCGCCAGTGAGGCGGCGCGATTGAACGCGAAAATTGCCGCGCTTGAGCCGCATCCGCCGTTTCATTTCTTCAATCTCGGCAGAGCCGCGATGAAAGAAAGAAACTTCAAGGTCGCGAGGGAGCACTTTTCCAAAGAATTATCCCGTGACGCCTACAATCACGAAATACACTTTTGGCTGGCCGCCGCCTATTCAGGCCTTGGGCAAATGACGCAATCACGCAAGCATCTCGCCAGCGCATTGGAATACAGCACCTCCCGAAAATCAGGTGAGTTGTATTCCGCAAAGCTCGATCGGCTCAAATCCTACAATTGAGATGACGACACGTGTCAAAAAATATTCAGGGCCGCATTTTGCAATGCGCCATGCTGATCGGTAAGAAGAAACTGGTCTTTTTCAGCCTGTAAAGATTCTGCCCGCAGCAGCTTCAATCTTGCCCGCCCGCGCGGAGAACCGAGTTGCCACGACAAATTATTGTCGGTTTAGCAAATTCGCGCGAGATGTGTCATATTGTGAACGTACTCAACAGGCGGTTTTTCCGGATTCGTTTTTGGCAATCGACCGCCAATTGTGTCAACCTGAGTATCAAGGATGCGCGTCTCCAAATAACAGGTTAGAATTCGCGTCTATTTTTTTAAATGCCATCAAGCTCGCCCAAGAACAGAGCGCCATATGGAGGTAATTCAATGGATTACGCGCAACAACAGCGCCAGCCGGGCAAGCATGCGACTGGGATTACTGTTGTCATCATTTTGCATGTGGTCGTCGGTTATGCGCTGGTGAGTGGGCTCGCCCGTAAAGCCATCGAGGTCATCAAGCAGCCAATGACGACCAAGGTGATCGAGGAGCAGAAAAAGCCGCCGCCTCCCGATACGCCGCCACCGCCGCCGCCGAAACTGGTGCAGATTATTCCGACGTTTGTGCCGCCGCCGGAAGTGCAGATTTCATCGCCTGTCGTGCAGGCGGTGATTTCCAATCCGACGCCGATCGCACCGCCCGTCTATGCGCCGCCAAAGGTCGTGGCCGCCCCGCCCGCACCACCGAGCGTTGGCACGGCCTGCCCGAATTCGCAGCAGATCCGCACCGAGATCAAGTATCCTGCTGCGGCTCGCAAGGACGGCATTCAGGGAGAAGTCCTGGTCGAATTCACCGTGGCGACCAATGGCGAAATCAAGGATGTGGACGTCAAGTCTTCCAGCAACCGCGTTTTCAATAGCGTTTCCGTCAACGCCGTGCGGCAATTCAAGTGCAACGCGCAAGCCCGAGACGTCAGGGTGCAGGTGCCATTCTCGTTCAAGTTGACTGATTAATCCCTGTTGAAAGATTGCCCGCGCGCCGAACCCGCGGATTAGCAATGAATTTGTCCGATTTACATAAGAAATCACATCAAATATTCAAATTTTTAGTGGAGGCCTCATGAATTTCATCAAACGTATCCCCGCCGTACTCGTTGCCGTCATCATGGCCGCGATCCCATTCGCGCCCATCGCGGTATCCCTGCATTCGCCCGACGCGATCGCGCAAGCGCCAGCGGCGGAACCCGCCAAGGCAGCCGAACCCGCAGCGAAAGCGCCACCGGCGGCAGGACCCGTCGTCACCAAGGAGTCCGTCGTCAATCCTTATGGTATTGAGGCCATGTGGAAAGACGGCGATTTTATTACCAAGACCACGGCGATCATCCTCGTCATCATGTCGATGGGAAGCTGGTACATCCTGATCGTCAAATTGTTTGAGCAATACAAACTGATGAAAGATGCCAAGAACGCGGGGGAAGAATTCTGGGCGGCTCCATCGTTGACGCAAGGTATCTCGACGTTGAGTGAGGCCAGCGCCTTTCGCTTCATCGCCGAAAGCGGCATGAAGGCCACCGAGCACCACAGTGGATTGATGGCTGACGTTGACTTGAACGAGTGGGTAACGATGTCGATCCAACGCGCTACCGACAACGTCAACAACCGCTTGCAAGATGGCTTGGCGTTCCTCGCAACCGTCGGCTCGACGTCACCGTTCGTGGGCCTATTTGGTACGGTGTGGGGGATCTATCACGCGCTGACCGCCATCGGGATTTCCGGCAACGCATCCATCGACAAAGTGGCCGGGCCAGTGGGTGAGGCGCTGATCATGACGGCGTTCGGTCTCGCGGTGGCGGTGCCGGCAGTGCTTTCCTACAACTGGCTGGTTCGCCGCAACAAAGTCGCCATGGAAAAAGTCCGTGCCTTCAGTGCCGACTTGCATTCCGTGTTGATGAGCACCGGTGGCAAGAAAAAATAATCGCGGCCTGAACCCGTAACACCCGTATGAGGAACCCATTATGGGAATGAACGTAGGGTCGGATAGTGGCGAGGACGAAGTCATTTCGGCCATCAATACCACACCGCTGGTGGACGTCATGTTGGTATTGCTGATCATTTTTCTGATCACGATTCCGGCAATCATTCAGATCGTCCCGGTGGATCTGCCGAAAGAACGCAATCTCCCCACGGAGACCAAGCCTGAAAATATTGTCATTTCTGTCAACAAAGACGGCGATATTTTCTGGGGCCAGCAACCGGTACCGGACACGGATGCGTTGTTTGAACGACTCGCAAAAGTCGCGGTGATGATCCCGCAACCGGAAGTACATATCCGCGGCGATTTGAACGCGCGTTACGAGTCCGTCGGCAAGGTGGTGTACACCTGCCAGCGGGCGAGCATCATGAAGATCGGCTTCATCACCGAACCCCCGGAAAAAGTGTACTGAGGCCGGGATGAGCGCGCAATTTGAAAGGAAACAACTATGGGAATGAGTGTCGGCTCAGGCGATGGCTCGAAAGAGCCGGAAGTCATGATGGAAATCAACACCACGCCGTTAATCGACGTGATGTTGGTGTTGATCATCATGCTCATCATCACGTTGCCGATCCAGATGCACGCGGTAAAGCTCAATATGCCAATCGGCAACCCGCCACCGCCGCTGGTTGAACCGGTAGTGGTGCGGATCGATGTGGATTTTGATGGCACCGTGCTATGGAACGGCGAAATCGTTCCCGACCGCATTGCGTTGGAGGGCCGGATCTTGCAAGCCGCGTCCGAGGCGGTACAGCCGGAAGTGCATTTACGGCCGAACAAGCTCGCGCAATACAAAGATGTGGCGATGGTGATGGCATCCGCGCAACGGTTGGGCATCACAAAACTCGGCATTATCGGCAACGAACAGTTCGTCAAGTAATCGTAGCGCATGCAAAACGCGGCCGAGGCCGCGTTTTGCATTTCACCCTGGAGAGTCATTCATGCACGCATTTCCTTCTGTCAAACGCGCCTTCGGTGGCCTCGCGGTTGTCGCCGCCCTGTTGATTTCTGCTTCACCCCCGGCAAACGCGCAGGAAAAGGTGCGCCCCGAAGTCGGCAAACCGTTGCAGCAGGCGCAGGACCTGCTCAAGAGCAAGCGCTACAAAGATGCGCTTGCAAAACTGCACGAACTCGATGGCGTATCCGGCAAAACGGCGAACGAATCGTTTCAGATTGAATGGACGCGCGCCAACGCTGCCCTGGGCGCGGGCGACAACGACACCGCCGCCAAGGCATTCGAGGCGGTTATCAATTCCGGGAAGGCTCCGGCGAACGCCCAACTGTCGATCATCGATACGCTGGTGAAGCTCTACGCCAACAACAAGGATTACGCCTCAGCGCTTAAATGGGGCAACCGCTATTACAAGGATGGCGGTACCAACCCGCAAATCCGCACGCAGATGATTCAGGCGCATTTCCTGAGCGGAGATTTTGCGAACGCGGCGAAGGAATCGTTGGCGGATGTCAATGCAGATGAAAAAGCCGGACGCACGCCTTCGGAAGAAAAGTTGCAATTGCTCGCCAACAGCTACCTGCGGCAAAAAAATAACACCGGCTACTCGGCCACCATCGAAAAGATGCTCAATTACTATCCGAAGAAAAGCCTTTGGGCCAACGTGATTTCCGGCGTGCAGCGGAAACCGGGATTCTCCGATCGCTTGGCGTTGGATGTCTATCGCCTGCAATTGGCGACCGGCAACCTGGCATCAACAACCGACTTCATGGAAATGGCGCAGCTTGCGTTGCAAGGTGGTTTCGCGGCGGAAGGCAAGAAAATCATCGATGACGGCTTCGCCAATGGCGCGCTCGGCAAAGGTGC
>JAYTUX010000038.1:0-8778 GCA_043744315.1 Betaproteobacteria bacterium | reverse complement strand
CCGAAAACCGATTGCTCAAATGGCGCCCACGGCAGGCTGAGACAGAGACGGCGTGACCGCGCAGGCCTTAGAAATCAACGTGCCACTGCATCGCGACTGACAGAGCTGCACCCATCCGGATGCCAAAGATCAATAGGGTCAGATTAAATTAATTCTTGCGAGGCAATGACGTAGTGCCAATTGCGCATCGCAAGGAAAAACCTTGGCACGCCTGACCAGAATCGTCATTCCCGGCCAACCGCAACACGTCATCGTCCGCGGCAACAATCGCGGCGTGATCTTCCGCGCTTACGCAGATTACGGCTTCTATCTGGATGAAAGCCGACGGCACGCGCATCGATGTGCCCGCCGACAAAATCTTCACTCAGGCGGCACCGGTGGCAGTGAACGCGCCGATGTTCAACGACATCAAATACAAGATCATTGTTTTTCCCGAACTGCAGCCCGGGGGCAAATTGTATTTCCGCACGCAGATCAAACAAAAGACGCCGCATTTCCCTAATCATTTCTCCTTGTTTGAGGCGATACCATTGCAGATTGCGACGGAAGGGTATTTGTTGCGTGTCAGTGCGCCGATCGGCCATTCACTAAAAGCGGAATCGCGCGACGTGCCCGGCGGAAAGATCGCCGACACGGATGGCCGCGCGCAGTGGGAGTGGAAGTACTCGAACACAGAAGCCCAGGTGCCGGAGCCGTTTCAATTGATGGGTGCCGAGGTCAACCCCTATATCGCAATCTCCAGCTTTGCCGATTGGGCGGAACTGGCGAAGGCTTATCGCGAACGCGCCGCCGACAAAGCCAACGTCACTGCTGAAATCCAGGCGCTTGCCGACGAGATCACCAAGGGCATCACGGAGCCGCGCGCGCAGACGCAGGCGATCTATCATTGGGTGGCGCAGAACGTGCGCTATGTGGGCGTATTCCTGGGGCTGGGCGGCTTTGTGCCGCGCGACTCCGCCGACATTCTGAAAACCAAGTATGGCGATTGCAAGGATCACACCGTCATTCTGGAGTCGTTATTGCGCGCAAAAAGGCATCGGGACCACGCCCGTGTTGATCAACACCATGCCCACGTTCAGACTCCCGAATATTCCAGTGGTCGGCGCGTTCAATCATGCGATCACTTATGTGCCGAAACTTAATATGTATCTTGACGGGACGGCATCGCATTATCGCTTCGGCACCTTGCCCAATAGCGACGCAGGGAAACCGGTGTTGCTGGTCGCGTGCGGCGCATTGGCGAATACGCCGCACGCCGATTTGAAGACGGACACGGTCTTAAACCGCGTAGAAATGACGTTGAAGGCCGATGGCTCGATTTCTGGTCGCTCGGAAATTATTGCGACGGGTGCGATCGAAAGCAATTTGCGCGCGCAAATCGCCTCAGTACCCGCCAACCAGAAAGACAAGCTCATCACCCGCTTGATGGGCAACAAGGGCGAGGGCAGTTACGTGAGCAGTTCGCCGAACGATCTTGCGTTGGCGTTCACGTGTACCGCGAAATATGAAATCAAAGACGCAGTCACGATCGACAGTCCCGGCGCGTTTCCGCTGCCACTACCCGACAACCTGAAAGTTGCGGCTTTGCCGAAGGATGTCACGCACAAGGGCAAGACGTTTTCGTTCGAGGCGCGCTACAAACAGGATGGACAAAAAATCCCCGCGACGCGCAAATTGATCTGCGAGCGAGCGCAGGAGTATTGCGATCCCTCAATGTAGGAAGAAGTAGTGCGGGCACGCGACATCATCGCGCGCGATGCGCGGGCGCAGGTGTTGATCCAGTAGAAATGGCAAGGCCGCGCGGCATCCGCCTTTCAGCTTTCTGCCAAACCCAAGCATTGGCGCGGTGTTCTGGCTGAAAACGCCGCGAACACCGCGCCAATGCTTGGGTTTCAATTCGTCTATCGATACAGCCGCACGTATGCGGCCTTGTCGAAATCGACGCGTTGCAAGGCAATCAACAACGCCGTCAGCGTAATGCTGAGCAGCACGACCGCGTAGGCGATCGATTGAATTTTCTCGCCGCCGGAAATGCCAAATTGCTGCGGCAGCGCGGCGAGAACGGCAGCGGCCAAGCCTTTTGGCACCATCAGCGCCGTCAACGCGACATGCTCGCCCGGCATATCGCGGTCACACAGTGCGCCCGCAATGGCATGCCGGGAAAAATAGACCAGCCCGACTATGACGCCGCCGATGAGAAATGCGGAATGGTCGTCGAGGCGCATCGAAATGCCGAGGTAGACGAAGAAAAAAAGGTCTTCAACACGAAAATCATTTCCTGCAAAAACGCGTGCTCGCGCGGGGAAAACGCGGCCAGCCGCCCGGGCCGGATCACGTGCGTCGCTGCCGCGACGTGACGACCGTTGGCCAGCACCACACCGAATGAAATGGCGGTGATCGCGCCGCTGAATCCGGCCAGTTCCGTCACGCCGTAGAGAATGAAGCACATCGTCGCCGACGCATAACCGCCATGCCTGAGACGCCGCACTTTTCGCAGCGTCATCAGCCACCCCGCGCCGGCGAGGACGCCGATCAACGCCGCGACAACGAACGTCTCGATTAGCGTAAACATAATGTGGGCAGGCGAGGTCGCGCCTTTTTTGGCCGTCTCGATGAGCATGAACAGGCCGACAATGCAAAGCACATCCGTCAGCGCCGATTCAAGGATCAAATTGGTGCGTGCCTTACCCTGCACGTCGAGGCTTTGCACCAACGGAATCACCACCGCCGATGAGGTGCCTGCGAGAATCGCGCCCAACATCAGCGCGCTCATCCCCGGCAAGTCTGCCATCGTCATGCCAACTCCTGTCGCGATCACGGCCGTCACTGCAAATGTGCTCAGTGTGATTTTCAGTGTTGCGGAAAGCGAGGGCCGCAGAGAAGCCAAGTCGAGATCGGTACCGCTTTCGAACAAAATGACCACCAGCGCAAGCGTCGCCAAGACGCTGCCGGCTTGCCCGAAGCTCGCTGGACTCACATAGCCGAATACGGGGCCGATGAGGATTCCGCAAACGATCAGCAACAGGACATCGGGGACGCCCGTCTTGTCGAACACGGCCTTGAAGAAATATGCGGCAAAGACGAACAGCCCGACGGCTAAGACGGTGATGGCAATGTTTACAAAATCATTGGAGTGAATAGTGGGAAGCGATCGGTTTGTTGCTTCCGGGGTCCAAAATACCGCATCGCGGACGGCGAATCAACGCCGGATTTTACCAGCGCTCTTCGCCGCGTTGTGCGGGCGTTTGCGCGCAGACACCTGCGATTGCGAAACAGTCGATTATTCCACTGAAAAAAGGTACATCGATACGAAGGACCAGCAATCGATTGACTCCCTATTCCGGAGACCCCAATCCCAACTCCTGAATCTTCCGCGTCAACGTATTGCGCCCAATCCCCAGCAAAGTCGCCGCTTCAATCCGCCGCCCGCCGGTATGCTCCAGCGCTTTGGTAATCAGCGCCGCCTCAAACACGCGATTCAACCCATCAAAAATACTTTTCTCACCGCGCCCGAGCGACGCCGTGACTTCGCGCTCCAAAGCACGCTTCCAGTCGCCATCACCATCGATCAAGGACTTTTCACCGCGCGCCGAACCACGCACGTCGGCGGGCAAATCCGCTACCTCCACTGTCTGTGCCGGTGCCATCACGGTGATCCAGTGGCAGAGGTTTTCAAGTTGCCGCACGTTGCCGGGGAAATCCTGACGCGATAAAAACGCCAGCGCGTTGTCGCTCAGGCGTTTTGCATCCACGTTGAGATCGCGCGCGCTTTTGGCAAGAAAATGTTTCGCAAGCAGGGGAATATCTTCGCGCCGTTCACGCAGCGAGGGCAGGCGCAGGCGAATCACGTTCAGGCGGTGATATAAATCTTCGCGAAATAATCCCTGATCGACACGTTGTTCGAGATCCTGATGGGTGGCGGCGAATACGCGCACGCTCGCCGCAACCGGCGTGTGGCCGCCGACACGGTAGAACTGGCCGTCGGATAACACGCGCAGCAATCGCGTTTGCAAATCTTGTGGCATGTCGCCGATTTCATCGAGAAAAAGTGTGCCGCCATCGGCTTGCTCGAAGCGGCCACGGCGCATGGTGGCGGCTCCGGTGAAGGCACCACGTTCGTGGCCGAACAATTCGCTCTCCAACAAATCTTTCGGAATCGCGGCGGTGTTGATCGCGATAAAGGGCTTGGCGGCACGCGGGCTGTGCCGATGCAAGGCGCGCGCGACCAATTCCTTGCCGGTGCCGGACTCACCGTTGATGAGCACGGTGGCGTGCGATTGCGAGAGACGCCCTATCGCGCGAAATACCTCCTGCATGCTGGGTGCCGAGCCGAGAATTTCCGGTGTGTCCTCAGTGACCTCCGGGGCGTGAATTTCGCGTGTCGATTCTTCCAGGGCGCGCCGGATCAATTCCACCGCATGATCGACATCGAACGGCTTCGGCAAGTATTCAAATGCGCCACCCTGAAACGCGGCGACCGCGCTTTCGAGATCGGAGTACGCCGTCATGATAATGATCGGTGTGGCCGGAAATTTCGCCTTCAATTGCTGCATGAAATCGAGTCCCGATGCGCCCGGCATGCGGATGTCGCTGATCACCGCCTGCGGCGGGCCTTTCGGCAACGCATCCAGCGCTTCTTGCGCGGCCGAAAACGACTGGTGGGCGATGCCTTCGCGCGTGAGCGCTTTTTCGATCACCCAGCGTATCGATTTGTCGTCGTCGATGATCCAGACAGGCCGCATGGTGTGGCTTTCAATGTGGGTGGTGGGGGTGCGGCGGAACGTGCGGTTGCAAGGTTTGACTCTCGTGTACTGGCAGCGTGACCGAGAAACAAGTGTTGCCGGGAACGCTTTCAAATTCGATGATGCCGTGATGCTGGCTGACCAAATCCTGCGCCAGCGACAAGCCCAGTCCGGTGCCGCCATCGCGCCCTGAGACCAGCGGGAAAAAAATCTTTTCGCGCAGCGCTTCCGGGACACCCGGGCCGTTGTCGGTAATGCTCACCAGGATCGCAAGACGGAAGCGTTGCTTGGCAAGGGTCACCTGGCGGGCGATGCGCGTGGTCAGGCGGATCTGGCCGCGGCCATGCATCGCCTGCGCGGCGTTGCGGGCGATATTGAGCATGGCTTGAATCAGTGGTTCTTTGTCGGCGATGAAATCCGGCAGGCTTGCATCATAGTCGCGAACAATGGTGATGCCGGTCGGGAACTCGGCCAGCACCAGCATGCGTACCCGCTCCAATACTTCATGGATATTTAGCCGCGCCATTTGCGGCATGCGGTGCGGCGTCAACAAACGGTTCATCAGACTTTGCAGGCGGTCGGCCTCGTTGATGATGACCTGCGTGTATTCCTTCAAATCGGTTTCATTGGCGAGGCCGCGCAACTCGCGTTCCAGCAACTGTGCCGAGCCGCGAATGCCACCAAGCGGATTCTTGATCTCGTGTGCGAGATTGCGGATCAATTCGCGGTTCAGTTCCTGGCGTTCGAGGATTTTTGCTTCGCGCGCGATCTTGAGTTGCTGATCCAGCGCGTGAAATTCGACCACGACTCTTGCATGATCGATCGGCGACGCGACACTGGAGAAATGCAGGGTTTGGCCGGCAACCGTTTCGAGGGTGAGTTCGTTTTCATTGAAGCCTGCCTCGTTCTTGACGACGTGATCGAGCATGGAGAACAACGCCTGATTGCCGGCATGGCCTGCGGAAAATAATCGCGCAAATGGCTGGCCGGCAGCGTTCTTCAAGCTGAAGGCAAACATATCTTCGGCGGCGGGATTGGCGTGCATCAACGTGAATGACTGGTTAAGGATGACGACGGCGGACGACAATAAGTCCAGGCCCGCGTATTGAGCGTGATTCAAAGGAAGGGTGGACTGAGTATTCGGCATCGAGACTCTGTTTGAAAAAGCAATTTCCGCGCCAGTAGATTGATTGAGAATTTACTAACTATGTTGTCAATTCTAAGGGGCTCTTTGCTCGCGCGTAGGAATTGACTTTCACAATCGCTCGCAGCGATACGAAAAAAAACGCCGGAAGTTCGTCACTTCCGGCGTTCAAGGTATCGATCGGCAACCCGATCGAAAGGAGACGTGAAATTGGTTTCGGCTATTTCAATGCAACGAGTTGCTCGCGCAGGTTGTTCAAATGGTTTTCATGCATGCTGACCTGATCCTGAAGATTACGGACGCGTTCAAAATGGCGCTCGATTTCTGCGCGTGTTTCCGGGCTGATCAAGGGTTTTTGCGGCGTGACTGCTTCTGCGGTGGCGGAAAATGAGGCACGCATCGCGCGGATAGAGCCAGACAGTTTTTGCTCTTCGCCCAACTTTGCTTTTGCAGAAACGAGCATTTGTTCTTCCGTCTGAAGCTCGCCCTCCAAAAAGCGGCGACGGGTCTCGGCGCGGCGTTGCTGGGTCAATTGCTGCAATGTCTCGACCGATGCAACGACATTATTATCGGGGGCTTTTTCGATTGGCTTGGCGGCCAAGTTCGCCTGCGTGGACAATGGCAGTACCGACGCGACCTGTACGGGTTTCGCGAGAGGTGTTGCAACTGAAATGTTAGCGGCCGTGTTACCTGGTGGGTGATTGACCGTTGCGAGTTTTGTTGCTGCCCCAGATGAGTCGCTTATCGTATTGTTACTGGTGCCACGTGTTGAGAACTGCGCATTGGCCGCATTCAACGAGCCACTCGGCGTTGAAGGAATCACCGTTAGCGGCTCAAGATCGACGCGCGCTCCGCCTTTGATCGGAGAATTGGCGTAGGTTACGCGGCCATTTTCATCCACATGTTTATAAATAACCGTTTCCATGCGGCTGGCGGCCGCAGCCGTCGGCGCCGCCTCGGTGACCGAAATCATCGGCACCAGCAACAGTGATAAACAAACAATTTTCGCGGGTCGATCCATGGCTTTTTACCAATGCGGGGAATCGCGTTGAGCGGTCTTCCAGCATACGACTCGGAAAATTCTTTTTCAACTCAAGGAGTTGTGGAAACACAGGGGGCCAAACACCATAGGTTGATTCAAGCGCCGGGATGGTCAGTTTCGGCGGCGTTTTCAGCAATTTTCTCCGCAGATCGGGCCGGACCCGAGGCCGATTGGTGAGCGGAAAAGCAAAGGGCGGCGCGAAATATCGCGCCACCCTTTTTGGTTGCCGACTCGTGAAGAATTACGACGAGTAATACATGTCAAATTCAACCGGATGCGTGGTCATGCGGAAACGCGTGACTTCCTGCATCTTGAGTTCGATATACGCATCGATCATCTCGTTCGAGAACACACCACCGCGTGTCAGGAATTCGCGATCCTTGTCCAGGTATTCCAACGCTTGTTCGAGCGAGGAACATACGGTCGGGATTTTTGCATCTTCTTCCGGCGGCAAGTCATAGAGATTTTTGTCCGACGGGTCGCCCGGGTGAATCTTGTTCTGCACACCATCAAGGCCGGCCATCATCATTGCCGCGAACGCGAGATACGGATTCGCGGTCGGATCCGGAAAGCGGACTTCAATGCGGCGCGCGTTGTCGGATTGCACATACGGAATGCGGATCGAGGCCGAGCGATTCCGGGCGGAGTAGGCAAGTTTTACCGGTGCTTCAAAACCCGGTACCAGGCGCTTGTACGAGTTCGTTCCCGGATTAGTGATCGCGTTCAGTGCGCGCGCGTGTTTAATGATGCCGCCAATGTAGTACAGCGCGAATTCCGACATGCCCGCATAGCCGTTGCCCGCGAACAGGTTCTTGCCGTTTTTCCAGATCGATTGGTGTACATGCATGCCCGAACCGTTGTCGCCCACGACCGGTTTCGGCATGAACGTGGCGGTCTTGCCGTAGCTGTGTGCGACGTTATGCACGACGTACTTCAAGCGCTGATTCCAGTCGGCACGCTTGACGAGCGTTTCAAACTTAGTGCCGATTTCGCACTGGCCTGGGGCAGCAACTTCGTGGTGATGCACTTCGACTTCGACGCCGACATCTTCCAGCGCCAGGCACATCGCGGAGCGCATGTCTTGGAATGAATCCACCGGCGGCACCGGGAAATAGCCACCTTTGACCGGGGGACGATGCCCAAGATTGCCACCTTCAAATGATTTGCCGGTTGACCATGGCGCTTCTTCGGAGTGGATCTTGACGCCGCAGCCGGACATGTCGACATTCCATTCAACAGCGTCAAAAATGAAAAATTCAGGCTCCGGTCCAAAGTATGCGACATCGCCGATGCCGCTCGATTTCAGATAGGCTTCAGCACGGCGCGCCAATGAACGCGGATCGCGGTCATAGCCTTTGCCGGTTGAAGGCTCGATCACATCGCAGGAAAGCACCAAGGTGGATTCGTCAAAAAACGGATCGATGAACGCAGATTCCGGATCGGGCATCAGAATCATGTCAGAAGCTTCGATGCCTTTCCAGCCGGCAATGGATGAGCCATCAAACGCATGGCCTTCGGTAAATTTTTCTTCGTTGAAGGCTTTGACGGGAACCGATACGTGCTGCTCTTTGCCTTTGGTGTCGGTGAAGCGGAAGTCGACAAATTTGACTTCATTGTCTTTCACCATTTTGAATACGTCTGCGACTGCCATGATGTTCTCCTGAGTTGAAACGAAAATGAGCGTGGATACTATGAATAGCTTGGGTACTGATGTTTTTGCAGCAAAAAGTGCAAAAGGTCAATTCTAATCAGAAATTCAATTTAGCAGAAAACATGCCATGACGATTTAACGCGTAAGACCTTGAATTTTATTCAGAAAATTGCAAAAATTTATGCCTGTTGCCCCATTG
>JAYTUX010000037.1:0-34196 GCA_043744315.1 Betaproteobacteria bacterium | reverse complement strand
CACCATCATTGAACGGCATGTGAGGGCTTTCGATAATTACGCGGAATTTCGCCGCACAGTGAAGGCTTGGACAAAGAATCGGTCATGGAACCATCATTTGACGTAGTTTAACGACACTTTGGATCGACATTTCGTGGAATTCGATGCCAGATTCATTATCGCATGTAGGCAAATTACATGAAAAATTGATTGGCCTTTTGTCGGCTAATCTTCGGGAATTACCCGGCAAACTCAGAAAAATAGCTGATTTCTCGTTTGCGTAGTGAAAATAGTTCGGCAGTTGGTGCAATAGGCGTTTACTTATTCATGTAGTTTTGCTACTTTACTAGCTTGTAAATTTTCAACATTTTGGGTCGATTCTGGTTGCCTTGCTGGACGACATGACCCGAGTTTTTGAACACATCGTTTTGTAATTCGGCGTTGACGATAGTTTCGCGACGCCGTTACAGATCGACATCACCCTAACCACAGCAAGCACTATGTCAATTGCCGTCGATGTTTGTGAGCCGCTTCGTAAATGACGTTTTCTTTTGCACCATTTCCCTTATCGCCATTGCCGCTCGCCAATCCGCCGTTTGGATTCGAGCTTGCCATCAAACCTGCTGCCAGCGATGTAAAAGCTGCGAACGACCGTGAATAATCGCGCCACTTTTCCATTGCTTGTCGCCGATATCGGGGGCACCAACGCCCGTTTCGGCTGGTTGGCGAACGCTGATTCGCCGCTTTCCAATGTCGAGACGCTGCTCTGCTCAGACTACGCGCGCCCCGAAGATGCGGCGTCGGCGTATTTGGCAAAATATCAGTCAGGCGTTAGACCGGCGCGATCATCGATCGCCATCGCGAGCGCAATCGACCATGGTCCTATTAAAGTGACGAACAGCCACTGGGTGCTGGATCGTACCGAATTTGCACGCCATGTCGGGGCGGGTCAGGTCGACGTTTTCAATGACTTTGAAGCCATTGCGTTGGTCTTGCCGTACCTCACCACGAGTGATTACACATTGGTCGGCCCGGTGGCGCCGGATCGGCGATATGCGATGGGTGTGATCGGTCCAGGAACCGGTCTGGGCGTGGCTGGTGTAGTGCCGGTGCGCGAGCAGCCGGGCACATGGCAAACACTGTGCGGCGAAGGTGGCCATGTGACACTTGCCGGTGCAAGCACTTATCAGAATGAAATCCTGCGTGCGGCACGCAATATCTTTTCTCACGTGTCGGCTGAGAGGCTGGTCTCAGGCATCGGCCTGCCGACACTGCGCCGCGCAGTTGCAGACGTAAAGGGGCTGGGTATCGATCAGGAGTTAGGCCCGGAAGAAATCGGCACGCTCGGTGCCGCTCGCACGGACGCGTTGTGCGAACACACGATGGAAGCGTTTTGCAGCTTCCTCGGCTGCATCGCCGGCAACCTCGCCTTGACGATCGGCGCGCGCGGCGGAATTTTTATCGGCGGCGGTATCGTTGCGAAGCTGGGCGATTTTTTCAGCGAATCCGGTTTTCGCGAGCACTTTGAAGCCAAGGGCCGATATGTGGATTACTTGCGCGCCATCGCCACCCCGGTTATTACTCTGCCCCATCCGGGGTTGCACGGGCTGGTGCGGCATGCCTTGCAGGGAAAAGCAGTCGAGTAATTCCGGCGCTTGACTACAATCAGTCGACTGGTGCCGCCGCGTCGAACCAGGCGCTCACTGCACCACGAACACCACAGCGCTTCTGGCCGGAATACGGAATATCCCGCCCACCGATTCAAATTTCGCCTCGCGCGGTATGCGCTGATCCGCGGCGCCGGCATGCTTATGCACCGGGTGCAAAGTGAATTTTTTTCCCGACATTTTCTCGATGCGCATTTCTTGCACCGATTTGTCGACGTTGATGAAATAGGCCACTTCACGGAATTCCGCACCCGGGTAGCCCGCTCCATCGAGATGCGCGGTGATCAGTGTCGGCGTTTGCTGTGAACCGGTATTGTGAAAGGTCAGGCGAGAAATGATTTCGGTACTTGTCGGTAAACGAAACAACGGCGTGCTCGCGCGAATTTTCAGCAGATCTTCAAAGGCGCGCCGCGTCCAGACGATATCCGCTGGCGTCGGCTTGATTGCAGCATTTGCCAACAATGGCTTGATCAGCGTGTACTCGCCACCGTTGTCACCTTTCGGCGGCAAACCTGTCGCGAAGTAATTTTCTGCGCCACTCCAATCGATGCGATTGAACCAGTCGCCAGAATCATAACTATTTCGATCCATCGATTTACTGCGCAACAATTCACCGCCAGCATGAAAATACGCGACGCCCTGGCTGAATGCGTTGATCGCGAGACCCAGTATTTGCACGCGTGCGCGATCTTCGCGACGGGTTGCTGTCGGTAATTTATAGACGTTGATATCGAACAGCGTTTGATTGTCGTGATTCTCGACATAGTTGACGGTCTCGCCGGGCTCGCTCGCGTAACCGGCCGGTTGACCTGCGTAATCGATACGGTGAAGTGGCAACACGGCATCGCGATACGTCTTAAGCGGATAGTCGCGAATCGAGCCGGCTAAACCGACGCGCACCATGTCGGCAGTGCGCAATAATTCTTCGGGTGCCGCCGTGGGAGCCAGCGTGTTGCGATCATAGCCGAGGCCATTGATGTAGCCCTGCCTCTTGATCAGGCTTTCACCGCTATCGGCCGCGCCACCACCACGTACGGCATCACGCGCGCGATCGCTGAATGTACCAATGCCGGATCCATTGAGCGAAAGTTGCGAGGCCTGCACAAAACGTGCGCCGTCTGCGACCTCGGCAAAATTCCAGCCTTCACCAATCAATTGAATATCGCGTCCGGTCGTCGCTTT
This sequence comes from Betaproteobacteria bacterium, assembly GCA_043744315.1. GTDB lineage: Bacteria > Pseudomonadota > Gammaproteobacteria > Burkholderiales > Usitatibacteraceae > UKL13-2. The sequence continues at coordinate 31,368 of JAYTUX010000037.1, read as the reverse complement.
AAGTCGAGTTTTCAAGTCCTCCATCACGGCGCGCGGCTGGTGGCCCATCAAATCGAAGCGAAACGAATCAATTTTGTATTCGCGCGCCCACGTTATAACGGAATCGACCATCAGTTTCGCCATCATCATGTTTTCGGTGGCAGTGTTATCGCAGCAGGTCGATTTTTCCACCTCGCCCTTCGCGTTCAAGCGATGGTAGTAGCCCGGCACGATGCGATCGAGCACCGATTTTTCATCTTGTCCGGAGGCCGACGTATGGTTGTAGACCACGTCCATGCCGACGCGCAGGCCGATTTTGTGCAGCGCGGCCACCATCTGCCGGAACTCGATCACGCGGCGCGCGCCATCGGCTGCGTCGGTGGCGTAGCTGCCCTCGGGCGCGGTGTAGTGCAGCGGGTCGTAGCCCCAATTGAAACAATCCCGCGCCTTCACCGCCATGACCGCCGCTTGTATCGCTTCTCCATCGGCCAATGAGTCAAGGCCCGCGAGCGACGGCGTCACGCATCCCGTCTCCGGCACCGTCGCCAAATCAAACACTGGCAAAAGATGCACATCCGTCATACCGGCTTCGGATAGAGCCTTCAAATGTTTCATGCCACGCGAATTGAATTGCGTGAACGCGGTATATTTGCCGCGATGTTTGGTCGCAACGCTTGCGTCATTGATCGAAAAATCGCGCACATGCAATTCGTAGATCACCATGTCGGTCTGCGATTTGACTTTTTTCGGCGTGTCGTCTTGATCCCAACCTCGCGGTTTGAGGCGTGGATTTCTCAAGTCAGCAATGGCGCTGCGCATCGAGTCCGTCGTGAGGCTGATCGAATACGGATCCGTCACGCGATTGCGTACGAGACCCACGCCCGGCACCGGGACATCGACCAGGTAGGTGTAGTACTGGCCAGTGAGATCATGCCATTGCATACGCGACCACAGGCCGGTGGTCGGCTCGAACTGCAATGCTTGCAGGTCGCGCGCGGCACTTTTGCCGTTTTCATAAACGCAAACCATCACGCGCGATGCCGTGGGTGCCCAGAGTTTGACTTGCGTACCCTTTGCTGAGACTGTGACGCCCAAATTTTCCGCGCCACCGGCGGCGCGATACAGATCATCGAGCGCGCCGGCGATCTGGATTCGCGTGGCATCGAGCACGAGGCCCTCGGCGTTTTGTTTGACCAACACGAGTTGTTGTTTGTGCAACTCTCTCACGCGTGCCAAATCCATGTCCCCCAACGCGAGTACCGGGCCCGCCGCGAGGTATTTGAAACGCGCGGCAATGTCAGCGGGAATTTCCGTGCCATGAATATTCATCGCGATCGCGCCATCGGCCCCCTTCACGGTTGCGTTCGGCGTCGCATCAATTTGTCCGCGTGCGGAATGGTAGAGCCAGAAAATTTCCGTCGCCTCGATTCCGGGCCACTTTAGCCATTGACGATTCAACCAGACTGCGCGCGCCGCGGTGGGTTGTGCGCCAGGAAGGGAGGGTTCAAGAATGGTGTGTGACGCAGGTTGATCGCACGCCTCTTTTGAGAGCGGCAATGACGTATCTGAATGACGCGATTGCGCATGACTGACACGCGCGGAAATGACGGTTGCGACAAGCAGGCCGAATGCGAACCAGACGATGCGTACCGCCCGCTGACCAAAATTTGGGTGATTTTTCATCGGCAACACCTCATGAGTCTGCATCCGAATCGTGGTGTTAATGTAATAAAACTACTTCAATTATCACCCAATCCCCGCAACCTGTCACGGCGCATTGATCCGCCAGACGATGCACTTTCCCGTCGAGAATTCGCCTCATGCGGGAATTGGTCTATCAATTCTCTCTGTAGTTTTGTAATATCACTACATCATTTCACGTATATCGCGAGAGCCCCTCATGTTTGCCATCGAGTCCCAAAATTACGCCGCGAAAATGGCCGCGTTGATAGGTACATTTCTCGTGATGCTCATGTTGAATGCCTGCGTCGGCACGCGCAGTCCCGATCGCGAAATCGTCCGATCGACGGCACCCACGCTGGATGTCAGCACAATCAAGCCCGCTGATCCCGGCAGCCGATTGCCCATTGGTTGGCAGCACGGCGCCTTCATGGAAATTTTCGTGCGTGGCTGGCGCGACAGCGACGGCGACGGCATCGGCGACTTGCGCGGGCTCACGCAAAGTCTGGACTATTTGCGTGACCTCGGCATAAAAGGCATCTGGTTAATGCCAATCACCAGGAACGCAGATGGCGATCATGGTTATGCCGTCGCCGATTATCGCGCCATCGAGCCCGCTTACGGCACGCTCGCAGACTTCGATGAGCTCGTGCGCGAGGCGCATGCGCGCGGCATCGGCGTGGTCATGGATTACGTGATCAATCACAGCGCTGCGAGTCATCCCCTGTTTCTCGATGCAGTCACTTCACCCGCCAGCAAATTTCGCGATTGGTATCTCTGGAAAGATCCGGCGCCGGCCGGCTGGGACATCTGGGGAAAAAACCCCTGGCACCGGACACCTAACGGCACGTTTTACGGCACGTTTGGCCCGCACATGCCCGATTTCAATCTGGAAAATTCCGCAGCGATGGATTATCACCGCGCAAGCCTGCGCTTCTGGTTGAACCGCGGCATCGACGGCTTTCGATTCGACGCGGTGCCGCATCTGGTCGAGCGCAGCGCCAAAGACTGGAACGATCAACCCGAAAGCTACGCGTTGATGGCTCACGTGAACGCACTAATGGCCGCCTACCAGAACCGTTACATGGTGTGCGAAGCCACCGCTAACCCCATGCGCTGGGCAGCGTCGTACATATGTGGAAGCGCGTTTGCGTTTGGCCTCGAACACAAAATCATTGATGCGGCGCGCGGCAAAACGGAGGCGATACTTGCAATTGCAGACTACTTCAAGACCGCGCCGCCGACCATGGCGACGATGCTATCGAACCACGATATTTTCGCGGGTGAACGATTGTGGGATCAGCTCAAGGGCAATGCCATGCAATATCGATTGGCGGCGGCGACGTATCTCTTGATGCCTGGCACGCCTTTCATTTATTACGGAGAAGAAATTGGCATGGGCGGCGTGAACAATCTGGTGGCCGACGCCAAATTACGGACGCCGATGAGCTGGAATGCGCACGTTGCTGGCGTGGATGCATTCACGTTCCACAATGTTCAACCCTTTCGCCCCGTCTCGGATAACGCCGCCACACATAACGTCAAGCGCGCGCTCACCGACCCCCATTCGATTCTATCGTTCTACAAAGCCATGTTGCGTTTGCGCAATACGCTGCCATCGATTGCGCGTGGCAGTTACGAACACGCAATGGTTGACGGCAGCGTGCTGGTTTTTCAACGCAAGCTTGAAGTCGAGCACACAGTGGTAGCGATCAATTACGGCATCACTGCGGCAATGATCGATATTGCCGGACTGCCTGTCGGAGCGACATTGCGTCCGATTTATCCGGTTGATACGCCCGAATCGATTCCCGTGCGAAATGCCATTACGAAAATCACCGTCGACGCGCAGTCGGTTCGGGTGTTTCGCGTGGTCGGCGCGCTTCGATCCAACTAGAAAACATCGGAATTGTCGTTGCGACTAATTCCTAGCCGCCGTGCCGCTCGCGCGAATCTTCCGGCGCGCCGGCGCGATCATTCATGCCGTAATCGCGAAGCACCGACGCGACCCGCAGTCGATAGTCGGCAAAAATTTGATGGCGGCCCGCCGCTTGAATCTCGCGGTGCGATTCCACATTTCGCCATCGAGACACGGCATCTTCGTCGCGCCAGAACGAGAGCGACAAAATTTTCCCGGGCTCGCTAAGGCTCTCAAAGCGCTCGATGGAAATGAAGCCATCAAACGTATCCAAAAGCGGGCGAAGTACGGCGGCCGCATCAAGATAATCGGCCTTACGATCAACGCCGGTTTTCGCTTCAAAAATGACGGCAATCATGTCTACCCTCTTTTAACGACAGCAGGAATTCCAAATATGGCTGCAAATGATTTCCATAAAGCTTCACCCTCATGCAGAATAAACCGCCTTTTCGGTACGCTCGCAAAATTGGCGCCGCCCTTCGCGTCTTTTTTCGAGCGCGTGCATTAGGCTTCATGCGGCACGAGCGATTCAAAGTAGCAGCAATTTCGCCGCGATCTCAATCCCGGCACGTGTATTGCAATCAGGATATGTCGCCATCGAAAAATATCTTCAAAAAAATTGCTTCTGGACCCGACCTTTTCCGAAGCCGAGTTTTCATTGGCACGGCGATTGTACCAATTGCCATCCCCATCCTTGTAACCGACATATTGCGCTGCACGGAATTGTAATTCAACGTTCGAAAAACGTGGATCCGCGTAGAATTTGAAATCTCCGGCAAGTTGGCCCAGAGGCCGGGGTTGCCGCCCGGATCCGATCCGTTAAAAGGAAACAACATGCAGCCACAGGACGAAGGCAGGGGCAACAACAAGAACCTGCAGGTGCACCAATTGATGCGCCGCACAGTGGCATTGGTATTGGCCGGCGGTCGCGGTTCGCGGCTTAAGCAATTGACCGAACGGCGCGCCAAACCGGCGGTGTACTTTGGCGGCAAATTCCGCATCATTGATTTTGCACTGTCCAATTGCCTGAATTCCGGGATCCGGCGCATGGCAGTGCTGACGCAGTACAAGTCGCATTCGCTGCTTCGCCACCTGCAACGCGGCTGGAGTTTTTTGCGCAGCGAACTGAATGAAATGGTGGATCTGTTGCCGGCCCAACAGCGGGTCGGCGAAGAGCATTGGTATCGCGGCACCGCCGACGCGATTTTTCAAAATCTGGACATCATTCGATCCAGCACGCCGGAATACATCATCGTTTTGGCAGGGGATCACGTCTATAAGATGGATTACTCGTTGATGATCAAGGATCATGTCGAGCACGGCGCGGGCTGTACGGTCGGTTGCATTGAGGTGCCGCGCGCGGAAGCAAGTGGTTTTGGCGTGATGGCCGTCGGGCCCGACCGACATATCACCGCGTTTGTCGAAAAGCCCGCAGACCCGCCCGTCATGCCCGACAAACCCGGCGTGTCGCTGGCGAGCATGGGTATTTACGTTTTTGATGCGGAGTATTTGTACCGGCTGCTCGAAGCGGACCTCGCCAACCCCGACTCCAGTCATGACTTCGGCAAAGATGTCATACCGTGTTGCGTCAAGGAAGGACGCGCGCTGGCACACCCGTTCGGCATGAGTTGCGTGTCGCGTGTGAAGACCACCACGCCATATTGGCGCGATGTGGGCACGATCGACGCGTTCTGGGCGGCCAATCTCGATCTCGCTTCGACCACACCAGACCTGGACATCTATGACACCGACTGGCCGATCTGGACCTATCAGCGCCAATTGCCGCCGGCCAAGTTCGTGCCGGATACCAATGGCGCCACTGGCGTGACCGTGAATACGGTGATCTCCGGCGGCTGTATCGTATCGGGCTCCTATGTCGCGCATTCTGTGCTGTTCTCGGAGGTGCGCATACATTCGTTTTGTCACGTCGAGCAAGCGGTGCTTTTGCCTGACGTGACGCTGAATCGCCATTGCCGTTTGCGCGGCGTGGTGGTGGATCGCGGCTGCGTGCTGCCCGAGGGATTGGTCGTCGGGGAGGACGCAGCAAGCGATGCCCGTCGATTCGAACGCACCGATTCCGGCGTCGTATTGATCACCAAAGAAATGCTGCAAAAACTCTAGTGCGCGGCGGCCCGATGAAGGTGCTGCAGGTCAGTGCTGAAATTTATCCGTTGCTCAAGACGGGAGGCCTGGCCGATGTCGCGGGCGCGTTGCCGCGCGCCCTGATGGCGGCAGGGTGTGATGTGCGATTGCTGTTGGCCGGGTTTGCACCGATCCTGCAGGACTTGCAAGATGCGACTGATCTGGCCACCTGTGTCACGCCTTGGGGCGATTCCGTGGTGCTGCGCCAAGGCCATCTTGCCTCGCTGGGCACGCAAGCCTACGTGATGGATGCACCTGCCCTCTATGAGCGCCCCGGCAACCCCTACGAAGATGCCCACCACGAGCCCTATGCCGACAACTACCGGCGATTTGCCTTGCTGGGCTGGATGGCGGCACGCCTGGGCCATGGGTTAGACACCGCGTGGCAGCCGCAAGTGGTGCACAGCCACGATTGGCATGCAGCACTCGCGCCAGCCTATCTGAAATTCGCGCGCGTGCGGCAGCGGGGGCACGTCGGCAGCATTTATACGGTGCACAATCTGGCGTATCAAGGCATATTCTCGGCGCAGCACTTCGCTGAACTTGGGCTCCCGGCCGCCGCATTTTCCGTCGAGGGCATTGAGTTTTACGGCAAGCTCTCTTTCATGAAGGCCGGACTGTACTACGCCGACCGCATTAGCACCGTCAGTCCTACTTACGCGCGGGAAATTCAAACCGCCGAACAAGGCTGCGGACTGGATGGCCTGCTACGCGCGCGCAGCGACGTGCTGTCGGGCATTCTGAACGCCATCGATGAGGCGGTATGGAACCCTGCCACCGACAAACTGATTCCGTTTGTCTATGACCCGCTCAACCGCGCCGGCAAAGCCCGTTGCAAGACGGCACTGCAACAGGAGATGGGGCTCGCCATTGAGAGCAGATTTCCGCTGTTCGGTGTCGTGAGCCGCCTGACGGAACAAAAGGGATTGCATCTGGTCATCGCGGCGACCAAACAGTTGATCGCGCGCGGTGGCCAGTTGGTCGTGCTGGGAAGTGGAGACAAAGCGCTCGAAGACGCGTTGTGCCTGATCGCCAAAATCCACCCGGCATCTGTGGCGGTGCGGCTCGGTTATGACGAAGCATTGGCGCACCGAATATTTGCCGCAACTGACGTGACGCTGGTGCCCTCGCGCTTCGAGCCCTGCGGACTGACGCAGTTGTACGGATTCAAGTACGGCAGCCTGCCGCTGGTGCATCGCGTCGGCGGCCTGGCTGATACGGTGGTCGACTGCACGCTCGAAGACCTGGCCGAATACAAGGCGAATGGCTTTGTATTTGAGGATTTTTCCGATGACGGATTCTCACGCGCACTGCGCCGCACCTTCACGTTGTACGCGAACCCCGGCGAATGGGCTGCGGTGGCAACGCGCGCGATGAAGCAAGCCTGCGGATGGCAACCCAGCGCCGCGAAGTATCTAGCGCTGTACCAGCAGGTTGCCAGCAAACGTTGATTGACCTCGCGTCCAATGTTCATATCAAGGAAGTGACAGTAGCCACATTGGTCGCCCGGCCAACGCGCCCTTTGGCAAATATTGCTGGCAGCCTGTCGGAATTAACGAATCGAAGCGAAATATGCATCGGCCAGATTTTTTTCAGCCGATTCTATGTAAGTACGACAGGCTGCCAGATCAACCATAGAACTGGGCTCAGGCCGATTCTGACTCTGAGCCAGCATCAACTCTCTCTAGCGGCGGGCCTGATGCGCTTTGACGTATTGCATCAGTTCGATAAACGTACTGGTCCAATAAATATCGCGGTGGGCGGCGAGATGGCGCAACAACGATTCATGGGCCTCTCTGGAGACCGCCAGATAGTCGCCACCAATTCCGTGAAAGGTAATATTGACCATGGTGCCTTGGCGGGCGGCAGCGGCCACGATGTCGATCAGTTGTTGCCCGCTCACATTGATCGGCACATAGACGCCGACGTTGTAGGGGTCCAACTGCTGCATGTCGGGCACCACTCCACCCTCGGCCAGCTTGATGGCGACAAACGCTGACCGCACGCTATCCACATAGTTTTCACCTTTAGCCAGCGAATCCGTGCAAGGTACGGTAAACGTTCGTTCACGTTTGCCGTCGATGGCGAACAACATGCTGTTTGCCAACTGAACCTCGGCTTTCATTTGCGCGGCGCTGGTCTTGTCGAGGTCCCGGTACGGCAACACCCACTCCCGACCTGGCTTGGACGCGGAACACTGGTGAAACAGGGTGTGGTTGCCCAGTTCGTGTCCGTGTGCCGCTGCGGCCCGCCATTCCGGCAAACGGGCCTCGACCACCAGGCTGGATAACTGCAAATAAAAAGATGCCTTGAGCCCGTGGCGATTTAGCGCAGGAATCGCATTGTCCAGTTGTGAGTTCAGCGCATCATCGTAGGCGAGGCTCACCGCTGCTTTGGCACCATTCGGCCAGGTAAATCGATTTGTCGATGTTTCGGCAAAGCACGGCAGGTTGCAAGAAAAAGCGAGCACGAATGGCAGGCAGAAATTGAGCGTGCGCAGACTCACGAATAACCTTTGCTTTTCAATTGCCGGATCAGGTTGCGGAAATTTCAACGGCGCAGTTTCGCCATTCCTGAATCTAGCCGATCGCGCGCAGGCGGTCAAACACGTGCTCACGAATCGTGCTTCAAAGTCGACGTTCTACAAAGCCAAGCCGCGATTACGCAACACGCCTCCTTCCATTGCGCGCGGCAGCTTTGATCAGACGAATGTGAGCGGCAGCGTGTCGAAAGGCGGTCTGCGCTTCGCGGTCAATTAACCGCGCGCCCATTCAAATCAGCGAATTCCCATCAAAAACAACAACGGCACCTCCAGTCGCGCCGCCCAATCTGCCTCGCTATGCCCGGTTCCATCAAACACCTGCGTCATCGCATTCGCCGCCGTATAGCCGCGCTCACGAAGCACTTCGCCGACGAAGCGATGTGCGGGAGCGTAGAGCGAGTCGAGCCAATCGTCGCCGCGATCCGTGTAGACCCGGTGTGTGTTGGGCGGCGGCAATTTCTGCGCAAGGTAGTTCATCGCCGCCAATGGCAGCGCTGCATTGCGCACACGCTCGCGGCCCCACGCGGTGGGTTTGCCGACCCAATGCGTGGACAATCCCGCCACGCCGCTGAACACGTGCGGGTACTCGCACAGTGCGTAGATCGAGATCAGCCCACCCATGCTGGAGCCGACCAGATACGTATTTTCCGGCCCCGGGCGCGTCGGATATTTTTTATCGATCGCAGGCTTAAGTTCTTCGACAATGAAGCGCAAGTACGCATCGGCCTTCGACATGCCGTTGCTCGCTTCAACGACGTATTCGCGCAGCACTTTTTCCGGCGCGAGCGCGAGCACTTTCTCCGGGTAGTACTCGGCATAGCGCTCCGGCCCATGGTTCCAGATACCGACGATGATGGTGTCAGCGATTCGTCCGGCCTCGACCAATCTCGCCACCGCGAGATCGGCCTGCCAGGAATTTTTCGTCCAATTGAGGCGGCCGTCGAATAGATTTTGGCCGTCGTGCATATACAACACTTGATAGCGCTTGTTGGTATCGAAATTTCCCGGCAACCAAACATCGATGTGCCGTGCTGCGACGTGGTGCGAGGCAAAATTTTCCAGACGTTCGATCTGGCCGACAGTGGGCACAGGGAACGGCTGCGCACCAGTAGCGGGAAGCGGCGACTCTGCTTGCGCGATATTTAGCGCGAGGCCAGCCGCCAGTGCGCCAAGTATCTTCGTGCGTTTACTCATGCGGCCCTCTGGTACAGTCGGGTGGTTACGTGTGCATTTTGCCCGACGTCGTGCGGTCCCGGTCGGGGTCGACATCGACAACGTTAAATATGCAAAACTCCAATACTGGCGCGGCCTCTCGGTCACTTTGCCTCTGACGGGTGCGCCGGTGCTGGGGTTTACATTCCGCCCAGTTTACTTTCTTCAGTCGTTCTGGTGAAGGCAAAATTTCTTGCCAGCTATTCCGGCAACCCCAACAACTCAAACCGCGCACGTCCACTCGCCGCCGCCATCACGCCCAACACACGCGCAACGTCGCAATCGACCATGCTCCACTCGAATCGCCAGCCCCAATTGCCAGCGCCGGTGCCAGGCGTATTCATGCGGTGGCGGCTATCGAGAGCCAAAACATCCTGCAGCGGAAATATCGCTGTGTTGGCGACGGAATTGCACGCGGCGCGGATGATGGCCCAGTGAAAGTCGTTGGCATGCGCGGCGAGATAGCTGGCGGCATACGCGCGTTCGCGCGGGGTGGCGTTGTCCCACCAGCCGCGCGCGGTGTCGTTGTCGTGCGTGCCGGAATAGGCGACGGTATTGGGCACATAGTTGTGCGGCAAAAATTCGTGCGTGCCGTCACCGCCGAACGCAAATTGCAAAATCTTCATGCCGGGCAGGCCGCAACCGTCGCGCAATTCGATCACGTCGGGCGTAATCAATCCCAGATCTTCGGCGACGATCGGCAGTTTGCCCAGCGCCGCTTCGATCGCCGCGAACAACCCTTTGCCCGGCGCGTCCACCCAGCGGCCTTGTGTCGCGTCAGGACAACTGCCGGGGATCTCGAAGTAACCCGCGAAGCCGCGGAAGTGATCGATGCGAATCAGGTCAGCCTGAGTGAGTGCACGTTTGACGCGCGCGATCCACCAATCGAAGTTTTCCTTCGCCATTAAGTCCCATCGATATAGCGGATTGCCCCATCGCTGGCCGAGTGGCGCCATGGAATCCGGCGGCACACCGGCGACCACGGTGGTGTGAAATTTTTCATCAAGATAAAAAAGATCGGGGCGCGCCCAACAATCGGCGCTATCGTGCGCGACGAAAATCGGTAGGTCGCCCATGATGGCGACACCGCGTTCGTTCGCGTATTTTTTCAGTGCGCTGGACTGCATGTCGAAACACCATTGCACGAATTTCCAGAACGAAATTTCCTTGGCGTGCTCGGCGCGCGCTTTTTCCAGCGCGACCGCCTCGCGTCGGGCGAGCGGCGCGGGCCATTCCCACCAGGGCTGACCATTGACGGGAGAACGGATCGCCATGAACAGTGCGTAGTCATCGAGCCATGTTGATTCGTGTGCGCACCATGCGGCGAATGCTTGCCTGTCTTGATGCGTTGCGCGTGCAAAAAATCCCGCCGAGGCCGCACGCAATTGCGCCTCACGCCAACGCAGCACGTTGCCGAAATCGACTTGCCTCGCATTGAAGCCACCTTGTGGCAACACGGGGGCCGCCAACCAGCCGCGCTCAATCAGCGGTTGGAAAGCGACCATCCATTGACTACCGGCGAATGCCGAGACGCCTTGATAGGGCGAATTGGCGGGGCCGATGGGAGTGGTTGGTAGCAGCTGCCAGATGGTTTGTCCGGCCGACACCAGCCAATCGACAAAATGGCGCGACTCGGGCCCGAAATCTCCCATGCCGTGGGGCCCGGGCAACGAGGTAATGTGCAAGAGGATGCCGGCGCGGCGTTGTTCAAGTGGTTTCATGCGGGTGTCTTTCAAACAATATTCAGAAATCCACGAAACGCAATACGACGACGGCGTGCGCGGGAACGAGCAATTGCGGTGGCACGATATCAACGTCATGCGCACACTCACCACTGCTGTCGAGCGCGACGCGCCAATGGGCGGCGGGCAAGGCAAATAACATTGGCGACGATTGCGGATTCAGGCAGATCATCAATCTCGACACGCTGACATCGGCACTATTTGCGTCAACGACAGATTTCGCACTTTGCGCATCGCGGGCGTTTTCGGTGAGGATGCAGCCGAACGCGTGAATGTCATTGTTGTGCCAATCGTGCATTTGCATGTCGTGGCCGTTCGGTGCGGTCCAGTGCACCGAGGCGTCACCCGCGCCGGCATGCGTGGCGGCAAACCAGCGGTCATGACGCAGCAGTGGCTCCGTGTGGCGCAACGACAGTACATCGGTGACAAATTGCAGAAACGTTCCTTCGGCAGACGTCCAATCGAGCCAGCCGGTCGGGTTGTCCTGGCAATACGCATTGTTGTTGCCGCCCTGCGTGTTGCCGATTTCGTCGCCCGCACACAGCATCGGCGTGCCCTGCGCGAGTAACAGTGTGGCGATCATCGCGCGACGCACGCGGGTGCGTGTGGCGATGATTTGCGGGTCGTCGGTGGCACCTTCCACACCAAAATTCGCGCAGAGCTCGTTGTCGCGGCCATCGCGATTGCCCTCGCCGTTCGCGTCATTGTGTTTGCAGCTAAAGCTCACAGTATCGGCCAGCGTGAAACCATCATGCACCGACACAAAATTCACCGAGGCACTCGGGCGGCGCTGCCCGTGATGAAATAAATCGCTCGAGGCCGTGAAGCGCCGCGCGAGTTCGCCGCGCGATACACCCGTCTGCAACCAATAGCCGCGTACCGCATCGCGAAATTTATCGTTCCATTCCAGAAAGCGCCCGGGAAAACGGCCGAGCTGATAGCCGTCGTAGCCCGCGTCCCACGGCTCGGCGATCAGATGCACGCCCGCCAATATCGGGTCTTGCTGAAGGGCGACAAAGAAGGCCGCATGGGGATCAAAGCCGTGATGTCGGCGGCCCAGCACCGGTGCCAGATCGAATCGAAATCCATCGATGCCCATTTCCTGCACCCAATAACGTAGCGAATCGAGTACGAACTGCGTGACGCGCGGATGCTCGACGTTGAGCGTGTTGCCGCAACCGGTCAGATTCTCGCTACGACTGCGGTCATCGCTGACGTGGCGATACCAGCTTGCGTTGTCGAGGCTGCGAAAGCTGATGGTGGGCCCGAATTCATTGCCCTCCGGCGTGTGGTTATAAACCACATCCATGACGACTTCGAGACCGTGCGTGTGCAGCGTTTCCACCATTCGACGGAACTCGGCGGTGACGGCAGCGGGGTCATCGCGCGTGGCCGACAGCCGCGGATCGGGGCAGAAAAAACCAAGCGTGTTGTAGCCCCAATAATTTTTCAGGCCGCGATCCACTAGCGGCGCTTCATCGATGCAATATTGCACCGGCAGCAGCGACAACGTGGTGACACCGAGCGATTTGAAATGCGCGATCGATGACGGGTGCGCGAGGGCCGCATAGGTGCCGCGTATCGCCGCCGGTATGTCGGCGCGGGTCATTGAGAAGCCTTTGACGTGGACTTCGTAGAGCACCACATCGGCCGAGGCAATGCGTGGCGCATTTTGCCATCCGGGTGCTGGTGCAGGCGAGGCCGCGACCTGCGCTTTCAACGCCTGCGCGGCGTTGTCGCGCGTGTCAAATGATCGTTGCCCGTCGGGGTGGCCCAATTCGTAGCCGTGATGTTCGGCGCGCCAGCCGAAGTGCCCGACGATTTCGCGCGCATACGGATCGAGCAGGAGTTTGTGATGATTAAACCGGTGCCCGGCCTCCGGTGCATACGGGCCATGCGCGCGAAAGCCGTACACCAGCCCCGCGCTGACGCCAGGCAGGAAGCCGTGGAAAATGCCGTTGTGTGGCCCATGCAATGTATATCGCCGCAATTCACGCGCACCGCTGGTATCGAAGACGCACAGGTCGATTTTTTCCGCATGCTGCGAGAACACCGCGAAATTCACACCGCCGTCGCGCGCGTGCGAGCCCATCGGATGAGACCGGCCTTCGTGCAGAACTTCGGAAAGTGAATTGCGCGCGTTCATTTGGTGTTGGGAAAAAATTATACGGGTGCCAAAAACAATGTCGCCAAGGGCGGCAGGGTCAACCGCAACGATTGCAAATGATGTTGTGCGGTGACGGATTCCAGCGCGAGCGGCGCGGACCCATTGCCGACATTGCTGCCGCCATACATTTCCGAATCCGTGTTCAAGAGCTCCACCCATTTTGACGCACCGCCCGGCACACCGACCCGATAATTTTCGCGCGGTACCGGCGTGAAATTGCATACCACCAATATCATCCGACCGGTGCCGTCGCGTCGGAGCCAGGCTAGCACCGACTGCGCCGAATCGGTCGAGACCAGCCACTCGAAACCATCGGCATCACAATCTTTCCGATGCAGCGCGGGATGGTGCCGATACAGCCGATTCAGGTCGCGCACCAATTGCTGCACGCCCGCGTGTCTGGCGTTGTCGAGCAAGCCCCACGGCAATTCGGCATCGTGATTCCATTCGCCCGGCTGCGCGAATTCCTGGCCCATGAACAATAGTTTCTTGCCGGGATGGCCCCACATGAAGCCATAGTACGCGCGCAGATTGGCGAAGCGCTGCCATTCATCGCCCGGCATTTTCGAGAGCATCGAATTCTTGCCATGTACCACTTCATCGTGCGAAATCGGCAGCACGAAGTTTTCGCTGAAGGCGTACACCAGGCCGAAGGTCATCTTGTCGTGGTGCCAGCGCCGATGCACCGGGTCTTCCTGCATATAGCGCAAAGTGTCGTTCATCCAGCCCATGTTCCACTTGTAGTGAAAGCCGAGCCCACCCGCGTAGGTGGGCGCGGAGACGCCGGGAAATGCGGTCGACTCTTCGGCGACGGTGATGGCACCGGAACATTCCGCGCCGATGACTTCATTGACACGTTGCAAGAGCGATATCGCTTCCAGATTTTCGCGCCCGCCCTTCGCATTGGCAATCCATTCGCCCGTCGCGCGGCTGTAATCGCGGTATAGCATCGAGGCGACCGCATCCACCCGCAAACCGTCAACGCCGAACCGCTCGACCCAATACAGCGCGCTGCCAACCAGAAAATTGCGCACTTCATGGCGGCCGAAATTGTAGATCAGCGTGTTCCAATCGCGGTGAAAACCTTCGCGCGGATCGGCATATTCATAGAGCGAAGTGCCATCGAATTTGGCGAGACCATGCGCATCGCTCGGGAAATGCGCCGGCACCCAATCGAGCAACACACCGAGGCCTTGCTTTCGGCACGCCGCAACGAATCGCGCGAAACCTTCCGGCGGCCCGAAACGCGCGGAAGGCGCATACATGCCAAGCGTTTGATAGCCCCACGAACCATCGAAAGGATGCTCGCTCACTGGCAGCAATTGAATGTGCGTAAAACCCAATTCGGCAGCATAGGCAGGCAATGACGACGCCAATTCGTCCCAGCTTGGAAATTGATTCGCGCCGCGTTTCCACGAACCCGGATGTACTTCATAGATCGATATCGGTGCCGTGCGCGCGTTCGCCTGTGCGCGCTTGGCGGGCAAAGTGTGGCGCGGCAAAAGTGCGGCGACAATGCTTGCCGTCTCCGGCCGCAGCTCGGCCGCGCGCGCGTAGGGGTCGGCTTTCAGCGGCAGCAACGTATTGTCCGCCGCGACAATTTCAAATTTGTATTGGTCGCCGATCGCCGCGTGCGGAACGAAAATTTCCCACACGCCGGATGCGCCGCGCGTACGCATCGGATGCCGCCTGCCATCCCAATTGTTGAATATGCCGACCACGCTTACGCGCCGCGCGTTGGGTGCCCAGACGGCAAACCGCACGCCCTCGATCGGCAGCGCACCGCCAAGTGTTTGCGGCTGCGCGCCCAGCACGTCGAAGGGGCGCAAATGACTGCCCTCACCGAGAAAATACAAATCCTGTTCGCCGATTTGTGGCGGTATGCTGAACGCGTCAGCGTAGGTGCCCGCCTCGCCCGAAGACCATTGCACGTGCAGGCGATAGTCGAAATGATTGCGGCGGCGTGGGATCGCGCCTTCGAAAAAGCCCGCTTCATCGCGGCAGTCAAGCACCGCCACGCTGCGCGAAGATTTGGTATCAATCACCGATAAGGTGATGGCACCGGGCAACAACGCGCGCACCCACAGCGCGCCCTTCGCATCGGCATGCATGCCCAGCACCTTGAAAGGATCGTTGTGTTTAGCGCCAATCAAGGCGCGGACGTCGATGTCGGGCAGCACGAATGGCCTTCACTTGCTTGCAGTTTGGTCAGAGTCGATCAGCGCATGGCGTTACGGAGGACTTCCAGTTGCCAACCGAATATCAGCTAACTGCCAATTTTCTTCCACTCAACGGCACTAATTATTTCCCCAGACCTTTTCCACATACTCACTAATTGTCCGATCCGTCGAAAATGCCCCCATGCCGGCGACGTTGCGCAGCGCTTGTGCAGCCCACGCGTCCGGTGTCGCGAACAATTCATCGACCAGCGATTGAGTCGCCACATAGCCGGCGAAATCAGCCATCAGCATATAGGTATCGCGATTCAGCAGGTTGTCGGTAAGCGCGCGATAGCGTTGCGGCTCGCCCGGTGAAAATTCGCCGCTCGCGATCGCGTCGATCACGCGTTTCAGTTGCAGGTTCTGTTCGACAAACAAGCGGGGATCGTAACCCAGCGCCCGCATCTTGGCCACTGCCGCGGTGCGCAGCCCGAAGACAAACATGTTTTCCGCACCCATTGCCTCGGCCATCTCAATGTTGGCACCATCCCAGGTGCCAATGGTGAGCGCGCCATTCAATGCAAATTTCATGTTGCCGGTACCCGAGGCCTCGGTGCCTGCGGTGGAAATCTGCTCCGACAAATCGGTCGCTGGAATGATGCACTCGGCCAGCGATACGCTGTAGTTGGGCAAAAACACCACCTTCAATTTGTCGCCGACGCGCGCGTCACTATTAATCACCCGCGCGACATCGTGGATCAAGTGAATGATCGATTTCGCCGCATGGTAGGCCGATGCCGCCTTGCCGGCGAAAATCACTGTGCGCGGCACCCACTGCGCATCGGGCGCATCGATGATCGCCTGATAGCGCGACACCACATGCAGCACATTCAGCAACTGGCGCTTGTATTCGTGAATGCGTTTGATCTGCACATCGAACAGGCTCGCGGGATCGACGATGATGCCGAGTTCGCGGCGGATAAGATCGGCCAGTGCGACCTTGTTGGCGCGCTTGGTTTTCAAGAACTCCTGGCCGATTTTTTTCTGTGACGCTTTCGCGGAGAGCTTCGTCAAGTGCAGCAAATTTGCTCGCCAGTCGTCACCGATATGCCGATCGATCAGTGTCGAGAATTCGGGATTGGTTTGCATCATCCAGCGGCGCGGCGTGACGCCGTTGGTCACGTTCAGAAATTTGTCCGGCCAAATTGCCGCGTAGTCGGCAAAAATAGTTTGCACCATCAGTTCCGAATGCAACGCGGAGACACCGTTCACTTTGCGCGAGGCGACGATCGCGAGTGCGGCCATACGTATGCGCCGCTCGCCGGTTTCATCGATCAGCGAGACGCGTTCAACCATGGCGTCGTTGCCGGGAAAGCGCGCACGAACGTCATCCAGAAAACGCCGGTTGATTTCGTAAATGATTTCAAGGTGACGCGGCAACAACGATTGCAGCATGTGTACCGGCCAGGTTTCCAGTGCCTCGGGCATGAGCGTATGGTTGGTATAGCTCACTGCCTGCCCGGTGATTTTCCATGCGTCGTCCCAGGCGAGGCCGTATTCGTCGAGCAGCAGGCGCATCAATTCGGCCGGCGCCAGCGCGGGATGCGTATCGTTCAAATGCACGGCATTCCAGCAACCAAAAGAGGCGACGTCGCGTTGTTCGCGCAGGTGGCGCGCAAGCATATCTTGCAGCGACGCGCTGACCAGAAAAAATTCCTGGCGCAAACGCAACTCGCGACCCGCTCGCGTGCTGTCATCCGGGTACAGCACCCAATTCAGTGCGTCTGCCGATTGCCGATGCGCGGCCGCACCGGCATGATCGCCGCGAAAAAACGCCGCCAGATCGATCGGCCGCGCCGCCACCGCGCGCCATTGGCGCAAGGTGGACACGCGTTCGGTATTGTGTCCCGGCACCACGAAGTCATAGGCCTCGGCGATCAATTGTTCGACCGGATTCCAGCGGCGCACACCACCTTCGCCACTCACCACGCCACCGAAGCCCACCGGGTATTTCAACTCGTGGCGTTGGTGTTCCCACGGGTTGCCGTGCACGAGCCAGGTGTCGGGCACTTCGACTTGATGGCCATCCTGAATGCGCTGCGCGAACATGCCGTTTTCATAGCGAAGCCCATAGCCGAACGAGGGCAGGCCAAGCGTCGCGAACGAATCGAGAAAGCACGCTGCAAGGCGCCCGAGCCCACCATTACCCAAGGCCGCATCCGATTCGCTCTCAACGACAGGCGATATCGTGAGGCCATTTTTGCCCAGCACCGTTGGCAATTCTTTTTCCAGTTTCAATGCTGCCAGCGCATTGTTCAGCGCGCGGCCCATCAAAAACTCCATTGAAAGATAATGGACGCGACGGCCCCGCGTGCGGTTGGCATCTTCAGCCTGGGTGCTGGCCCAGCGCTCAGCAAGGATTTCGCGGCAGGCGGTGGCGATGGAATGCATTTGAGCGAGCGCGCTGCCGGTGTCGCTGCGTTGATCAAGTGCGCGGTGAAAGGCGGCGAGAAAGCGTTCGCTGCCGGAAGAATCGGTTTTGCCGCGCGCGTGCTGAATCGCGGCGCTGACTTTGGATCGAATCGACGTTGTCATGTAATGTTCCTTATACCGCACTCGCCAACATTTGGTGGTGACGTTTGCCACACGTGCCTTTTCATGCACGACGAGTCATTTTTTCGCAATAAGCATGATCCACCACAAACTTGGCAGGTCTAATTGTCGATGATTCTACCTTAATTTTGTGATTTTTATGTAGTTATCCTACATTTCATTCTTCGATAAAATTTTCATGCCATTGTTTTTAATACATTTTATGGCATTTATTCGACTCGTCAGACCATTGTGAGTCGTACTAATATGTTGTATATTTATTACTTAGTGGGCGATAGACCTAAAATCGTTGTTCGATAAAATCAAGCCGGTCGCCGTTAGCTCAATGAGCGCGCTGGTGGATTGAGGAGTGAGGCTGCCATGGCAGACGTGCAATTGGTCAACGTCCAGAAATCCTACGGTGACGTTCATGTGCTGCGCGACATCAATCTCGAGGTGCGCGACGGGGAATTCATGGTGTTCGTCGGTCCCTCCGGCTGCGGCAAATCCACGTTGTTGCGCACTATCGCGGGGCTGGAAGAAATCACCGGCGGCATGCTTTCCATTGGCGGCAAAGTTGTCAACGACATTCCGCCCGCCGAACGTGGCATCGCGATGGTGTTCCAATCCTACGCGCTCTATCCGCACATGAATCTGTTCGACAACATTGCGTTCGGCTTGAAGCTCGCGAAAATGCCGAAGGCCGAGATCGACACCGCCGTCAATAATGCGGCAAAAATTCTGCATATCGAACACCTCTTGCAACGCAAGCCAAAGGATTTGTCCGGCGGTCAGCGCCAGCGTGTTGCCATCGGTCGCGCCATTGTGCGAAAGCCAGAGGTATTCTTGTTCGATGAGCCGCTATCGAATCTCGACGCTGCACTCAGAGTGCGGATGCGCTACGAATTCGCAAAGCTGCACGAAGACTTGAAGACCACCATGATTTACGTGACGCACGACCAGGTCGAGGCGATGACGCTGGCCGACCGGATCGTGGTGCTGTCAGTGGGCAAGATCGAGCAGGTTGGTTCGCCGCTTGAATTGTATGAACATCCCGATAACCTGTTCGTCGCTGGATTCATTGGCTCGCCGCGCATGAATTTCATCGAAGCCGAAGTGGTGGACGCCGACGCAGCACACGCGACCGTCAAACTCGGCACCGGCGCCTCGATTCGCTGCGACGTCAATGCCGCTCGCGCAAAGGCGGGCGACAAAGTCACGCTGGGTGTGCGGCCCGAACATATGGTGGTCGGTGCAATGGAAAATTCGATCGAGACGCGCGTCACTTTCGTCGAATCGCTCGGCAGCATCACGCATGCGTATTGCGCGTTTCCGGGCGTTGAAGAGGCGCTCACCTGCGAGCTTGATGGGCGGTTGCGCTTGCATAACGGCGAGAAACTGACGCTCTCGCTGCCGCCGGAATCGTGCTACTTGTTCGACGCGGCGGGGCACGCTTTTCGGCGTCATGCTGGTGCCGAAAATCAGCGCGCGGCATGATGCGAAGCCGCACGATTCTGGCGGCGGTGCTCGCACTCTGTGCACTGTCGGTCACACCGGCCCGCGCGGAAGAAAAACTCAAGCTGCTCATCTGGATCAACGGCGACAAAGGCTACAACGGCCTGCAAAAAGTCGGCGACGCGTTCGAAAAAATTTCCGGCGTGCAGGTAGTGGTGCAGCACCCGGAAGGTGCCACCGACAAATTTCAGGCGGCCGCGGGTGCCGGCAAGGGCCCGGACATTTTTTGCTGGCCGCATGACCGCGCCGGCGAGTGGGCGAAATCCGGCTTGATCGTCCCGGTGAAAGCGCCGAGACGCATCCGCGAAGAAATCGAAGCGTCGGCTTGGTCGGCGTTCACCTACAAAGGACAAACCTGGGGTTATCCGCTGTCGATCGAAGCGATCGGTCTCATCTACAACAAAGCACTGGTGAAAACGCCGCCCGCGAGTTTCGACGAGGTGATTGCATTGGATAAATCACTCGCGGCGCAAGGCAAGAAAGCCATTCTCTGGGATTACAACAAATCGTTTTTCACCTGGCCGATGTTGGCCGGTCCCGGCGGATTTATTTTCGCGCGCAATGCCCTAGGCGACCTCGACCCGAAGACCATCGGTGTCAATTCGCCGGGTGCCCTTCAAGGCGCGCAAATGCTGGATCGGCTGGTGCGCGACGGGCATATGCCGAAGGGGGCGCGCTACGCGGAAATGGAAGGCGGCTTCAATCGCGGCGAAATCGCGATGATGATCGCGGGGCCTTGGGCCTGGGACAATGTGAAGAAAAGCAACATCGATTTTGGCGTGGCACCGATTCCGGGTATTGGCGGCAAACCGGCCAAGTCGTTCGTCGGTGTGCTCGGTTGCATGATTTCCGCTCCGAGCAAAGTCAAAGACATCGCGCGCGAATTCATAGAAAACCATTTGCTGCGTATCGATAGTTTGAAAACCATTTCTGCGGATGTCTCGCTCGGTACGCCCGCCAACAAAAAATATTTTGAAGAACTCTCGGCGGACCCCAAGATTCGCGCGACGATGGCGATCGCGCTGGCCGGCGAGCCGATTCCCAACATCCCGGAGATGGGCCGCTTTTTTCCCGCGATGGACGCGGCGCTGGAAGCGATCACCAATGGCCGCCAATCACCGAAAGATGCGCTCGATGGTGCGGCCGCGCGGATGCAGGTGAAGTGACATGAGTGCGACCGCGACCCTGCCCGCGCCCTCGCGCAAACATTCCGCCTGGTTCAAATGGCCAGTCACCGCAGCGGCGATACTCGCCCTGTTGTGGTTGGTGTGGGGGCTCTATGGCGCGGGTCAGGCGGGGTGGGCAGTGGCAGTGCTGGCGTTGGGCGGTATTTCGATTTACGTCTACGCGTCCGCGCAAACGCTCGCGTGGCGCTACCTGTTGCCGGGCGTGGCGGGCATGCTCGTGTTCGTCGCTTTTCCATTGGTGTACACGATGCAAATCGGCTTCACCAATTATTCAGCGAGTAATTTGTTGAGTGAGGTGCGCGCGCGGGCGTACCTGCTCGATCAGACGACGGTGGATGAAGATCATGTCCTTGCGTTTACGTTGCACGCCGAGGGTGGCGCACTGCGCATTTTGCTGACGCCGCCGGAAGGTGCGGCCGATGCGGCGCGCTATTTGTCGCCGCCATTGAAATTGGGCGGCGGCACAGCACCTTCGCCGACTCCTGTCGCGATGCAGGTACTCGCGCCAAATGCCGGCCCACCTGCCCCCGCGCTTACGCTACGCGACGTGTTGCGCCATCGCGATGCGCTACTTCCTTTGAAACTCGCGTTGCCGAATGGTAGCGTCGTGAGCTACGCGGGCCTGCGAGAGTTCGGCGTGATTGAACCCCTGTGGGAGGCGACACCCGACGGCTCACTTAAGCAGCGCCTCACCGGCACCATTTACCAGCCCAATCGCGAAAGCGGGTTCTTCGAGACGGCGCAAGGCGAACGCATGCAGCCCGGCTTCAAAGTCGGCATCGGCTTCACGAACTACACGCGCATGTTGTTCGATCCGGACTTTCGCGGGCCGTTTGTATCGATCTTTATCTGGACGGTTATTTTCGCGGGACTAACGGTGGTCTTTTCCACCGCACTCGGCATGACACTCGCGGTGGTGCTGAATTGGGAAGGGCTTAAGTATCGGACGCTGTACCGCACGCTTCTGTTCCTGCCCTACGCTGTCCCGGGCTTCATTTCGATCCTGATTTTCAAAGGATTGTTCAACCAGAATTTCGGCGAGATCAACGCGATCCTCAATGCGCTTTTCGGTATTCGCCCGGCGTGGTTCGCCGATCCTTTCCTCGCCAAGACCATGATCCTGATCGTCAACACTTGGCTCGGTTACCCGTACATCATGGTGCTCTGTACCGGCCTCATCAAAGCGATCCCTGCCGATCTTTACGAAGCCTCTGCCATCGCCGGTGCCAAACCGCTCACCAATTTTTTCAGGATCACGGTGCCGCTGATTGCGAAGCCTTTGACACCGCTGCTGATTTCCGCGTTCGCGTTCAACTTCAATAATTTCGTGCTCATTTCATTGTTGACCGATGGCCGGCCCGATTACCTGAACACGAAATTGCCCGCCGGCACCAATGACATTCTTGTCAGCTACACCTACCGCATCGCGTTCACCGATGCCGGCACCAATTTCGGCCTTGCCGCCGCCATTTCCACACTGATTTTCTTCATGGTGGCGATCATGTCGCTCGCGAATTTGAAACTCGCGCAGGTCAACGAGAAAAAAGGATAAGCGTATGGCGATCGTCACGGGAAAAGGTCAACGCTGGCGCGTGTGGGCGGCACACGCGGGCCTGTGGGTGTTGATTGCGATCACGCTGTTCCCGCTGCTCGCGGTGATTTCCATTTCGCTCCGGCCGGGCAATTTCTCGACCGGCTCATTGATCCCCACCGAAATCAGCCTGGAACATTGGAAACTCGCACTCGGCGTCGGCTACACGCTACCCGATGGTACCCGCGTGGAGCCACCATTCCCGGTGTTGCTGTGGTTGTGGAATTCGATCAAAGTGGCCACTGTATCGGCGCTACTGATTGTCGCCATTTCCACCACCGCCGCGTACGCATTTGCGCGCATGAAGTTTGCGCACAAGAACACAATCCTCAACAGCATGCTGTTGCTGCAAATGTTTCCGGTGGCGGTCGCGTTGGTCGCCATTTACGCGATTTTCGAGGGCATTGGTTCGTTCATTCCCTGGCTCGGCATCGAGACCCACGCGGGCTTGATCGTCGCGTACTTGGGCGGCGTGGCGATGCACATCTGGACCATCAAGGGCTACTTCGAAACGATTCCGACCGAGATTGAAGAAAATGCGAAAGTCGATGGCGCCACACATTGGCAGGCGTTTCGATTCGTGTTGCTACCGATGGCGGTGCCGATTTTGATGGTGGTGTTTGTGCTCGCTTTTATCGGCACGATCATTGAGTATCCCGTGGCGTCGATTTTGTTGCGCGAAGAACCCAATCTCACACTCGCGGTCGGTTCAAAATTCTATCTTTACGAACAGAAATATTTGTGGGGTGATTTTGCCGCGGCGGCCGTGTTGTCGGGTTTGCCGATTACGCTGGTGTTTTTGGCCGCACAACGCTGGATTGTTTCTGGGTTGACGGCGGGAGGCGTGAAAGGATGAAGAGGATTTTCGCCACGCTACTAGTTACCTTCGGATTTGCGATTCACGCGGAAACCGCGCCGCTCGACGCCTATGCCAACCGGTACGATCGCACATTAACGGGCACTTTCGAAGCCCGCGAAAGAGATTGGCGCAATGGCGCAGTCGTGTATCAGGTGCTGGTAGATCGGTTTGCGCCGTCGGCCAATCTCGACGCAAAGAAACACCTCTACCCCGCGCCGAAAGTGTTGCGCAAATGGGACGAGCTGCCGGTCGCCGGCAAGTACCTGCCCGACGCCAAAGTCTGGAGCCACGAGATTGATTTCTGGGGTGGTGATTTGCAGAGCCTTTCTAGCAA
Organism: Betaproteobacteria bacterium; assembly: GCA_043744315.1. GTDB lineage: Bacteria > Pseudomonadota > Gammaproteobacteria > Burkholderiales > Usitatibacteraceae > UKL13-2. Next base: position 7,749 of record JAYTUX010000037.1, on the reverse strand, counting down.
GCTCGACTACATCCGGCAGTTGGGTGCCGATGTGCTGTACTTGAATCCCATCCACCTCGCGTATACCAATCACAAATACGATTCGCTCGATTATCAGAAAGTGTCTCCGGAATTCAGCACGCGCGGCGACGCAAAACGGCTCGCAGTTGAGGTGCATCGACGTGGCATGAAGCTGGTGTTCGATGGTGTCTTCAATCACATGGGCCGCAACTCACCGTATTTTCGCGGCGCCGAATCCGACCCAAAGAGCGGTTATCGCGATTGGTTCGTGTTCGGCACGCAATATGCAGGCGGCGCGCGGGCATGGGCGCTGGCAGAAAATCTGCCTGAGCTCAATCTTGAAAACCCGAAGGTGCGCGATTACCTTTACGCTGGAGGCGAATCGGTGGTGCGCAGTTGGTTGCGTGACGGCATCGATGGCTGGCGCCTCGATGTAGCGTTCGATATCGGCTTCAATTTTTTGGAGGAACTCACCAAGGCTGCACACGCGGAAAAGCCCGGTTCACTCGTGATCGGCGAGATCGCCAACTATCCGCGCGAGTGGTATCCCTCGGTCGATGCGGTACTGCACTTCACGTTACGCCACATCATCCTGCGCACGGCGATTAATGAAATCGATACCGCCACCGCCGGACGCATGATCCAGCGCATGACGAACGACGCCGGAATAGAAAACATGCTGAAGAGCTGGGTCTATCTCGACAACCACGATACTGCGCGCCTCGCGACCGCGTTGCCGGAGAAACGTGCGCGGCACATCGCCCAAGTGTTGCAATTCACGCTACCGGGCGCACCCAATCTCTACTACGGCGGCGAACTCGATATGACCGGCGGCGACGACCCCGAGATGCGTGCGCCGATGCGCTGGGATTGGGTGCGTGATGATCATTCACCATTGGCCTGGACCAAAAAGTTGATTCAAGTGCACAAGCAACATCGTGCGCTGCGGGTGGGCAATTTTCGTCTGGCGGAGGCTGCCAGGCTGCTTGCCTTCGAGCGCTACACCGATCGCGCCGCAGACACGGTGATTGTTCTAATCAACCCGAGTGTGGATGTCGTCACTGAAACAGTGATGCTGACCAACTCGAAATTGATGGATGGCACGCGCATGATCGACATGGTGGGCAATCATCAGGGCGCGCCCATCAATGTCTCTTCGTCGCTGCTGAAGGTGAGCGTGCCGGCAAAATCATTCCTGGTGCTCAAGCCCGACGTGGCACCACCGGGTGGATATACGCCGTATAAGCGCGTGCAATGAAACGATTTCTGCTGGTCGCTGCGCTGCTCGCATGCGTCGATTCCGCCAGCGCGGAGACAGTGTCTTCCACTACCTGTAAACCCGATCCGCTCGCCGGACGCGTGCTGTATCTGCGCGGATCGTTCAACAGTTGGGCTGCCGCCGATGCGCAGCGATTCAAATACCTATGCAACCGCTATGAACTGGTCACCACGCTCAGCGGCGCGCACACGTTTAAAGTGGGCGACGATGAGTGGTCGAAGGATGCCGACTTCGGTGCGCACACGAGTAAGGACACGCCGCAGCAGAACAATTGGCCGCTGCTCGCGAAAGGTGCCAGCATGTATTACACATTCAAAGGCGCACACAGGATTGTTTTGAACATGACATCAAAAAGTGAACCCACCCTTAGCATCGCCGCCTGCCCCAACGCACCGTTAGGTACGGCGACGCTATTTTTGCGCGGCACAATGAACAACTGGGGCGCGCAGGACGCCTTCGCGTTCACCTACAGTTGCGACGCGTATTACCTGAACGTGAAATTGCGCGGGCCGCATGAATTCAAGATCGCCGATGCGGCATGGAGCGACGTGAATACGATGGGTGCCGTCGGCGGCGCGCCGGCGACATTGATGTTCGATCAGACCATGTCGATATTTCAGGCGGGTCCTACGGGAGGTGGGGGCGATGTCGCCAATCTCGCGTTCGGATTTGACGGCGAACAAACGCTGCGCCTCGCGTTTCCCGGTGGCCGCCCGACGCTCACGATCGGCGCGAAGTCCTTCGCCGACCCGAACGAACAGGCGATCACCGATCCGCTCGCCTTGAGTTTGAGATTTGATTCGCGCGAGCTTCAACACAAATCGCCTTTCGGCGCGGTGGCGGCCGGTACCAAAGTCAACTTCGCACTGACCGCGAAGACCGGTGCGAAAAGCGTGACGTTGGTGCTGGAAAAGCGCCGCATGGAAGGCAATCAGGACGTGTTGGAATACACGGTGGCCGCGCGCCTGCCGATGACATTGGCGCGCGCGCCTGAAGCCGATCAAGAGCGCTGGTCGGCGCAACACACGTTCAACGACGTAAGCGTCTATGGCTACTATTTTGAAGCCCTGATCGGCGACAAAACGTTCATCTATCAAAACAACAGTCAGTCGATTCCGTGGACGCGCGAGAAAGGATCGAACGGTCTCGGCATGGTCGGCGAGGCCGGTGGCGCGTCAAAAACCATCCGTCGCTTTCGCCATACTGTTTTCGCGCGCGATTTCACGGTGCCCGAATGGGCCCGCGACGGGGTGACTTACTATATTTTTCCGGATCGATTCCGCAACGGCGACGCAAAAAATGATCCCCGTCCGGGCGTCGACTCCTATCTGGACAAGGGTGTCGAGTTTCACCGTAACTGGCTCGACAAACCCTCGAAGCCCGGCACCGGTGATGGATCGGATGATGTCTACAACAATGATTTCTTCGGCGGTGATATCGCCGGTATCATCGAGAAACTTGATTACATCGCCGACCTTGGCGCCAACACGATTTACATGACGCCGGTATTTCGCGCGTCGAGCAATCACAAATACGATACCGCCGACTTCAAGAATATCGATCCGCATTTCGGCACCAATGCCGATTTTGCAAGGCTGACGGCGGAAGCGAAGAAACGCGGCATCCGCCTGATTCCCGATACCTCGCTCAATCACGTCGGCAGCGATTCCATTTACTTCGACCGTTTCGGAAAATATCGCAGCAAGGGCGCGTTCGAAGGCAGCAGGGTGCGACGGGATTCGCCGTACGCGAGCTGGTTTACGTTCGACGGATCGCAGACCGATCCCAACAAACAGTTCAAGGGCTGGGTCGGCGTGACCGATTTACCGGAACTGAACAAGGCATCGCCAGCATTTCGCGATTTCGCTTATCGCGCGAAAGATTCGGTGATGAAGTTGTGGCTCGATCGCGGCGCGGCGGGATGGCGAATGGACGTGGCGCCATGGGTGCCCGACGACTTCTGGCGCGAGTGGCGCGCGGCCGTCAAACAACACCGGCCGGATGCTTTAACGATTTCGGAAACCTGGTTCGATGCCTCGAAATATTTTCTCGGCGACATGTTCGACACGACGATGAATTACATCTTCCGCAACAGCGTCCTCGACTACGCTGGCGGCGCCAAGGCAAAGCAGATGTATGCAAATCTTGAACTCATTCGCGAGGTGTATCCGGCGCAAGCGTTCTACGCACTGATGAATCTCTTGTCTACCCATGATGCGGCGCGCGCGCTGCATGTGTTTGGGTTCGAAGGCGAACGCACCGAGGCTGAAAAAATCCGACTCGCCAAACAGCGATTGCGACTCGCGGTTTTCTTCCAGATGATTTACCCCGGCGCGCCGACTATCTACTACGGCGATGAAGTCGGCGTCACCGGCGGCGAGGACCCCTACAACCGTGCGACCTATCCGTGGGCAGACCAAGGCGGCAAACCCGATCTCGCGCTGCATGCTGATTTCAAAACGCTCATCAAAATGCGCAAGGATCATCCGGTGCTGCGTCACGGCACACTCGATGCGCCCGTGTACATCGACGACAACGTGATTGTGCTGGTGCGGCGCTTGGGTAGTGCCATTGCCATCACCGCGACTAACAATGCCGACAGCGCACGAACGGTGAACGTGAAATTGCCCGCCGATCTCGACGCATTGGAATTCCGCGAGTCACTGACAGGTGCGCGCGTCGAGGCAAAAAATAGGGCGATCACGTTTGACGTGCCTGCGCTATTTGGCCGTGTGCTGATCAGCCGCTGACGCGATCCAGCAACACATTTCGCAACGGCTGAAACTCCTGCATTGGTGCGCCGTTCGGCGCACAAATGCCCGGAAACCCGCATCAGTGCTTGTTCTTCACTATTTGACACGTCAAATTGGCGCCTTCAGACTTGTCCTGTCCAGTCGCAATCATTTTTGCGAAAGCGGCGACGCAGTTCTTCAAACCATGACGCGTCCAGCGCACCGGCATCGATCCACTCGATTGATTGCCTGAGATGGCCAAGTTGGCGGGTGCCGATGATGGCGCTCGCCACGTTCGGCACCGACATTGCGAATCGCATCGCGACCTCACCCCATGGCCGGCCATGGTTCGGCGGATTCATGGTGCGCCAACGTCGCCAATATTCCTCGCAGTATTCGCCGACTGGCAATGTATCAAAGCGCCACGGATGATTGGCGGCGGGGCGTTTGGCAATGAAGCCTTTGCAGGTAATTTTCGGCAGCACCGCGTCGATCACACGCTGATCGCAAATGTTGAGCGAGGCCATGAAGCCGTCGAATCGCCCCGTGGCAACGGCGTAATCGAGATCCTCATTTTCGCCAGAGTAGGCGATGGCAACAATTTTGCCTTCGCGTTTCGCCTGTTCCAGCGCATTGATCACCTCACCGCGCTCAAGCGTGCTGCGCGGGCACGAATGCAGGTGCGCAATGTCAAGGCGATCAGTGCGCATTACGCGCAGTGCCTGTTCGACGCCTGCCGTGATACATGGCCCGGTCCAATCCTCGACGCCGGCCACACCGTATCCAAGCTTGGTGGACAGTACAAATTCCGATCGGCGCGCGGCGATATGCCGGCCAATGCGCACTTCGGACAATCCGTAGCCTGGCGCAGTGTCAATCAACGTAACTCCCGCGTCGATGGCGGCATTGAGGAGTCGCGCGACCTCCTCTTCCGACTGCCGCGCGTCACCGATTTGCCCGGCGCCGAAACCGAGCGAGGACACCATCAAGCCAGTGTTGCCATAAGGGCGGTTTGAAATCATGGTGCGATTCTGTCGTTGGAAAGTAGGAAAACTGGCAAGTGTCGTTGGTTAAGCGACATGAATATTTTCAACATCTCATTTTCGGTATTGGCAAATTAATGAACGCTAATAATCGGCGGCAGAAATTTCGTCATCGCCTCACACCCAGGTATCTGAAGGCGTACAGGCGTGAATTGCTACCTTGCCCTGGGACTGGCCTCACTCGCCGCGCGAACACGTCTAAGAAACGCAACCAGCCCATCTCTCCAGACGCGGTATCCGGCTTCATTCGGATGCAGTCCATCAACGAAGAAGTGCGTTACTTGCCGTCCGGCAGCGTCCACAAACAGGGCATGCGTGTCGAAAAAGCGGACGTAGCGGGAAAATGGTTCACTTGCCGCAAGTTGGACGAGGCGTTTATTTACCGGGAGCACGACATCGCGATTTTTTGACTCTTCCTGTGTCGGCAGCAATGACTCCAGTATCACTTTTGCGTTCGGTTTGCGTTCATGAACCGCGCTGACGACCGCCCGGATCCCCTCGTACACACTGTCGACGACCGGTTCTTCGCCTTCATAGGTATTGTTGATGCCAACCATGACCATCACAAATTCCGGATTCAGGTCGGAACGATCGAATTCACCCAATCCTCCTGCAGACTTTGGCTGCAACCGATACAGGATGTGTTCGAGCCGGTCACCGGATATTCCCAAATTCAATCCAAGGTTTTCCGGTGGCTGCCCGGCAAATGATTCGCTCCAGCTCGTGCGTCCGAATTTTTGCCCCTTGAACCACGGACTGTCTCCCAGCAACCAAAAATGGGTAATCGAATCACCGACAAAAACCAGCTTGATGGCGGACAGGTCTTTGTTGTCTTTCAGATAGGTCGTGATTTCTGCCTGCCGGCGCTGCCAGAAATCAATCCGGGCGCTGGGCTTGGCGGAAACGAAATCGGCGGCATCCGCTGTCCGTGTTACTGCACACAACGCCAAGATGCAGGCAAGGAGTGCCGCCAGAGCTATCAGGTAACTGCCGGCACCGCGCAGGTCGCAAGCGGTTTTGTGTCGAGATGCGTCAATTGATTTCATTCGCGCTTCCATTTCAGGTTGGCCGTCTGTCGCGCGCGGATTGCGCCGCAACGCATCCGCGTCTCATGAGGCGGCGCGGCGGCAGGTAAAGAAACCGTTCAGCGTGAGCCGGCCCTTTGTGAAGTCCTCGTTCAGTTTTTCCGGCGCACGAATATCCGGCGAATGAAACAGGCTGCCGTCGTAAAAAATCATGCGGTTCCAGCGCGCAGGGACGGTGCAGACGCGCTCGAAATACTCGTTTGAATCCAGCAAGTATCCGCGTGTGATTCCAGTCTCGGCGGTGAACGCTTCAGCGGATGAATCAGCTGCCAATCGCATCAGCGCTTCGGTTTCCTCGGTGGGCTTGCGGGGCTTGAAAAAGCTTGTGCCGCCCAAGTCTTCGTCCGTGAACAAGTACAGCACGGACGCCGCAACGCACTGGTCATGCGGCACGCCCATGCGATCGCGATGGCACAGCCATTGAATCGGCGAAAGTTTTTCGGGGGGCAATGTCACCAGCGACAGCCGAGAATACATCTGCAAGGTGCGGCGAGCGCCAAGCAGGCGGCGGATGTGCGCACGAAAAAAATCATCCTGCAACGCCGACATTTCTGACGGGAGATGAAACTCCAGCCCCGGATAGGCATTGAATGGTGCCATTGAAAAATCGGCGCGATGGGCAAGCGCGTAGTCGATCAGGCGCGCCGGTTCGGCCAAAGCGTCATCGATGACGAGGCAGGCATGCTCGCCATCGATCGAGACCGCGTCGATTTTCGGATGCGGATTGAACACTGTCGGGATTTCAGCCGCGAATCACGCTTTGTGGCGAACGGCAATTCTGGTTCACATACTCGGCGTGCGTCGGCATCGCCTCGACGCAGCGCTTCATGGTGGCCTCAATGCCGCGCATGAAGTCGACGATTTTTTGTTTATCGAGCGCATCGACCAATGGGTGGTAGCTGCGCGGCATGATATGTTGACCGAGCATGACTTCGACCCAGCTGATTTCGGAGAACATTTCGTTGGCTTCGCGGAACACGCGGCCGTTACTGGCAAACAGATCGATCTTGTTCTGTAGCGTGTCGGGGATCGACATGGTGCGGCAGTAATTCCAGAACTCGCTGTCGTCGCGCGCCGTGGCCTTGTAATGCAGGATCAGGAAATCGCGGATGCGCTCGAACTCGAAATCGGCTTGACGGTTGAATTCGTCGATGTCAGCAGGGTTGAATGCGCGATCCGGAAAGAACGTGGCGAGGCGCGAGATGGTCGATTGGATAAGATGAATGCTGGTGGATTCCAGCGGCTCCATGAAGCCGCTGGCGAGCCCGATGGCGATGCAATTCTTGTTCCAGAATTTCTTGCGTTTGCCGGTGACGAAACGCAAGGGACGCGGATCGGCAAGCGCCTTGCCGTCGAGATTCTGCATCAGGATGTCCGAAGCATCCTGGTCGGAAATGAACTTGCTTGAATACACGTGGCCATTGCCGGTGCGGTGTTGCAAAGGGATGCGCCATTGCCATCCCGCGCTACGTGCGGTCGCACGGGTATACGGTGTGAGTGGCACAACGGAGGCGCAAGGCACCGCCAGCGCGCGGTCGCAAGGCAGCCAATGCGTCCAATCGTCGTAACCGGTCTTCAATGTTTGTTCGATCAGCAAGCCGCGAAAACCG
>JAYTUX010000036.1:0-2655 GCA_043744315.1 Betaproteobacteria bacterium | reverse complement strand
GCGTGGCCGGGCGTGTCGACGATATTGATGTGCGTGCCTTCATAGGTCACGGCGCAATTCTTCGCCAAAATGGTAATGCCGCGCTCGCGCTCGAGATCATTGCTATCCATCACCCGCTCGGCAATATGTTGATGCGCGGCAAACGTGCCGGCTTGCTGCAGGAGTTTATCGACCAACGTCGTCTTGCCGTGGTCAACGTGAGCGATGATTGCGATGTTACGAATGGCGCGGGACATGAGAGGCTCTGGCGTTAAACGGAGGCGCGCACTATACCACAAGCCATGCTGCAGCGCCGTAAAATCGGCCTATTTGGCCGAAGTTAACAAATAAAGGCGGTCGCGCTTGCCACGAAATTGAATAGGGGATTAGACTCATTGTCGAAGCGTTGGCGCGAAGCCGAATGCTTATTCCGATTTCACGCTGACTTAGCTCCGGAAACTGGCCTCTATTCTCCGCCAAACTTAGGGTGTTAAATTTTAGAAACTTCAGAGAAAACAATGGAGTACAATTCGGCTTACCCATTATGCACCCCAATAGTGCTAAACCAGGCCCCGTTTAGGGTGTCTACTTTACGTTAGGCCGCAGAACAAATGGACCCAGTTTCGCGCGAGATTGCTTCAGCAGTCGTTGATGGCAGCTTCCTGGGCAAGTGGTGGTTCTACGCCCTGGTAATCGGTCTGCCCGCCTTGGGCGGCGTCATCGGTACGTTCGTCACGACCGTACTCGCGGAGCGAATAAAGGGACGAACATCCAAGGACGTCTGGTACACACAAGAAACGTGGCGGGAGAAGTACAAGCTATACATGGCTTCACTTGAAGCCGTTGAGGCAGTCTTTCAGGGCGCCTCGCACATCATGTTTGACGCCCGTACTTTGATCGAGTTTCCACCTGAGAAGCACTCGTCGTTTGAGGCTGGCATAGAACGCTTTCCAGAACATCGCGAGTCACTTGAACAGGTTCAGAACTCAATGAGCCGTCTCATTCAACTTTCCCTCGGTTCACAACTGTTCCTTTCGAAGGAGGCGATCGAGGCCGTCGAGATCGTTCGCAACGCATACACGGGGGCTACGCATGTCATAAATCTGTCCTTTCACACGCGGGCGTCTTCGGTTTCGGCAGCTGCCGGCAAGTCGAAGGTCGCGCTGATTGAGGCCGCCAAGAAAGACTTGCAGATCTAGCTGCCGATGCTGCGGCCTAAACCTTCGCTTGAGCAGACCTCCACCGGCTTAGCACTTGGCCCGCGCGCCAGCCAGTGTCATCATCCGTCGCGCGGGCCAAGCACCAACCCGGCGGCGTCCGCTCAGATCAAACGTTAGGCAACTCGGTGACTCCGCTGTTCAGACTCGCTGGAAATCGACAAATGTCTGCTACGACATGAACAATGCAGGTCACTGGAAAGGTCGGCTTTACCTCGGAAGAGTCGAAGTCAGCTACAGCAAGCGTAGGGTGCGCACAGCGCACGCGGATTCAAACTATCGGATCGGTAAATTGCAAAACTATGTGCGCATTGCGCACCCTACATTTCGGTTCATGCCACGAGCCGCATGGATACAGCTTCCCAGCCTATGCCTCGCCAGAAGGCAAGCGGGCAGCGGCGCTTCGGGCAATCGTCCTCTCCGCCGGACTTCGTCATTTAATTCATCAGTTTTAATTCCACCCGCCGCGCTTCCGTGGGGGGACCGCTGCCGCGTGTCTTCGTCGGTTTTTGCAATTCGATTCGCGACTGGGTAACGCCGGCTTTTTCCAGTATGCCGGCCACGGCGAGTGCGCGTTTCTTCGCGAGTTCGATATTGTGGGATATCCGACCGGACGAATCATGAAACCCGGAAATCAACACTCGCGCGCCGGGATTGCCTTTCAAGTAGGCAATGAGTTTAGCGAGTTGGCGATCGGCATCTTTCGGTAAGGTCGCTTGATCGACGCCGAAATAAATGCGCGCGCTCGGCGCCAAACCCGATACCTCGGCTTTTGTCGGCACATCGGCTTTGGTCGCGGGCGCCGGTGCTTCCAACGCTGCTGTCGCAGGCTCCGATTGAGCGGGCGATTCGGCGGGCGGTACTACTTCGCTTAATTTTGCTGGTTCCGGCATCGCATTCGCGGTCGCGGATACGTCCGCGGATGCCGATTCCGGCGGAGCGGCTGCAATGACGGCTGTGCTTTGCGCATCGTTAATCGCACTGTAACTGCCGCCGCAATGTCGAAATGCGCCCGGACCATAGCCGAGCAACCAAAGCAAAATAAGCAGCAGCGCCAATAGCAACGCGATAATTTTGTGCCGTTTACTAAATTCGCGATACTGCTCAGGGTTTAAGCCAAATACACTTTCCATTGCTGCGTCCCTTAATTATTTTTGCCGTAATTGCCGGCGATGAGAACTTGTTGCAGTGCCTTGAGCGTCGCCCAGCGATTACGCGCCGCGAGATCGGCTTGATCGGGCCAGGTTTCGGGATTCGCCATGCGAAAATTTTGACCCGCGTTATCGAGAATGGTTTGAATTTGCGCCGTTGTCATTTCGGACAATTGCTTGAACGTTTTTATGCCAAGCTGAGTGAGTATTTCGGCGATCTTCGGGCCGATGCCTTCGATAATTTCCAGGTCGTCTGGCCCCTTCATCGCAAACCCCGCGGCGCGCGCAGCATTGAGGTCAATGGTTTG
>JAYTUX010000035.1:0-8822 GCA_043744315.1 Betaproteobacteria bacterium | reverse complement strand
GCTACGATTTGAGTTCGCTGAAATTTGTCGCGAGTACTGGTGCGCCCTGTCCACCTGACGTCAAACGGCAGATGATCGCATGGTGGGGGCCGGTCATTCATGAAGCCTATGCTGCAAGCGAACTGGGCTGGATTTCGCACATCGACAGCTTCGAGGCCCTGCGCAAGCCAGGCTCAGTCGGCCGCCCGGTTCCCGGGACCGTACTGAAGATATTCTCCGAGGAAGGCGAAGAACTACCTGCGGGAGAAGTCGGCCTGATCTATGCTCGGCAGGCGGCAGTACCCGACTTTAGCTACAACCATAATGATGCGGCCCGACGACAGTTGGAACGAGACGGGTTGTGGACGCTCGGCGACATGGGGCTGGTGGACGCGGAGGGTTATCTCTATGTCGTTGACCGCAAATCCGACATGGTGATTTCCGGCGGGGTAAATATCTATCCCGCCGAAATTGAATCGGTTCTGGTGACGATGCCAGGAATTGCCGACTGTGCCGTGTTTGGGGTGCCAGACGATGACTTCGGTGAATGCCTATTGGCGGCGATCCAGCCAGCCGATGGGGCCGCTCTTGACGCGGACCAGGTGCAGTCGTTCTTGCGCATGCGCATTGCCGATTACAAAGTGCCGCGCCGCGTGACTTTCCACGAACAGCTGCCACGCGAAGATACCGGGAAGATATTCAAGCGCAAGCTACGCGACCCATACTGGGCAAATATTGATCGCCGCGTGTAAATTGTCCGTCTCAGCGCGGCGGTAAGACCGTGCGTCTGAATGGTCCGATCAAATTCATCAATACCCTTTTCATTGTTTATTTTCGGGACATGTCGCGCAGACATTCCATTGTGCGACGGCCGGAAAGATTTATGGTGTATGGCCGGTGAGGTTGACATATCGGGAGTGGTAGAAAAAAAATGGCGGACGGCAACTTTCGGCCAGAATCGGTCTGTCAGCTTGATCTCCCAACTGAAACTCGGCACGATGCGCTAATGAAAAGAGCTTTTCTGCCACTACGTTAGGACGTCCATGCCAGCCAAGATGTCGCCGGTCGAGGCGTTTCTTTCCGATTTTCACGACGCGCGCCCGGGGCTTACGTCAAGGGCCTTTGGCGAACTGCCGGTAACTTTCCGCGAGCGGGAATTGCGATCCTCGTACGAAATTCTTGCCGCTGTTGTTCCCTACTCCAAGGCAAACATTGAGGTCCTCGATCTTGCGTGTGGGGATGGGTATCTGCTTTCACTGCTTGCTTCGCGATCCCAACCGAGTCTTGTTCTGAGTGGTATAGACATGAGCTTTTCGGAACTGGCAGTTGCTCAAAGGCAACTTGGCGATCGCGTCGTTCTTCAACAGTCAAAGGCGCAGAATCTGGCGTTCTCAAATGGCCACTTCGACTATGTCCTTTGCCACCTGGCGCTCATGCTCATGGACGATGCGGAGCAGGTAGTGCGGGAAATTCGTCGTGTGCTGAAGCCAGGCGCCATGCTAGCCGCAATCGTCGGCGCCCCGCCGCCACAATCTCCTGCATTTTCGGCCTATATTGACGCGGTTTCGCGGTGTCCTCGCCAGGAGCACCTATCTGAGGTCCGGTTTGGTGACCGTCGCTTTCGCGATCGCAAAGGCATCTCCGAGATTTTTTCGGCTACATTCCAGCAGCTTGCTGTTGAGGATGTTCATATTGCCCAGCGGTTGACGCCGGAAGCGCTTTGGCGCTGGTTTCTTGATATGTACGATCTCTATCTATTGAGTGAGGCGGATCGGCACAAAGTGGAGTTTGATTTTTTTTCTGCAGTCTCGTCACAGTGTGGGCCAGACGGAAAGCTCGAATACCTGACGACACTACGTTTTATCAGTGCCACCGCAGCGTGAGCTTTCCTGGACAGATGTAATTACTGCAACAGGCACATGCGAATTCGTGCATGAATTGAGCCATTGTCGATTTGTGTGCCGCTCTACGCAAAATATCCTATCCTAAAACCTACGGGCTCTTTTCGGCCCTTCACTTCTTGCGAATCATCGGCACATTACGCCGCCGCCAGCGAGTATCCGTCGACCTGGCGGCGTGCACTGGAGGCATTATGGCGAACTGCACTACATGGCGGACTGCTACGTTTCTCGCTGTCGCAATTGCGACACCTGCGTTGGCAGAAGACACCGAGGGCTGTAAGGACCATCCGCTATTCAATCGCATGAAGGGCTACTCGCTCTCAGTCTGCGATCGGAGCGGCTTCGATTCTTCGCGGTTTCCGGTCGGTCCTGCGGGGGTTCAGGCAGACGGTGCGCCAGCGAAGATGGTTCCGGTCGAAGGTGCCAAGACGGTGCTTCAGTATTATTCCCCTGAGGGCGTAAAACCCGCGAGCGCGTTGCAGGTGATACGAAACTTTCAAAACGCAGTCAAGGCCGCGGGCGGCACCGTGGAGGGTGAATACGAGCACGGGCCTTCGGATCTCTCGTCCATCGGCGGCGGCCATCGCGCCACCACGCTTAAGATGAGTAAGAACGGCAAGGAAGTTTGGACACTGATCCGCGCAGAAAATGACGGTCCTTACGATGTCTTGATCATCGAGAAGGAAACAATGAAGCAGGAAATCGTTGCCAAAGACTTATTGGACAAGATCAATAAGGACGGCACCGTCTCGCTCTACATAAACTTTGATACTGGCAAAGCCACCATTCAACCCGAGTCACTCAAGATCATCGACGAGGTCGCCATGATGCTTAAGGACGCTGTGGACCTAAATCTTGAGGTCGGCGGCCACACCGACAATGCCGGTTCCGCGAGTGCAAACCAAACGCTGTCCGAAGCTCGCGCAAAGAGTGTTGTGTCAGGTCTCCTTCAACGTGGCATCGCAGCGTCGCGTCTCCAGGCCAAAGGTTATGGGCAGACTGCGCCAATTGCAGACAACCGGACCGAAGATGGGAGAGCCACGAACCGCCGCGTCGAGTTGAGGAAACGTTAGCCTAACGTTGGCACCTCACAAACGGTGAGCGCACAAATAGCTTCAACTGGCCTTGGTGGGCATTGCGACATTACTGTCGACCACCTTAAGGCCAAACCAATACAATTGAGCATCCATAATGCGGCAGTCTGCGATGCGCGGCAATCGGCCAAGAGCGGAACTTCGAAAGCAGTGCCCAAGATGATTGCAATGTAATCAAATTGGCCGTAAACTGCTATCAATGATTGCAACATAGGAGGCCAATATGGCGACCAATCTTGTCGTTCGCAACGTTGACGAAGAAATAGTACTAGCGCTTAAGCAACAAGCGGCTTCGCACGGAAGAAGTGCAGAAGCAGAACATCGCGAAATTCTGAAATCCGTCCTACAGCGCCCGAAGCGTCGGTCTGTTGCCGCGATTCTGTCGAGTATGCCGAATGTTGGCGAAGACGCCGATTTCAATTTTCGCAACGGGTAGAACCGCGCGTGTACTTGGTCGACACAAACGTCATCAGCGAAGCTCGCAAGGGCATGAAGGCAAACTCCGGCGTCCAGAAATTTTTCAAGACTGTTGACGCTGCCGACCTCTACCTTTCGGCGCAGACCATCGGCGAAATTCGGCGCGGGCTTGAGAATATCAGACATCGCGGCGACCTTTCGCAAGTCAAGCGGTTGGAGAAGTGGCTTGATCTGGTCGCGGCTGATTATGCCGATAGAGTGTTATCTTTCGACGAAGAATGCGCCCAGGTGTGGGGGCGCTTAATGTCACCAAATCACCAGCATCCGATTGACAAACAGATCGCGGCGATTGCGCTGATCTACGATTTGAAAGTTGTAACCAGAAACCTGGAAGACTTTCAGGGAACAGGAGTGGAACTGGTAAACCCGTTTGTCCAATGATCATGTTTTCAAGTAGAAAACTCTTCAATTTCCGCCTCAGCGGCGAAATGCCGCAAACGGCCAAATGCGGACTTTGGAATAGTCGCTTCAAATTACTCCAAATCGGTCACACAATCGACCTACCATGACACTTGCATACGGGATCAAATGCAAACTGTTTTCCGGTCACGAGGTGCACTTCTTTGCGCTCTGCTTTCTCCGACGACCTCCATTGCTAGCGATGGAGGAGGAGCGTTAACCTATTTGGGGTTTGTCGCGCTATTTGGCAGCGTTTTTGGATTTGGCATGAGTGTTCTATCCCTTCAATGCTCCCGGCCGCCGCTAAAGGGCTATCTTGTGACGCTTGCGAGCGGACTGGCGATCATGACTGTTGTCGGAGCGCTGATTGAAGATAATTGGAGCTGGGACACTTTGCGTCGCGCGGCGGTCGCAGCGCTAATTTATACTCCGGTCCAACTAACTGTCTTCTTTGCACTCGGATACGGGACGAATAAGCAACGACATGTATATGCCGCTAGTCTGCGCTCAAAAAGAAAGGCCGACCTGGAGGAGTTTGCACCCGGCCATTCAGCAGATGAACTCGCCTTGTTAGGCACTTGCCCTAATTGCGAAAGTGTCGTACGCCTAGACTGCGAAGAATGTCAGAATTGCAAAGCGACATTTACCGATGGAAGTGCTTGGAAAGTGTTGCCTCTTACCTAGGAATAGTTCCGGAAAGAACACGACGTCTTTACAAATCACCCCCAACGCCAATGGCACTTATGTTCAAGAGCTAAACGCTGCTGTGGCGAATTGAACGACCGTTTGTTTACTCTTGTATGACCGGTGTCGGACAGCGCGTTTGTCGCCTATGGGTCGATACCCGACCGTCGCGTTTCTCGAAACCGGTCGGTAATAACGTGCCCACATACGGAGCGACGCAAACCGCTACACCCAGTCGTATCCGATCAGGTATTTCTCCAGCAACTCCGATTCGCGCGTCCCCGCTTCTGGATGCCAGTTGTAGCGCCACGTCGCCTGAGGCGGCATCGAGGCGAGGATCGACTCAGTGCGCCCGCCCGATTGCAAGCCGAAATGCGTACCGCGATCCCAGACGAGATTGAATTCGACGTAACGTCCACGTCGATAGGATTGCCATTCGCGTTCGTGCTCGCCATACAACAATTCGCGACGCCGCTCGACGATGGGCACGTACGCGTTTAGAAACGCGTCGCCCACCGCGCGTTGCATCGCAAAAGATTTTTCAAATCCGGGTGCGTGAAAATCGTCGAAAAATATGCCGCCGATCCCACGTGGTTCTTTGCGGTGCTTCAAATAAAAATATTCGTCGCACCATTTCTTGAAATGCGGATAGTGTTCGGCACCAAAGGGCTCGAGTGCGGCTTTGTTGACGCGATGAAAATGTATGCAGTCTTCCTCGAAGCCGTAGTACGGCGTCAAATCCATGCCACCGCCGAACCAAAATGCATCTTGCTCATCTGGCGACTTTGAACGTGCGATGAAAAAACGCACGTTCATGTGGACCGTTGGCACGTACGGGTTTTGCGGATGCAGCACCAGCGACACGCCCATCGCTTCCCACTCGCGTCCAGCGATGTCAGGACGATTGGCGGCGGCACTTGGAGGAAGGTTCGCGCCCATCACATGCGAGAACAATACACCGCCCCGCTCCAGCAGTTGGCCACCTTCAAGGATGCGGGAAATTCCACCGCCGCCTTCGGGGCGTTGCCATTCGTCGCGCAAGAAAGTTTTGCCATCGAGCGATTCGAGTTTCGCGACGATGCGCGATTGAAGTTTGAGGAGGTAGGTTTTGACGTCGGCGATGTTCATTGCGCTATTTTGTCATTCGCGCAGATCAATAGACGGGCTCGACAAACTCAAGCACTGGCGTGGTTTTCCGGACGTTTTGCCCCTGAAATCCGCGTGGAATGGCGATCTACGTTCTTGCCAATTGAATACAGTACTGCATGTGAATAAATTGCCATAGCTGACTGAGGAGTCAAGCATCGGGATACAAATTCAATGTCATCCTGAGCGAAGCGAAGGATCTCGGCGCGGCAAGATCCTTCGCTTCGCTCAGGATGACAAATCAATATTGGTGCGCGTCGATTAGCTGGCCCCAGTGATTTTCCGCCACAAAGATCCGGTCATGGCTGGAACGACGAATTCCCCTTCCGCCCAATCGCACGATAGCCGATATCTTTCCGATACTGCATGTCCTTAAAGCGTACTGGCGCCAGCAATTGATACGCCCGCTGCTGCGCGATTTTTACGGTGTCGCCGAGTGCGGTCACACACAATACGCGCCCGCCGTTGGTGACAATTTTGCCGTCGCACTCGATGGTGCCGGCATGAAACACGCGCGCATCGTCAGTCGCTCTTGGCAGACCGGTGATCTCGTCGCCCTTGGTTGGCGTGTCCGGATAATTTGCCGCTACCATCACCACGCCGAGCGCCGCGCGGCGATCCCACTCGGCGTCGATCTGATCGAGCGTGCCGTCGATCGCGTGCTCGACCAACGTCAGGAAATCCGACTTCAAACGCATCATGATCGGTTGCGTTTCCGGGTCACCCATGCGGGCATTGAATTCAACGACCCTTGCTTTGCCGCTGCCGTCGATCATCAGGCCCGCATACAAAAATCCGGTGAAGGGCGCGCCTTCCGCCGCCATGCCGCGCAGTGTTGGCATGATGATCTCGCGCATCACGCGCGCATGCACTTCGGGCGTGACGACTGGTGCGGGCGAGTAGGCGCCCATGCCGCCGGTGTTGGGACCCAGGTCGCCATCGAATATCCGCTTGTGATCCTGCGATGATGCGAACGGCAACGCGTGCGCGCCATCGCAAAGGCAAATGAAACTCGCTTCTTCACCTTGCATGAATTCTTCGATCACGACCCTGGCACCCGCATTACCCAACGTATCGCCACTCAGCATCATGTCGATTGCTTGCAACGCTTCGGCCATCGTCATCGCGACCACCACACCTTTGCCGGCAGCCAGGCCATCGGCCTTGATCACGATGGGGGCACCTTCACTTTCAACGTAGGCGCGTGCTTCGGCCGCATCGGTGAACGTCGCGTATTTGGCGGTGGGAATTTTGTGCCGCACCATGAATTGCTTGGCGAAATCCTTGGAGGACTCCAATTGCGCGGCGCGCATGGTCGGCCCGAAGATTTTCAATCCCGCCGCCTGAAATGCATCAACCACGCCCGCCGCCAACGGCGCTTCGGGTCCGACCACCGTCAAATAAATTTTTTCCTCCCGCGCGAATGTCAGCAGCTGTGGAATCGCCGTGATATCGACATTCGCGAGGCCATCCTCATGCGCCGTGCCGGCATTACCGGGTGCGACATACACGCGCTGCACATTCGGGTTTTGCGCGAGCCGCCATGCAAGGGCATGTTCGCGACCGCCGGCGCCGATGACGAGGAGTTTCACTTTAATGCCGGAAATGCCGCATACCCGTCATCACCATCGCGATCCCATGTTCATCCGCCGCCTTGATCACATCGTCGTCGCGCATCGATCCACCGGGCTGGATCACCGCCGTCGCCCCCGCTTCCGCGATCACATCAAGCCCATCGCGGAACGGAAAGAACGCGTCGCTGGCTGCGACCGAACCTTTTAACGTGAGTCCGGCATGCTTCGCTTTGATCGCAGCGATTTTGGTGGAATCGACGCGGCTCATCTGGCCGGCACCGACACCGAGCGTCATGCCATAGCGGCAAAAGACGATCGCGTTTGACTTCACGAATTTCGCCACCCGGAACGCGAACAGCAAATCGTTCATTTCCCCGGGCGTCGGTTTGCGTTTGCTGACGACCTTCAATTCGGCAACATCGTAATCATCCGAACTCTGCACCAGCATGCCGCCGCCGACGCGTTTCATATCGACATCTTTTCGCGATGGCGCGAGCGGAATTTCCAGCAGCCGCACATTTTGTTTGGCCGAAAAAACCTTGCGCGCTTCGACGCTGAACAGCGGTGCCAACACTACTTCGACAAACTGTTTCGAGACCGCTTCCGCCGTCGCCCCATCGAGCTCGCGATTGAAAGCGATGATGCCGCCAAATGCGGAAGTCGGGTCGGTTTCCAGTGCGCGCAGATAGGCGGTGCGCGTATCTGCCGCAATCGCCACGCCGCACGGGTTGGCATGCTTGACAATCACGCAGGCAGGCACATCAAACGCGCGGCAACACTGCCACGCGGCATCGGCGTCGGCGATGTTGTTGTAGGAAAGTTCCTTCCCTTGCAATTGTTGAAAGTGCGCCAGCGTGCCGGCCGACGGATGATGCTCAACGTAGAACGCGGCATCCTGATGCGGGTTCTCTCCGTAGCGCATGTCCTGTGCTTTACTAAAGGTGAGATGCAATTGATCCGGAAACAAGCGCCGATTGTTGTCGGCATCGAGTGATGAAAGATAGGTGCTGATCATGCCGTCGTATTCAGCGGTATGCGCGAAGGCTTTTTTGGCGAGCGCAAAACGGGTGGCATGCGTGAGTGCACCGCGATGGGTTTTCATTTCTTCCATCAGGTAATGATAGTCATGCGTATCGGTGACGATGGCGACAAAAGGATAATTTTTTGCCGACGCGCGCACCATCGCCGGGCCGCCGATATCGATGTTCTCGACCGCGTCTTCCAGCGTGACATCGCGTTTGGCAATGGTGGCGGCAAAGGGATAAAGATTTACCACTACCATGTCGATGGCGGGGATGTCGTGTTGCTTCATCGCCGCGATGTGATGCGCCAAATCGCGGCGCGCGAGAATGCCGCCGTGAACTTTCGGGTGCAGCGTTTTCACGCGGCCATCCATCATTTCCGGGAAGCCGGTGTAGTCGCTGACTTCGCGCACCTTCACGCCGTTGTCGCCGAGCAATTTGGCGGTGCCGCCCGTCGACAGGATCTCCACGCCGCGATCCGCGAGAAATTTCGCCAGTTCCAATACGCCGGTCTTGTCTGAAACGCTGATGAGGGCGCGTTTGATG
>JAYTUX010000034.1:0-8854 GCA_043744315.1 Betaproteobacteria bacterium | reverse complement strand
ATCAACTCATCAATAATTATTCGCAAGTGCTGACGGCCGGCTCCACCACCGGTTCGAGCGCGCCGGTGGGCCGCATGATGATCAACAGCGGCATCATGGCGCTGGTGATCGCGTTCGGCAAAATCGGCATATCGATCATCTCCGCCTTTGCCATCGTCTACTTCCGCTTTCCGCTGCGGAATTTTTTCTTCTGGATGATCTTCGTGACGTTGATGCTGCCGGTGGAGGTACGCATCATCCCGACCTTCAAAGTGGTCGCGGATTTGGGGATGCTCGATTCCTACGCGGGGCTGACCTTGCCGCTGATTGCGTCGGCCACCGCGACATTCCTGTTCCGCCAGTTCTTTTTCACCATACCCGATGAATTGGCCGAAGCGGCGCGCATGGATGGTGCCGGGCCGATGCGTTTTTTCTGGGACGTGGTGTTGCCATTGTCGAAGACCTCGATTGCGGCCTTGTTTGTCATCCAGTTTATTTACGGCTGGAACCAGTATTTGTGGCCGCTGTTGATTACCACCCAGGAATCGATGTACACGACGGTGATTGGCATCAAGCGGATGATTTCCGGCGGCGATGCGGCCACCGAATGGCATCTGGTGATGGCGACCGCGATGCTCGCGATGATTCCGCCGGCGATGGTGGTGATATTGATGCAGAGGTGGTTTGTTAAGGGATTGGTGGAGACGGAGAAGTGATGGGCTTTTTGTCTGAATTTGCCGGGGGTTGCCCGGCGGCAACTCACTTTCTTTGCTTCGCCAAAGAAAGTAAGCAAAGAAAGGCGACCCCAGGTTCGTCGCCCCGCAAAAGCGCGGGGTGCCCTCCGCTGCTCACAAACGCGGGCCGCTGCGGAACTCGGGCTCGAAAACGATTGCACAATGTCTGCCGCGTTTTCCGCTCGCCTTCAAACAGTCCTCGCGGAAACCTCCCTCGTTTGCTGCGCTGCTCGGCGACTCTCATGGGGACCCTGCAAACACATCGCCACTGTCGCCCCGGATCTATTCCGGGGCCCAATTTGACTTGAATACTCCATGGCAAACATAACCCTAAAAGACGTCAAAAAATCCTACGGCAAAAATGCCGTGGTGCATGGTGTCGATGCCGAAATTGCCGATGGCGAATTCATCGTCATCGTCGGCCCGTCGGGCTGCGGCAAATCGACGTTGCTGCGCATGATTGCGGGGTTGGAGATCATTACGGCGGGCGAGGTGTGGATCGGCGGCAAACTGGTCAATGATTTGGAGCCGAAGGATCGCGACATCGCGATGGTGTTTCAGAATTACGCGCTGTATCCGCACATGTCGGTGTATGAAAACATGGCGTATGGATTGAAGATTCGTAAATTGTCGAAGGACGACATTGAAGTCCGCGTACAGAAAGCGGCGAAGATTCTGGAACTGGGGCAACTCTTGCAACGAAAACCGCGCGAACTTTCGGGTGGGCAGCGGCAACGCGTGGCGATGGGGCGCGCGATCGTGCGCGAACCGGCCGTATTTCTGTTTGACGAACCGTTGTCGAATCTTGATGCCAAGCTGCGCGTGCAAATGCGCCTTGAAATCCAGAAGCTTTCGCGCGAATTGAAAACCACCAGCATTTTTGTCACGCATGATCAGGTCGAGGCGATGACACTCGCGCATCGCATGATCGTGATGAATGCGGGAAGGGTCGAACAGATCGGCGCACCGATGGAGGTTTACGATAATCCGGCGAGTGTGTTTGTGGCGGGATTCATTGGCTCGCCCGCGATGAATTTTCTGCCGGGAACGGTTGACGGTGGGATGCTCGATTTGGGTGATGGCATGGCGGTGCCATTGCCGGGACTCATCAAAGACAAGACCCAATCCGGCGATAACATTACCTTTGGAATCCGCCCCGAGCATTTGGTGATTGGTCCGGTCGGCATGGCGTTGAAGGTGGATAGCGCAGAGGCGCTGGGATCGGATTCACTCGTCCACGGCAAAATGGGCGCGCACGGCGTGGTGGTGCGCGCCGATGGGCACTTGCAAAATAAACATGGTGAGCGATTGACGGTGACGCCGCTGCCCGATAAATATTATTTTTTCGATACGGCGAGTGGCAAGCGGCTCTAGCGCGGTAAAGCATGTTTGAGCGCAAGACTAGTAAACCGGGGCTGAGATCAATGCATGATCCCCGCATAAAGCTGGCAAACACTAGCATTGGCGAGGAGTTCTGGGCATAAACCCTCTGAACGCCGCGCTGGTTGTGAAGACTTGGTTTTAGGTGCGTCTATTGACCTAAA
Source organism: Betaproteobacteria bacterium (assembly GCA_043744315.1). Lineage (GTDB taxonomy): Bacteria > Pseudomonadota > Gammaproteobacteria > Burkholderiales > Usitatibacteraceae > UKL13-2. Next base: position 6,597 of record JAYTUX010000034.1, on the reverse strand, counting down.
AATTTCGCCATTCCGGCCCGGTGCAACCCCTGTGGTTGTTCGCCGGAATGACGGATTGGTAGACGTCCCCATTATTTGTCGACACCACTGCCGCGTAACACAATTGACACCCACTACACATCACTTCATGTCCGACATCGTCAACACCCGCCGCCTCGAAGAACTCACGATTAATACCTCGCCCGCGATCTACCAGTCGCATTACGACGGGTGGTTGCTGCGTGCCTCCGGCACCGACACTCGTCGCGCCAACAGCGTGACGGCGTTGCAGACATCCCATCTGCCGATCGACGAGAAAATCACCTATGTCGAAGCGTGGTATCGCGCGCATGGGCAGCCGGCGATGTTTCGCCTGAATGAATCATTGTCGCCCGCCGATTTGGACGCCTTGCTTTCGTTGCGCGGCTATGCACGTGAACTTGATACGATCGTCATGACACGCGATTTGTCGATCGGCATTCCGCCTGGCGATTACGGCATTCCCGCCGGCGCCAAACTGATCGAACATGACGACAGTAACGGCCTCGACGATGTTCATAAAATGAAAGCGATGACGCCGGAAATGCGCGCACAGGACATGAAGCGCCAGGCACTATGGAAAGGGCCGCAAACGTTTCTGTCGTTGAAGACCGTCAATGGCGTTGCCTCCACTGGCATGGCGCGTCTCGATGCCGGGCATGTGGGAATTTTCAATATGCGCACCGCGACCAAGGCGCGCGGCAAAGGCTACGCAACGATTTTGGTGGCGTACCTGTTGGCGTGGGCGCTGGAGCAGGGTGCCAAAGCAGCATTCCTGCAGGTCGATCAATCCAACGACGCCGCCATCGCTGTTTACAAAAAATTCGGTTTTTCGACCGCCTACCGATATTGGCATCGGGTGCAGCCGGCCGCCTCTGCGTGACGGCGTCACGTACCACCGCCACCCTCTTGGCGGACGCCATGGCGCTGCTGCACATGGGCGATTTGCGCGGTGCAGACACGTTGTTTCGTGAACTCCTTGCAAACGACGCAATCAACGCACAGGCGCTGATGGGGCTAGGCATCATCGCGCATCAATTGGGGAAATACGCGGAAGCATTGACGTGGTATGACCGCAGCATTGCCGCGTTGCCAACGTTCGCGGCCGCGCATGTGAACCGCGGCAATTCGCTCACCGCGATGCAACGATTTGCGGAGGCGGTTGCTTCATTTGAAGCGGCACTTTCGCTCTCGCCGGCGTTACCCAGCGCGCTCGTCAACATGGCGAATGCGTTAAACGCACTGGGCCGGCTTGACGATGCCGTCGCCGCATTGGAACGTGCGGAACGTCGACAACCCGATTCAGTAGAACTGCTGAACAATCTCGGCAATCTGCTAAAGGATCAGGGTCGATTGCCGGAGGCGGTCGCGCGCTACCGAAGCGCACTGCAATTGAATCCGATGACACCGCAAGCCTTCAGCAATTTTCTTGCGGCGACGCGCCTCGATTCGACATTGACGCCGGCGCAAATCCTCACCACACACCGCGAGTGGTCAAACTGGTTTGAAGCGGTTTCCAATGAGGCACCGTTGCTCGTCAATGCGCCGGAGCCATCGCGGCGCTTGCGCATAGGTTACGTGTCGCCCGATTGCCACACCGCGTTGCCGGCATTTCTTGATGGCGTGATCGTTGCGCATGACCGTGAGCAATTCGACGTATTTTGTTACTTCAACAACCCGCAAGGTCCGGCGCGACTGACGGCGATGGGCTTGAATATGCGCCTGCAGAATATTCGCGTCATGCGCGGCATGAGCGACAAACAAGTCGCTGCGAAAGTGCATGAAGACGGCATCGATATATTGATCGATATCGCCGGCCATGCTGGCCACAATCGGCTCGGTGTATTCGCGCGCAAACCGGCACCGGTACAAATCACCTGGCTCGATTATCTTTGCACCACCGGCCTCACTGCAATGGATTACCGCATCAGCGACGCGATCGCCGATCCGCTGGGCAACGATGCGAATCACAGCGAAAAAATATTGCGCATGCCGCATACGCAATGGTGCTGGCGGCCCGATGTGGATGCGCCTGCGGTTGCACCGGCGCCGATCCTGAAGAACGGTCGCGTTACTTTCGGCTCATTCAACAACGCACAAAAACTTACCGATCCTACATTGGCGCTGTGGCGGCGGTTGCTGGAAGCGATTCCCGATTGCCAATTGGTGGTTGCAGGCATTCCCGACGGCTTCGCACGTGAGCGAGTGCGTGAAGCGCTGGCATGCGAATCGTCACGGCTCTTATTTCTGCCGCGCGTCGGCGTTGCCGAATACCGCGCCTCATTCGCCAATGTTGATATCGCGCTCGATCCAATGCCGTTTTCTGGCGCCACCACCACGCTGGATGCGTTGTGGCAGGGCGTGCCGGTGTTGACGCTGCCGGGTGAACGCGGATGTTCGCGCTCGACCGCGAGCCTGCTGACAGTGCTGAAAATGAATGAATGGATCGCGACCGATGAAGCAGATTTTGTCAATCGTGCAGTGCAACTCGCATCGGACGCGGCGTCATTGACTTTGCTGCGCGCGGAATTGCGCGAGCGAATGGCCGCAAGCCCGATCCTCGATCAAGTTACATTCACGCGCGATCTCGAGCGCCTCTACCGCCAAGTTTGGCAACAGTGGTGCAAGAGCCGCGTGCCCGACGATTGCGATGCGATGCTGTTGTCGGTGCGGAGCACGTTGGACGCCGGGCAAATCGATTTTGCCATGATGCAATTGCAGTCTATTTTGAAACGCCGCCCGCAATGGGATATTGCCAAGCAGGAACTCGCGCGCGCCTGCCTGGCGTGGTCACGGGCGAATCTGCAAGTCGCGCCGGCATGGCGGGTGCCGGTGGCGTCAGACCCGGCAAGACAAAAAGTTTCCGCCATCATTTGCAGCAATCGTCCGCAATTCTTCGCCGCGATCGAAACTTCACTCAATACGCAATTTGCACGCCATGACTTCGAATTGATCGGCATTCATGATGCGACATCAATGTGCGAGGGCTATAACCGCGGTGCCGCGCGCGCATCGGGCGAATCGCTGATTTTTTGCCACGACGATATTGAATTCCTTCATGACGATTTTGGCGAGCGTGTATTACAACATTTGGCGCACTACGATGTCGTTGGCGTGGCGGGCAGCAGCAAATTGGTCGATGCCGATTGGGGCCACGCAGGATTGCCCTATGTGCACGGCCAAATCATTCACAGGCCGCCGGGTCAAGCGGATTACCTTTATTTCGCGGCGGGGCTGCAAGCACCGATCGTGGAAAATGTTCACGCGCTTGATGGCGTATTTATCGGCATGCAGCGGCGGGTTTGGGAGGCGCTGAATTTTGATGAGGCGACGTTCAATGGGTTTCACCTCTACGATATTGATTTCACGTATCGTGCGCATCTTGCAGGCTTTCGCGTTTCGATCCCAATGGATCTGTTGCTGATTCACTTCTCGATGGGCGGGTATGATCTCAAGTGGCAGCGTGAAAATTTGAAATTCCTGCACAAATTTCCTGCGCTCAGCAATCTTCCCGCCATGCATCGCCATTCCAACGTGCACGTGAAATTGAAATCACTGGACCAAATCGAGCGGTTGCACACGGGCCTGTTGCACCACCGTTTCGGTGCCTGAACCCAATTATTTTTCACACCAGACTGCGTAACGACACATCATGGATAAACAGGAAATTACTTCACTCGCCACGCAATTGGGCGCGGCATTGAAAGGCCGCGGCCTGATGCTCGCGACGGCGGAATCGTGCACGGGCGGGGGCATTTCGGAAGCGGTCACGCGCGTTTCCGGCTCGTCAGCCTGGTTCGACTGTGCCTTCGTGACATACAGCTACGAAGCAAAATCGTCGATGTTGGGCGTCCATCGCGATACCTTGGTTGATTTCGGCGCGGTATCGGAAGAGACGGCACGGCAAATGGCAGATGGGGCGATTGCGCGCTCGCGTGCGCAGGTTGCGGTGGCCGTGACGGGCATCGCCGGGCCATCTGGAGGTATGCCGGACAAGCCCGTCGGCACCGTCTGGTTTGCCTGGAAATTTCCGAAAAAGCCTGTTATTACAGAGGTTTGCCACTTCAATGGCGATCGCGATGCAATCCGCAATCAGACCATCGTGCACGCGTTAAGCAAGTTACTGCATAATCTCGCCTGACTTGCCGCCCGGCAGGTTTTTTTAGCCCACCCGCAACAAAATCCTTGCAATCGGCATTATTTTTCGGTACTGTACGAACATACAGACTGTAATTAGTTACAGTTTATTGTGTGTCTTCGACAGTGTGTCTCCACCGAAATCTAACCCTCCGGGAGCAACCCATGAACATGATGAAAGAATCCTTTATGGACGAAAACAAATCCAAAGCCCTGCAAGCCGCGCTTTCGCAAATCGAAAAGCAATTCGGCAAGGGCTCAATCATGAAGATGGGCGATGGCAATGTCATCCCCGACATCATTCCCGTTTCCACCGGCTCACTCGGCCTCGATATCGCGTTGGGTATCGGTGGGTTGCCGCGTGGCCGAGTCGTTGAGATTTACGGCCCTGAGTCATCGGGCAAAACCACGCTCACGCTGCAAGTCATCGCCGAGATGCAAAAAACCGGCGGCACGGCAGCATTTATCGATGCCGAGCACGCGCTCGATCCACAATACGCCGGCAAGCTCGGTGTGAATATCAATGATCTGTTGATCTCGCAGCCCGACAATGGCGAGCAAGCGCTGGAAATCGCCGACATGCTGGTGCGTTCCGGCTCGGTCGATATCGTCGTTGTCGATTCTGTCGCCGCCCTTACACCGCGTGCAGAGATCGAGGGCGAAATGGGCGATCAGTTGCCCGGATTGCAGGCGCGCTTGATGTCGCAGGCGCTGCGCAAACTCACCGCCAACATCAAGCGTTCCAACACGCTGGTCATTTTCATCAACCAGATCCGCATGAAAATCGGCGTCATGTTCGGCAGCCCCGAAACCACCACCGGTGGCAATGCGCTCAAGTTCTATGCGTCCGTGCGTATTGATATCCGCCGCATTGGTGCCATCAAGAATGGCGAAGAAGTGATTGGTTCCGAGACCCGCGTTAAGGTCGTCAAGAACAAAGTCGCACCGCCGTTCCGTATCGCTGAATTCGATATTTTGTACGGCGAGGGCATTTCGCGCGAAGGCGAGATTATCGAGCTCGGTGTGGTGCATAAGATCGTCGACAAATCTGGTGCCTGGTACGCCTACAAAGGCGAGAAGATCGGCCAGGGCAAAGACAACACCCGAAAATTCCTTAAGGAAAATCCCGCCATGGCCAAGGAAATCGAAGCGCGCATCCGCGCAGCCGTCGGCGTGAGTGGCACGCCGGGTGGCGGCAGCGACGAGAGCGCAGAAGTCGAAGAGTAAATGACGCACCGTGGCGCGCAGTACGGCGCCACACAGGTGAGTAACATTCATGAATCCAATCCTGTTTGCTCTGTTGGCAGGCGTTATCTTCGGTTCAGTAACGGTATTGTCGATGCTGCCTTTGTCGTTCGTCGACAAACCGGCAGCATTGATGGGAGCATTCCTGAGCCGTTTTGCGATTGGCTTTTTAATTCCACTTTGCACGATGCCTCTGCGAGGTTATGCCAAGGGTGCGCTGGTTGGATTGTTGATTAGTTTGCCCGACGCCGTCATTACCAAGAGCTACGTTCCGATCATTGGCATCGGCGTCATTGGCGGTGCCGTGATCGGTTGGCTTGCATCGCGATATTCCGGCAAGCCAGTTTTTTGAGTCGTTTCGCGGCAGTTTCCGTTACGGCGCAATTGATTTTAGTTTGTGAGTGTGAGTTCGATGGTTGGGCCGCTGTGAGCAAGGGAACTTGATTGACGCGGCCCCTTTTTATTCTGCAACGCGTTGACACCGGGTCGGCCGATTCAAATCGCTGGCAACTGGCAACTGGCTGGGCTGGTGTCAACGCGCAACGGCGCAAGAAATGGAGTGCATCATGCAAATCGCTCATTCGCATTCTTCACGTATGACACGACGTGTAACGCCAATGCGGCGCAATCCGCAGGATTTCCTCACGTTGCGACCGATGTTGCATTCGCAACGGCAGCCGCCGGCGGCGGTTTGCACACGCTGCGAGGCAATTTCATTCAAATTTGTCGCCGTCGATCAATCGTGCGAACGTGTCAATCACGGCGCACGGTGCAGCGGCGTATTGACCGGCGTGCCAAGCGGCATTGAATGGCGTGCCTGTACCGAATGTGAGGGCACAGGCTGGTATGCGGGTATGGTGTGCATGCATTGCCAATCAATCGGATGGCGGCTTCAGCGCAAGGTCACATGATCGACGTCCAATCACCCAAACCCGAAAACAAAGAGTTGCTCGCGCGTGCGCTGGCACTGCTTTCGCGCCGGGATGCGTCGCGCGCGGAATTTACCTCGAAAATGTTGAGCGCAGGGTTCGGCAAGCCCGAAGTCGAAGGTGCAGCCGATTGGTGTGTGGAAATGGGTTTCCTCAACGAAGCACGTTACGTCGCCGGGGCTGCGCGCCGCCTGTCTGCGAAATTTGGCGCGAGCCGTGTTGCACACACTCTGCGCAGCAAGGGGGCGACGGAGGAATCCATCGCCGA
>JAYTUX010000033.1:0-2667 GCA_043744315.1 Betaproteobacteria bacterium | reverse complement strand
GCGACCGCGCCGAAACCTATTTTGCTCGCACTGAATGCGTGGCCGGCGTGCAGGACATGCGCTTTCAGGAATTGATGCCGGATGTGTTTCATTGGCTTGGCATCACCCGCATCGACCGCTGGGCATCGATGAGCGATATGAAACACGGCGCGCTGGTTGAGCAGGGCATTGACGTGATCGAGCGCGTGCCGATTCCGGATGAATTGATTCCGGCCGATGCGAGGGTGGAAATGGACGCGAAAAAAGCAGCCGGTTATTTTTCAAATTACATGCCTGATGCCGAGGAGTTATCCGTCGCAAAAGGTCGCGGATTGGAAGAGTGAATCGGACCATGCCGGACGCGCGGAAAGTGTGGCCATGAGCGACGGCGGTTGGCACACAGTTGTGCCGGTCGATCATCCCGCCGCGCCATTATTGAGTGCTACGGCGGTACGGTGCCACTGCCAACAAATTTATTCAAATGTGGCGAATGGGCAGTCGCCGCATTTCATTTGGCGCACGAATCAATTGCGACCTGCCGCCGCCTATGTGGCCGAGGTGATCCGCGAGCGCTATCCGGATCTATCGGTGCCTTATCACAGCCGCTGGCGGCATTTTGAAGCGAGCGGCATGGATCGATGGGGTGCGATTTCGCGTGCACACGCACTCGATGGTGCCGAGCGTGCTCGGGTACGCATCGATCTGGTGATTCCCAGTGTCTTGCTTGATGCCGGCGCAGGTGCTGACTGGCGATTTCTTGATGCGCCAACTGGGAAATCACTAACGCGCTCGGAAGGGTTGGGGGTCGCCAGCCTCGACTTGTTTACCGCTGGAATACTGTCGAGCGACGCAACTCAACCGCTGCGCAGTGACGCGGCGGCGCTGTCCAGGCTACGCGCGGGAGATATTGCGCGAGCATTTCAGGTGTCAGGAACCAATCCATTGGTGGGTTTGGAAGGACGCGCTGCATTGCTGACGCGCCTCGGTGAAGTGGCAGCAGCGACACCCGCTGTTTTTGGCGCGCCTGCCCGCCTTGGCAATCTATTCGACTTTCTGCTCGCACATTCTTGCGACAAAAAGATCGACGCAGAATTCATTCTCGGCACCGTGTTGCGCGCGCTGGGGCCGGTGTGGCCGTCGCGTATGTCACTGGATGGTGTCGGCTTGGGCGATTGCTGGCCACATCCTGCCGCAGTGGGGGGCCGTGTTCCCTTTCATAAGCTTTCGCAATGGTTGACCTATTCGCTGCTGGAACCGCTGGAAGAGGCAGGACTCACCGTCACCGAGCTCGACGCCCTCACCGGCCTGCCGGAATATCGCAATGGTGGCTTGCTGCTGGATATGGGCGTCATCGAAGCGCGCGACGCCACGTTTCATACCCGACCATTGCAAGTTGACGACGAGGCCGTGATTGAATGGCGTGCGCTTACCGTCGCCGGATTGGATTTGATTGCGCCGTTGGTGCGTGAGGCACTGGGACTCTCGGCGGAAACATTTCCATTGGCTCGAGTGCTGGAAGGCGGCACCTGGGCAGCGGGCCGCAAGATCGCCGCTGCCAAGCGTCCCGGTGGAGCGCCACCGGTGAATATTGTCAGTGACGGCACCGTATTCTGAAAGCATACCGATACCAACGAGGAGCGCACCATGCACCCGCAATTTCCCAACCTGAATGTCATCGATCATCCGCTGCTAACGCACAAACTTACTTTCCTGCGCCGCCAGGAAACTTCGACGGCCGGATTTCGCCGGCTCGTGAAAGAAATTGCGCAAATGCTGTGCTACGAAGTCACGCGCGATTTGCCGACTGAAAACGTCCGCATCACGACACCGATCGCTGAGATCGATTCACCGGTGATTTCGGGAAAGAAACAATGCATTGTCTCGATACTGCGTGCCGGTAACGGCATGCTCGACGGCATGCTGGAATTGCTTCCCGCCGCGCGCGTGGGGCACATCGGTCTGTATCGCGCACCGGAAACACTGGAACCGGTCGAATACTATTTCAAAGTGCCCGAAGATATTGCGGAGCGATTGGTGATCGTGGTGGATCCGATGTTGGCGACGGGAAATTCGGCCGTTGCCGCGCTGGATCGACTGAAAGAATATGGCGTGACCAGTATGAAGTTTGTGTGTTTACTGGCGGCACCGGAAGGGGTTGCCAACATGCTCGCGCATCACCCGGATGTGTCGATCACCACCGCGTCGCTGGATGAAAAACTCAACGACCACGGGTACATCGTGCCGGGTCTCGGCGATGCCGGCGACCGAATCTTTGGCACGCGCTGAGTTGTCGCGCGCGAGCGACACATCGGTTGCCCTGCGGCGAAAGGAACACATCCGCAGCGCCGCGGAAGCTGACATTCTCGCGGCGGCAGAGACCGTGTTTGCGCGCGCCGGTTTTTCTGGCGCGACCATGGCCGAAATCGCTGGGGCGGCCGGCCTGCCCAAGGCCAACCTGCATTATTATTTCCGCACCAAGGCGGCACTCTATCGGGCGGTGCTGGATCACACGCTGAGTCTGTGGCTGGCCGAAACCGACGGCATCCGCATCGACGCCAACCCGGCCGATGCGTTGGGAAATTACATCCGCGCCAAGATGCGCCTGACTGCCACCCATCGCGATGCCTCGCGGGTATTCGCCAATGAGATGTTGCATGGAGCCCCGCATATCGGAAAGTATTTGCGCAC
>JAYTUX010000032.1:0-2668 GCA_043744315.1 Betaproteobacteria bacterium | reverse complement strand
TAGCGGGTTAATGGTGCTTCCGCCCTATGTGTACTCAAGCGATTGGCGCGAGATGAAACACCACATAACGGCGGTTATCGCCGCGACAACGCTACCCTGCATGCTCTACAACAATCCGCTAGCGTACAAAACCGATTTTCTGCCGCCACAGATCGCAGAACTCGCGGGCGATCATCCGAACCTGGTAGCGATTAAAGAATCGAGCGCCGATATCCGCCGTATCGCCGCGATCAAATCACTGATCGGCGATCGACTGCACATTCTCGTTGGCGTCGACGACATCATCGTTGAAGGTGTTGCCGCCGGCGCGACTGGTTGGGTCGCAGGCCTCGTGAATGCATATCCGCGCGAATCGGTGGTGCTGTTCGAGATGGCGCGCGCAGGTCGGTGGCAAGAACTGGAACCGTTGTACCACTGGTTTCTGCCGCTATTGAAACTTGATACGGTCGTCAAATTCGTGCAACTGATCAAGCTCACGCAAGAGCGCGTCGGCATGGGGAATGCACGGGTGCGTGCGCCACGTCTGCCGCTCGCGGGCGCAGAATTGCTCGATGCTGAAACCATCATCAAACATGCGATCGCCACCAAGCCGGTTTTTCTCGCCTAACGACTCATGGGCGAACGTGCGCATAACGTGTTGGTGATCGGTGCCGGTGTCATTGGCCTCGCCTGCGCATTTCGCCTCGCGCGTTTCGGGCAGCGCGTATTGCTGGTGGATCGTAGCGAACCTGGTCACGGCGCGTCATTCGGCAATGCCGGCCACATTGCTACCGAACAAGTATTTCCATTGGCGTCGCCAGAGGTTGTGCGCGGTGCAATGGGTTACTTATTCGATCGCGAAAGTCCCTTGCGTATCCGACCCGCGTATTTGTTGCCGATCCTGCCATGGCTGTTGCGATTCGCATGGGCCGCGCGATCCGGCGCGTTTGCGCGCGGAACGGCGGCGTTATCCGCATTGCAACACCAGTCCGCCAACGACATGGCGGCACTACTGAACGATGCCAATGTCGCGCATTTGCTCAAAATGAACGGCCACTTGCTGCTGATCGAACATGCAGGATCCCTCCCTGCTGCGAAAATTGAAATAGCGCGTTTGGGAGAACACGGTGTCGAGACGCATTGGCTTTCATCGGAGGAAGTGAAAAACATTGCGCCGGATATTTCCGCACGCATCGAAGGCGCATGGCAATTCACCGGCACCGGCCACGTCGACGATCCGCTCGCGGTGTGCAATGCGTTGCGCGACGGGTTTCTCGCGGCGGGCGGAAAATTCATTCGTGACGATATTGTGCGCGTTGATCGTGCGGCAGGCGAACTCACGGCACATGGCACCGGCGGGGCACGCCATCGCGCTGACAAGGTCGTGATCAGTTGCGGGGCCTGGTCAAAAACGCTCGCGTCGCAACTCGGCTACGCAGTGCCGCTCGACACCGAGCGCGGCTATCACATCAACATTGCCAATGCCGCCCCGAAATTCGACATGCCGATCGCTTCCTCTGAACGCAAAGTCATCATGACGCCGATGTCGTGCGGGTTGCGCATGACCGGCACTGTGGAATTCGGTGGCCTCAAGCTTCCTCCCGACCCAGCGCGTTTCACGATGCTGAAAGCAAATTTGCGTGAGTTGGTCGCCGATATGTCGACCACCGACGCAACCGAGTGGATGGGATTTCGCCCCTCGCTACCCGATCACCTTCCGGTACTTGGTCGCGTGCCGGATGGCCGAAATGTATTCTTTGCGTTTGGCCATCAACATCTGGGATTGACGTTGGCCGGTGTTACCGCACGAATCATCGCAGCACAGGTGACGGGCGGCGATCCAGGAATGAACTTGACAGCATTTCGTCCGGATCGGTTTTGACAACGTAATTCCAATCTCTAATCGTAAGTTCTGTCATCCTTAGCGAAGCGAAGGATCTCGTCATAACGAGATCCTTCGCTTCGCTCAGGATGACAGTTCATTATTGAAGTGGAATAAGAATAGGCACTTGGGCCCACGCCTGCGCGGGGGAAGGAATGGCCACGGGTACCATCAAACCTCGCCGCGCACCATTTTCAGCAATCGGTCCACGACCGCTTCACCATCTGCGCGCAAACCATTGTGCTCGTATTGATTGGTGACCCAAAGTTTCATGTTCGGCACGATGCGCGCGGTCTCTTCGGAAAATTCACGGTGGACATACATGTCGTCGAAATAAACAGCGGCGGCGACCGGCACGCGATTCTGCTTCAATTTCTCGACGTCGTACAACAGTGGCCAGTTCGTATCCTTCGCCAGTAAATCGGCGGCGGTTTTGAAAGGCTTGAGTTGCGGATAAGTATCAAACATCCACGGATAAATCATTTCGCCCGTGAACAAAATCGGCTCCTTTCGGTCGAGATTGAATTCGGGGTACTCGGCCAGCAATCGATCGGCCGACCAATTGCTCGCCGCCTGCTGCGTGTAGCAAGCCTCTTGCATCAGCGAAAAAATCGGGCAGGTATCGAACGATTGAAGCTGTTCGAGGTGAAACAGAAAATTCCAATTCATTTCGCGCAAATTTTTTCCATCAACGCCATCGACAAATGCTTCTTCCAACAAATAGTGGATTGCCTCGAGGCCATCGCTCATGCCGAATTGCAAACCCAACTGCAGGAATCGCCGCGCCGTCAATCGACCGCCGCCTGG
>JAYTUX010000031.1:0-2669 GCA_043744315.1 Betaproteobacteria bacterium | reverse complement strand
ATGCCGGATGTGGCACAGGCTGGTGTTTGCCATTTCTCGCCAAGGGAGTTGGCATCGACGGGCACGTGTTCGGATTCGAGCCTTCTCCTGACATGCTGGCACTGGCGGAAGCCAGGGTCAAACGAGGCAGGATGAACAATGTCTTCTTGCAATCCGCGAGCGGAACTGACGCGAAGCTAGAATCGCCGCCCGACGCGATATTGTTTAGTTACACCCACGACCTCATTCGCAATCGCGCCGCGCTAGAAAACATTTTCCGGCAAGCACGCGCCGGAACGCGAATTGTTGCCGCCAGCACGAAATTGTTTCCCGCGTGGTTTGTCATCGGCAACTGGTATTTGCGGCGCACGCATCGCTTCACCATCACCAATTTTGAAAGTTTCGACCGGCCCTGGACGCTGCTCGCCGAATTCTGCACGCAACATCAGGTCAAGGTTACCGTGCCCGGGAGTCGCTATGTTTTTACCGGCACGCTCGATCAGGCAGCATAAAACACCCAAAACGCGCGCGCATCGTCGGTCCACACCGAAATTTGTGTGAAGCCCGCCGTGCGCAGCATCGACTCGAACTCTTCGCGGGAATACTTGTAGGAGTTTTCCGAATGAATTTTTTCACCCGCAGCGAACGTACGCACTTCGCCGCCAAGCGAAATCTTTTGCTCGGAGATGGCCTGCAGATGCATTTCGATGCGCCCGGCAGACTCGTTGTAATTGCCGATGTGGCGCCAAGCGCTTTCCACAAAATTCGTGCCGACAATACGATTGATATGGCGCAGTGCATTCAAATTAAACGCGGCGGTCACACCCAACGCGTCTGCATAGGCGGCATCGAGCCGGCCCTTGTCTTTTTTCGCGTCGACGCCGATCAACAGGCCGCCTCCACGTGTGTATTCGCACATCTCGGCGAGAAATCGGCCCGCGTCTGGCGGAGAAAAATTGCCGATGCTCGATCCAGGGTAGAACAAGGTCACGCGATCGGTTAACAACTCGGCAGGAATATCGAGCGAACGCGAGAAATCAGTGACCAGACCGGCCATCTCAACCTCAGGAAATTCCGTGGCCATTTTCGCCAGTGCCACATCCAACGACGGCCCGGCAATATCGACCGCAAGGTAGCGGGCGGGCGAAATGAACGGCAACCAGCTCTGCGCTTTACAGCAATCGCCCGCGCCAAGATCGACGAATGTCCCGCCGCGACCAATTGCCTCGGCGATCTCCTGCCTATAGCGTTGAAAGATCGAGCGCTCGGTTCGCGTTGGATAGTATTCATCCAGTTGGCAGATCGCCGCGTAGAGCGCACAACCCAACTCGTCGTAGAAATATTTCGGCTCGATCGTCGCCGGTGTGGCGCGCAATCCCGCGATCAATCGCCTGATTTCGGCGTCGTGGTTGACGTGCAGTCGATTTACAATGCGATAGCGAGGTTCTGTCATCGTTTTCGTTGGTTGTTTAATATAATCGCAATGTCAATTGCGATTCCGCTTTGGACGGAAATTTTTGTCGACGGCGGAAAGCATAGCGTGTTTACGACAGTTTTTCCGCTTTGGTTTCATGTCTTGTCGATTGTCCCCCATCAATCTTACTTTCAAGGATTCCACCATGTTGATCCCATCCAAATCACTCACGCTCAAAAGTCTTCTGGGCATGTTCGCCGTTTTGCTTTCCAGTGCAGCCATGGCGCAGTCGAGCCTCAAGGTATCCGCCATTCCCGACGAAAACCCGACGGAATTGCAGCGGAAATTTGCGCCGCTCGGCAAATATCTCGAGAGCAAAATCGGCATGAAAGTCGAATTCACGCCCGTCACCGATTACGCAGCCACTGTCGAAGGACTTGCGGCGAAAAAAATTGACATGGTCTGGTACGGTGGATTTACGTTTGTGCAAGCGCGTCTCAAGACAGGAACCGCCATTCCGATTGTCCAGCGCGAAGAAGATGAAAAATTCAAATCTGTCTTCATTACCCAGCCCAACAGCGGTATCAACAGCCTTAAGGATCTGAACGGCAAGACCTTCACCTTCGGCGCCCCGTCCTCGACATCAGGATCCCTGATGCCGCGCTACTACTTGATGAAAGAAGGCATCGATCCGGACAAAGCCTTCCGCCGCGTGGCGTTCTCTGGTGCCCATGATGCGACAGCATTGCAAGTTGCCGGCGGCAAAGTCGACGCCGGCGCATTGAATATTTCCGTCTATGAAAAGATGCTTGCCGAAAAGAAAATCGACGCAAGCCAGGTAAAAGTTTTCTATACCACGCCCGGTTACTATGATTACAACTGGACCGTGCGTGGTGATCTTGATCCGGCGCTCGTAAAGAAATTGACCGATGCGTTCCTCGCACTCGATATCAGCAACCCGGAGCACAAGGAAATCCTTGCATTGCAACGTGCCACGCGCTTCATTCCCACCAAACCGGAAAATTACAAAAACATCGAAGAAGCGGCGAAATCGGCCGGCCTTCTGAAATAGGTTGACAGGCATCGTTCGCGTGCCGAGGCACGCGAATGTGCCAGTGTTCGGCACAGAACTTTCAATTTCACCCGTTCCAAGGAAAAGCGGGGCAAAGCAAGTCCTGCATTCTTTCGCGTGTACATTGTTTGCAAGACTCGCAAGCGTCCAGACATTCCGCACACGAATTCCATCGGAATCTTCCACCCGCTTCACGGAGCCAAC
>JAYTUX010000030.1:0-8874 GCA_043744315.1 Betaproteobacteria bacterium | reverse complement strand
AGCGTAGCGATACCCATCGATTGGCAAGCAACCATGACGGGTATCGCTACGTTCCACCCATGCTACAAAGTTGATTCGCGCGGGGCTATTAGTAATGCGTGGGGACCATGGCCCCGCGTTTGGGCTCAGGACAATTCTGTGCAAATGTCGCGCTTGTGCCCGACCGCTCTTTCCAGCGTGCCCACGCCCTCGGCGGTAATCGTGAGTACGGTATTGCCGTTGTAGTAGACCGTGGTCGGACCGGCTGGGATGTCGGTCGGAAGCATTCCCAGGAGGAGCGCGCCGGTGGTCGTGACCTTTGACGATCCTTCCGGATACACCACAATGTGCTGCTGCACCCCTTGCGACATTTGCGTGGTGGTTTTGCCGTTCTGGGAGTTCGTGAAACGGAAATCGTGCCCTTTACCCGTTAGCGCGAAGTTCTGGTTGCCGTCGGCATCCGTGTATTCGCGGGTATTGATCCTGCCCGCCCAACCTTCCCATATCACCGCGTACTGGCAAACCATGCCAGCTTCAAACGGTATTGACCAATCGGGCGGGCCCGACGGAAACTGATAGGCGTTGGCGCCGAGCGACGCGCTACAGAGCAATGCGCCGATGAGGGTTGAGACGAAATTGCGTTTGTTGGCTGCTTTCATGATCGTTCTCCTGGTTGGGGTTTGCGTGGTCGGCAAGACATTGCCGATGACTGCACTATCGGCTGAACCGGTACCCCGCGTCCTTTAACCGTCTGAAACGTTCTGAAACGCATCGGCTACAATGAATGTGCACCACAGCCGCCTCAAAAAAGAGGGCAAATGTCGCAAATTTTTCGATTCAGCCAAGTTGAAGTCCGACCCTCTGAACGCGCGTTGCTGATCGACGGTGAGCGCGCTGAATTGGGCTCGCGCGCCTTCGACGTGTTGCAAGCGTTAATCGCACATCGCGAGCGGGTGATGACCAAGGACGAGTTGCTGGACATGGCCTGGCCTGGGCTGGTGGTGGAAGAGAACAACTTGCAGGCCCAAGTCTCGACCCTTCGAAAATTGCTCGGGCCGAAAGCGATTTCGACGATTCCGGGGCGTGGGTACCAATTCTCGTTGGCAGAAACAGCGTCGCCCGAGATTGCGGTTGCCGCGATGGCATCCATTGTTGCGCAGAAGCCCAACCATGACCCGCAATCTGACGCTGGCGGCAATCGTCGCCAAGTGATTGTCGGATCGAAGCCATCGACATTGACGGACGCTGAACGCGCGGCAGTAATGGGTGGAAGTCTTCAAGTTGCCGCGCGACAGGTCTCCACGCTGTCGATCGCGGTATTGCCGTTTGCCAACCTCACGGGTGATCCCGAAGACGAGTATTTTGCCGACGGTCTCGCGGATCAATTGCTGCACGTGCTGGCGAAGATCAAGGGGCTGCATGTTGCCGCGCGCACGTCGGCATTTTCATTCAAGAATAAGTCCGCGACTGTCGCTGAGATCGGCCAACTATTGAATGTCGCCACGTTGCTGGAGGGCAGCGTCCGAAGAAGTGGAGATCGCGTGCGGATTTCGGTGCAGCTGGTGAAAGTCGATGACGGCTTTCATTTGTGGTCCGAGACCTACCACCGTACGCTCGACGACATCTTTGCCGTGCAAGATGACATCGCGCAATTTGTTCTCGCGGAGCTTCGCGCGAAGCTCGTGAACCAGACGAAAGGGAAAATCGAGCTGCGTCGCGTCGAGGCGGAAGTGGCGGTTGCCTCTAAAGGCCGCAGCGAAAATCCCGAGGCGCATCGCTTGTACTTGCAGGCGCGCTTCCTGATGAATCGTCACGCCGGTACGGATGTGTTGAAGTGCATCCAGTACTTGCGGCAGGCGCTTGCCATCGATTCCAACTACGCACAGGGATGGGCCGCGTTGTCGCATGCGCTGGTCACGGCGGCCGATCTGGGAGCGGCACCGGTTGATGAGAGCGCGACTGACGCATTCAAAGCGGTGCAACGCGCGTTGGCGCTCGAACCTGATCTTGTCGATGGCCATGTCGCGATGTGCACCTACCAGACCATGCATGCGTGGGATTGGCGTGTTGCCGTGACGTCCGCGCAACGGGCACTTCATCTGGCACCCGACGACGTTGGCGCGCTTAAAGAGGCAGCGAGGCTTTACTACGCGCTGGGCCAATCGCACATCGCGTTGGGGTACGCCGAGCGCGCCATCGCGTTGGATCCGCTCAACTCCGTCTGCTATTGGTACCAGGCCTCGTCACTGGGGGTGTTGGGCCGCATCGCCGAAGCTGAAACGGCAATTCGCCGGGCGCTCGAACTCTCTCCCGATGCGCCCAGTCTTCATTTTCGTCTCGCGTTTTTTCTGGATCGACTGGGGCGACATGACGAAGCGCTGGTCGAGGCGAACAAAGAGCAGACCGACTGGGCGCGGCTGTTTGCGCTCGGCATATTGTATTTTCGCCATGGCAACATGGCCGAAGCGGATCGCGCGTTGAACACACTTATTGAGCGCTGCGGGGACGTTGCCTTTATTCAAATCGCAATGAACTACTGCGTACGTGGCGATGCTGATCGCGCGTTTGAATGGCTTGAGCGTGCCTACGTGCAGCGTGATACGGGGCTTTCATATATCAAGTCCGGGTGGTTGACGCATCCGATTCAGGCCGATCCGCGCTGGCCAGTGTTTTTGAAGAAGATGGGGTTTGATGCGTAGCGCGGCTCGTTGAGCGCTCGATTTCGGTAGATTGGCACCATGCCCGAACTTCCCGACATCAAGGTTTACGTCGAATCTATCGAGCGATTGCTCGAAGGAGCCGTGCTCGACAAAATCTTGCTGCCAAATATTTTTTTACTGCGCACCGTCGATCCACCTATTGGTGAATTTGCCGGCAAGCGACTGCTGCATGTTGAACGTCTTGGCAAACGCATCGTGCTGGCGTTCGATGTTGAATTGTTCGCGGTAATTCACCTGATGATCGCGGGTCGATTCAAATGGTTCGCGAAGGGCGCAAAGATGCCGATGACAAAGCTGGTGATGGCGCGATTCGAGTTTGATCGCGGCGCGCTGGTCGTGACCGAGGCCGGCACCAAACGCCGTGCGTCATTGCATCTGGTGCGGGGACGCCAAGCACTCTTGGCACATGATCCCGGCGGTATCGATACGCTGCATTGCTCAGCGGACGAATTCGCCGCGCAGCTCACCAAAGAAAATCACACCTTGAAACGTGCACTGACCGATCCGCGATTTTTCAGCGGCATCGGCAACGCGTATTCGGATGAGATTTTGCATCGCGCGAAATTATCGCGACTCGCGTTGAGCCAGAAATTGTCGCCTGCCGACATAGTGCGTCTGCATGCAGCTACCTGTGACGTGTTTGAAGAATGGCTGCAACGCTCGCGCGACGAAGCAATCGATGGTTTTCCGGAAAAAGTGACGGCCTTTCGCGACGAGATGGCGGTGCACGGCAAATTCAAACAGCCGTGCCCGGTGTGCGGCGGCCTGGTACAACGTATCGTTTACACCGAGAACGAATGCAACTATTGTCCGACCTGTCAAACCGGCGGTAAGCTGCTCGCCGATCGCCCGCTGTCACGGTTGTTGAAGTCGAGTTGGCCGAAGCGCGTGGATGACCTTTGAACACGTCAGGGCAGCAACCTGAACAGCCGCAATCGCTCATCGTTATCGCCCGGTCGTGCACCTTCCCAGATCAATGTCCAACGCAAGTCCATACTCGACTCTTCACTGCGCAGGCTTTGCGTCAACAGCCAGCTGCATTTTTCGGCACCTGCACTCGCCATCGGCATAAATTTCAAGCCCGCAAAATAGTGCAAAGATGCGCGTTGCGCGTCGCCCAGATTCAGCGAGGCAATGCAACCCGTTGATGTTGGAAACTGCGCAGCTATGGTTTCCGCCGTGCCGCGATAACTCAACCGATAGTCGGCGGCGGGCAGCCCAAGCAGATTGAGGACCAGCCATGCCAACGTGACGCCGGCCGACCAGTTGACAATTGCGCGCCGGTTGTTGCGGTGTGCGCGCAACACCGCGTACGCCCACAGCAGAGTGAAGGCGACGGCGATGACAAAGGACACCAGCGCAAACGAAAATGTGTAGCCGGGCAACTGGCGCGCAAGGCTGTTGGCGGCCACTTCTGGCGTTCCAGTCATCGCCACCGTCCAGTAAAACCAGGCGGCGAATGTCGCAATGCCGAAGAACAACAAACTGAACCAATCCATGAAACTCGCGACGCTGCGCGACAGGCGGTCAGGCGTGGCGCTCGCAGCGAGCGCCAATGGGATCAGCAGTGGCAAGCCCATACCGTCGCTGGCTTTGCGGGTGAGCGAAATCACGACCAGCAATGTGACAAACGCGACCAGCGGCAACGCGAGCTCCACGCGCTGCGCGATACGTTTGCGTTCTTTCGCCCACAGCCACAGCGCGAAGGGCAGCGCCGGTAATCCGTACCAGGGCAGGATGCGAAAAAAATGCAGCAGATCGATCGGGCGTTTCGTCGCCAGATCGGCGCATGGCATGCCGATGATTGCATCGAGCCACGGCAATATCGAACCGGACAGCTGCGTGGTCAAGATCAACGGATACAGCAGCATGAACGGGAGCGACACCAACAGCGCAATGCCAATGCCATTCTGAAATGCGCGGTTGCGCCATTCCCGCAACACGCCCATCAGTCCCAGCAATATCAGCGTTGGCGTGAGTGCTGGAACAATACCAATTGAGAGCGCAATGATGCCGGCACCGATGCCGGTGGTCACGCCACCTTTGACTGACTCCGAGCGGATGCGTGTCATGCCGTAGAGCGCAATCGATATCCCCGCGAGTCCCGCGAGTTCCGGATACATTTGATGGCCGCGCCACAGCAGACCCAGACAACCCAGTAGCAGAACCACGCTGATACGCCCAGCACGCTCATCGAACAGCCGCGACGCGGTCTTGTGCGTATAGGCGAGGGTGATCGTCATGAAGAGTCCGGTGGCGAGCCGTGCGCCGTCGTGCAACGGAAGAATCGGCGAGAAAATCATGGCGAGGATGCTCGCGACCCAGTAGTACAGCGGCGGGTAATCAGTGGCGGGCACGCCGACGATGGTCGGTATCAGCCAGTGCCCACCCTGCAACATCGAATGGATCACGCCGAAGGCAAGTGCTTCGTCGGGTTTCCAGGGATCGTGGCCGATAAGCCCCGGCAAAATCCAGCCGACGCAGATGACAAGGAACAGCGCCGTTTTTATTGGGCTGCGGGTGCCGTCAAAAACAATTGGCTGGCGAAGGCGCGAAATCATGAACGATTATTTTACGCGGCTATTGGTCGCGGTTCGTGAAGGTCAAGGTTTCACCACGTAAACGGCGCAAACAAAAAAGGCAGCCTTGGCTGCCTTTTTTGCGGATTCGATACGACGCTTATTTTGCTTCTGTTGCCACATCGGTTTTTCCGGTGGCCGTTGCACCGGATGTGCGTGCATGTCGCTGCTTGAATTTCTCGACGCGACCGGCGGTATCCATGATCTTGTGCTTGCCCGTGTAGAACGGGTGCGACTCCGACGAGATTTCGATGCGGATGACTGGATATTCCTTGCCGTCGGTCCACTTCATTTTTTCCTTGCCTTTGGTCTCGGCGGTCGAGCGGGTCAGGAATTTGAAATCGGCAGACGAGTCAAAAAAAATGACTTCGTGGTATTCGGGATGGATGGTGGGTTTCATGCAATTTGCCTTTCTTTTCGTAAAGGGTGGCCCAAGATGAAGATGGAACTGCGCGGGCACCTCTATTCGAACAAGTGTTTGAAGTGTTGGGAAATTCAGTGGATTCGGGTGAGTCGGTAATTATGGCGGAAACCCGCCAAAAACGCAAAAGCAGCGTGCCACAAACTCCTTTTGCGACTTGGTGCTAGTATTATAAAATAATACCAATGAGGAAAAGTCATGACTTCCAATGAATTTAGTTCGCCTCGCTCACAGGGGCAGACATCGCTGTTGGTTGAGGCATTAAAACGCCTGTTGCGTGCGCGCGGAATGACCTATCGCGACCTTGGCCATACGCTGGAATTGTCCGAGGCGAGCGTGAAGCGAATGTTCGCCAAAGAGGCGTTGACCCTGAAACGATTGGAAGAAGTATGCGGCTGTCTTGATGTCGATCTGTTTGAAGTCACCAAGCTTGCGCGCAACCAGAGTGCGCAAGCGCAGGAAATGACCATCGATCAGGAAGCTGCGTTGGCTGCGGACGCGAGATTGCTGGGTATTTTCTATTTGGTGTTAAATGATTGGCACGTGCCGGATATTCTCGAGCGCTACGAGATCGAGAAATCCGAAGTCATTTCCTTGCTCGCGAAGCTTGATCACCTCGGCTTGATCATGCTGCAACCCAACGACCGTGTCAGGTTGCTGATCCCGCGCACGATGCGCTTGCGAAACGACGGCCCGATAAGAAAGGTTCATGGCAATCGCGTGATTGGCGATTTTCTAGCCGGTGATTTTGTCGGCGAGGGCGGCATGTTCAGGATGGAGATGCGCGAGTTGTCCGGGCCATCTTATGCGCTCATTCAACGCAAACTGGAACGCATCGGTCAGGAATTCAACGAGCTCGCCGAGCTGGATAGCTACTTGCCTTCGGATCAGCGAAAGACCATCGGTATGGCGGTGGGAACGAAGCCATGGATGATGTCGCTGGTGACAGGGATCAAGTTGCGCGAACTGAAAGCGCCGGTCGCGTTGGTGGAGGCAGAACCGGAGAAAAAGAAAAGCTAGTTCTTTTTCATTGAATCGAAAAATTCCGCGTTGTTCTTCGTCGCCTTCAACTTGTCCACCAAAAACTCTGTGGCTTCGAGTTCATCCATGCTGTACATCATCTTGCGCAGTACCCAGACTTTTTGCAGTAACTCAGGCTTGATCAGCAATTCTTCTTTGCGCGTACCCGAGCGGTTCACATTTATCGCCGGATAGACGCGCTTCTCTGCCGCGCGGCGGTCAAGGTGGACTTCCATGTTGCCGGTACCTTTGAATTCTTCGTAAATCACATCGTCCATGCGCGAGCCGGTATCGATCAGGGCGGTGGCGATGATGGTGAGCGATCCTCCTTCTTCGATATTGCGTGCCGCGCCAAAGAAACGCTTCGGGCGCTGCAAGGCGTTCGCATCCACACCACCGGTAAGTACCTTGCCGGAGGCCGGTACCACGGTGTTGTAGGCGCGCGCGAGACGGGTGATGGAATCGAGGAGAATCACGACGTCGCGCTTATGTTCGACCAGACGCTTGGCCTTTTCAATCACCATTTCGGCGACCTGCACATGACGCGTGGCGGGTTCGTCAAAGGTCGATGAAACCACTTCACCTTTAACGGTGCGCTGCATCTCGGTGACTTCTTCCGGGCGCTCGTCGATCAGCAACACGATCAACGTGATGTCGGGATGATTTGACGTGATTGCATGCGCGATGTGTTGCAGCATTACTGTTTTGCCGGACTTCGGTGAGGCGACCAGCAAGCCGCGCTGGCCCTTGCCGATCGGCGCGATGATATCGATCACTCGGCCAGTGATATTTTCATCGGACTTGATGTCGCGTTCCAGCGTGAATGGTTTATTCGGAAACAGCGGTGTCAAGTTCTCGAACAATATTTTGTTTTTGGACGCTTCCGGCAGTTCGCCGTTGACCTTGTCGACTTTCACCAGCGCAAAATACCGCTCGCCTTCTTTCGGCGTGCGGATTTCACCTTCGATGGTGTCGCCGGTGTGCAGATTGAAGCGGCGGATCTGCGACGGGCTCACATAAATGTCGTCGGGCCCGGCGAGGTAGGAAATATCCGGCGAGCGCAGGAAGCCGAAGCCGTCTTGCAATACTTCCAGCGTGCCGTCGCCGAAAATCGCTTCGCCTTTTTTCGCCTGATGTTTCAGAAGCGCGAAGATCAGCTCTTGCTTTCGCAGGCGGTTGGCACCTTCCAGTTCGAGCTGATTGGCCGTCTCGACGAGTTCGGAGACGTGTTTGAGTTTGAGTTCAGATAATTGCATCGCTATGCCGCAAGGATAAAAATAGGGTAGGCAGAAAGAATAACCACCAGGATAAAACACCTCTGCGGCATGGTATTCAGGATTCTCTCCTGAACACCGGGCATCAACTTAATTTGTTGGGATGTACGACAGAGGTGTTGCTGAAATGACATCTGCGGATTTGGTATCGACGCAGACTTGGGTAAAGCTTGGGCGAAGAATAAGGCGCTTCTCGGCCCTTGTCAATCGTTGAATCAACTCAAATATTGGCGTCGATAAAGGCGGCCAGTTGCGATTTCGACAGTGCGCCGACCTTGGTCGCCTCGACTGCGCCGTTTTTGAACAACATCAATGTCGGGATGCCGCGGATGCCATACTTCGGCGGCGTATCCTGATTCTCGTCAATATTCAGCTTTGCGATCTTCAGCTTGCCCGCATACTCCTTCGCGACATCGTCCAGAATCGGCGCGATCATCTTGCAAGGCCCGCACCACTCGGCCCAATAGTCGACCAGCACCGGCGTTGTGCTTTGCAAAACTTCCGATTCAAACGTCGCGTCGGAGACATAAACGATGGCATTGCTCACAGATAACCTCTATGTACGAAATGATGTGGGCAATTATGCCACTCTTTCCAATCCGGGCATTGGCCGCGAGTAACGTTGCAGGATATTGCGCAATGCGGCCTGATGTTCACGCGTCTGATAAAATTTGCCGCTCACTTACATAATTGCGCCATTTTCCACTGCCCCGCGTCTGCACGGCAATTTCAAGGTTTTCCATGACATACGTAATCACCGAATCCTGCATCAAGTGCAAATATACTGATTGTGTCGATGTCTGCCCCGTGGATTGTTTCCGCGAAGGCCCGAACATGCTCGTCATCGACCCGGACGAGTGTATCGATTGCACGCTGTGCGT
>JAYTUX010000029.1:0-8876 GCA_043744315.1 Betaproteobacteria bacterium | reverse complement strand
AGGGAGTTCGCTGACGACGCGCGTCAGGATGCAGGTACTCAGTTGCGAAGGGTGCAGAACGGGCTTGAGCCGATCGATTGGAAGCCGATGCCTACGATCGGAATCGGTGTCAAAGAGATACGTATTCATACGCAAACCGAGAATCGCGTCATTTATGTAGCCAAATTTGGCGAAGCCATCTACGTACTGCACGTGTTTGTCAAAAAGTCCGACAAGACGGAAAAGCGCGATATCGAATTGGCAAAGCGGCGATTTGCAAGTCTGATAAACGAAAGGAGAAACACATGACCAAGCGAATCAAGATCACCGAAGGAAGCGACAACGTATTTCGTGACGTCGGCTTCGGCGAAGTTGAAGCGGAAAATCTCAAGCTTCGGGCAGACTTGATGATTCGAATCGAAAAACACGTCAAGCAGTCCGGCATGACGCAAGCGGACGCTGCGCGCGAGTTGGGCGTCACCCAGCCACGGCTCAATCAGTTGCTCAAAGGAAAGATTCAGCTATTCAGTCTGGATGCGCTCGTGAACATGCTGGCGCAAGCGGGAATGCGCGTGAACATGACGGTGAAGAAGGCGGCTTGAGGTTTTGAAAAAAACAATTCACCCTGGCCCCTTAGATTTACATCCAGTCTTGAGTCAGTGCGTTTACTCAACGAACTGGGACTATGTCCGAATGGCTATACGCTAAAGATTGATCCGAAATCGGTGTCAGGCGATTACGGATTTCATTGGACGATTCGTTGCAATGAGTGAGCGAGCTCAGTGAACGCTTGCTGCCAAAGTTGTTCTCAAATAAAACAACCGTGGTCTGTCCCGGATTGGTCATGATTGGTCAAAAAACTATGACAGAGTGGAAAATTCCCGTTGATGTTGAAAAATTGCTTCAGGAATTTAGTGCGCTTAGCGGCGGATATCCGCCAATCATGTCAATTGAAAGCAAGCTAGAGGTGCTTGCAAGCTCAAGTCTGCATGAGCCAACTCTGTATCCACAAATCGTGATCCGTAAAGATGGTGACACTGAGGATTGGGGTTCAATGGCTCGATCCATCAAACATCTCATGCGATCAATGTCTGGCATCCCTGAGTTGTGCACGCACAGCGATGACTTGGGACAGATGATTGCGCGTGAAATAAATACTGAATTGGAATGGCTAGCGTGCGCTAAAACTAATGTGGCGCCAATGCCGACGCCAATTGCCGACATTGTTGAGCAGATGGGTAGATATTTGAATAACGTAAAAGAGGAGACTTTGCCAGGGCATGTGACGTTTCGCGCTTTCCAACTCCTAAGGATGAAGCTTGAGGGCGATCCACAAGCGATGAATGCATTGGATGTCTTGCGAGTGAAATTTCCTCAAAACGTTGTGGACGCAGAGTGTGCTTTTGGAAGGATTGAGGATCTCGAACTTGGAACACCATCTGGAAAGAGCGCAGCAGCAAAAATACTTTTAGATTCATTCGGTATTGACTCGAAGTCATATTTTTTTAGAACGTACAGATTTAGTCGTGGTGTCACTGACTCGAAGAGTTTTGAGTATTTTCGGGTGCTAGAAAGGGTTGAACATCAATTTAAGAAACTACATTTGGGGCCAAGCGTTTGGCTTCGAGCTGAGCTTCCATTTGCTATTCCAATCCACGATGGATATTTCGTAATGCAAGGGGCGGCGATTCTGCTTCGGCGTCGTCCAGTTCATAACTCGCGCGCCAGCTGGACCCCGAGCGGTGGCATGGTTATCGAAGAACAAATGGGCGCCAGTGGGCTATATGAAACTTCGATTGTTGAGATTCGAATGGGAGGAGTGCATGACATTTCCGCTGATTCGCCACCAGGTGATTTGCTATACAAGAACTACTTCACATATCCGCCAGCAGTGCGAAAAGCCACGTCGTTTCTGAATAAGCTGATCTCATGGTTAAAGGTTGAAACCAAAAGGTGCGACATTCCTGATCTGATTCCTGGGCATCTAAACAACCTTTCGCTAAAGCAGTTAGGGAATGATGGTCGAGTAGTTCGCGATATTCCGTACTTGAGCCTCGAGCTCGTGAGAATGACAGCAGGCCCGAAAAATACAGCGGACGAGATTGCGGAGGCGCCGACTAAGATTATCGAAGTTCCTTTTTGGAGGGATTTGATCGAGTCGGCGAAACTACACTTACTGCAAGGCAATGCGCGGAGGTCGGTATTAGATTTTTGCGGAGGATTTGAAGCTTTTACTGATGCGTACTTGGCTTCCGCGTCTAGCAAATTAGAGAGTCGAAAAGATTCCTTCCTAAGAATCTACGACGCAAAACTCTCTCAGGCTGCGAGGGAGGAAATTTCGAGGCTGGACGAAAAGAAATGCGGCGATAAGAAGCTGCCCATCTCCATTCGCAGAGTGGTAAAGGAATATGTGAAATCAGGGAAGCAGCCGGCATTCCCTAACGACGCAATCCAGATCGTCATGAAACCGTTTGACTACCGAAATGATGCAGCTCATGGTCGCGAGATTAGCGCGACATCCTTGATAGATATTTCAAATGCTATTTCCTACTTAGATGAGTTTGCCAAGAACTGTAAGCGTTGAACAATAGAACGTCGGGGTCAGGTCTAGCAAAGTGGCATTTTACGAGTGTCGGGAGAATCGTGCGTGAGGCGAATAGCAACGGGCGCGCTGCGAGGCGAAAGACTTGAGATGTCAGGATGCTACTTAGCTAGACCTGACCCGATCCATGTAGTCAACGGCATATCCCGATGCGCGCGAAAATATCAGATATGGGCCAGTACACAATGATCGAAAAAATCAGGGACCGCAGTTGCTTTCGAAAACAACCGTGGTCCCCGAATTTTTTAGCAAGCAGATTGGGCTGGTAAATCCAGCCCAATCTACCCGCTACGTGCTTCCACGTAAACTCCAGTATTGGCGCGATTTTTCTGGCATTTATCGCCTGTAAGCCGCGCCAGTGGCTGAGTTTCAGTTTGCCAAAACAAGGCGCTATCGGGCTCTGTAGCTGCGACGTGACACCGCGGTTGTGCATTCTCTGAAGCGCGCAGCGATTTTTCCTTCCGCCGAATTCGCGTCGGCCACTGCGTCGGTGTATGTTTGCGCGCCCTTGCCGAAGGTTTCCATGTTTTTGGTGCGACCGACCCAGATAATCGCATCCATGTTAGTGCCGTAAATTGGTGTCAGGATCTCGGCCGTATAGCCTTTGGGCGTATAGAGCGCATTAAAATCCTTCACGATGTCCATGTACTTGGCCATCGTACAGCCTTCCTTCATCTTGGATTCGATCACGTCGAGATAATCGGCCGAGGCGATCATCGGGCTGGCCAGCATTGCAATCAGCGGTGCGATTCTGAAAAGATTTTTCATTTTCTTACTCCTCTGTTTGTGGTTTGCGAACGTCAATGTATGCCAAATGGACGGGGGAAGCAATCGATGCCGCAGGGGAAACCTCAGCAGGGCAACGGGGTCAGGTCTTGCAATATAGCAATGCTACATTGCAAGACCTGACCCCATTTTTTTCTTCGGCGATCAGCTTCGCCGCACATCTGGAGATGAAATTCGCAACCTGATCGCGGCCGTACTGCGTTGCATTGCCACACTGCGATTGCCGCAACGACCCGACCGGATCGAGCCGCGCGCGAAGAAACGACGGCCGAAGAATCTGCCACTGCTAACCGTGCCGCGTCAGGTCGCGCGCGACCTGATTCTCGCGCAAAGAACGCTTAACCGAGTGCCATGAGGGTCAGCCACCATTTAACCGGAAAGCTCAGGGACAGACCACCAATAATTTATAAAACCCAAGCATCCACGAGCCTCCCAGGCCTAAAATGCCCGAAACACCGCGCCAGTGCTACACTTTGTACCAGCCCAGTCCGTTAGACCGTCGCCCCGCGATAACGACGATTTGTGGTGTTCAGTCGGCGACGAATATCACGTGTGCGACTTTTCTGGAGAAACAAAATGACCAGTAAGAACACAATCTGTCTATGGTACGAATCCGCCGCGCTCGACGCCGCAAAATTCTATGCCGAAACATTCCCCGACAGTGCGGTCGGCGCCATCATGCGTGCACCGGGCGACTATCCCGCCGGCAAGCAGGGCGATGTCCTGACGGTCGAGTTTACGGTAGCAGGCATTCCGTGCATCGGCCTGAACGGCGGCCCGTATTGCACGCACAGTCAGGCCTTCTCATTTCAAATCGCGACCGACGACCAGGCCGAAACCGACCGCTTGTGGAATGCGATCGTCAGCAATGGCGGCGAGGAAAGCGAGTGCGGCTGGTGCAAGGACAAGTGGGGATTATCGTGGCAGATCACCCCGCGCGCGCTGATGGCGGCCATCACCGATCCCGACCGCGTGGCGGCCAAGCGCGCGTTCGACGCGATGATGACCATGAGAAAGATCGACATCGCCGCGATAGAGGCGGCACGGCGGGGCTGACGCCATTTCTCAAAAGCAAGCGCGGGGCAGGTCTTGCGATATCGCATATCAAGAAGTGATCGTTGATTGGCGAGGCCACGATATTTCGGCCCCGACATTTTTCGCAGCAAGTGAGACGGGCGGCAGACACCATAAAAACCGTTCGAACTGATCTGGCGCACAAAACTGGTAGAGTCATCCGCATTGGCGGGCATCTCCCGTCACGTTCGCTTCAAACGCGGCGCCGATATTGCAGAATCAAAAAGGGGCCGCGTGAAATATTTTAGAAACATTTGACTCTGGCACCTTCTACGTTACCGCCCCCTCTTTCGTTCCTTTACATTCGCGTTATTCACGCCACGTCATGAGCCGTACGCTTTTCCATCTTGAACGAATTACGCGCGAACGTGATCGCCGGCAGCTAAAGGTTACGCTGGCGGAGGCGCTGCATGCGTGCCTGGGTTCAAGCCGCGTGGTGGTTCACAATCTCTTGCATGCGCCTGGCGAAACATTCGTCTGGCCGGCCGCCACCGTCGACGAGACCGGATCGCATGCCCACGACGATGGCCTGTCGATTCCCGCCGACATGGTATCCATTGACTACTATCCGCTGCTCGATGCCTGCCTGCAAAGCGGGCTGCGCCAATCCGATGGCGACAGCACGGTATTTCCCATTCTGCGAGCACATGGCGGGCTAATCGGATTTGTGGTGATCGCTGGAAAACCACTCGAGGCCGAGCAACTTGTCATCGCCGAGTACTTTCTGGCGATCTACACCAACATGCTGTCATTGCTTGATTACAGCGAAATCGATACATTGACGGGCTTGCTTAACCGCAAGACCTTCGACCAGTATCTGATTCGCATCCTGCAAAACCTCGGCAGCGCTGACGACAGCCGCGTCAAAGCGCTGCATCTGCCGCACCGCCGCAGCCAGCATCCGCTGCCGCTGGATCACTGGCTGGGGGTTCTCGATGTCGATCATTTCAAGAAGGTCAATGACAGTTTCGGCCATGTCATTGGCGACGAAATGCTATTGCTGATTGCGACAATGATGAAGTCGTCCTTTCGCGCGCACGATAAGCTGTTTCGGTTTGGTGGCGAAGAATTTGTCATGTTGCTGAAACCCACGGAAGAAGGCAACGCGCACTCTGCGTTTGAGCGGTTCCGCGAAAAAATTGAGGCTTTTTCCTTTCCTCAGGCCGGCCGCATTACCGTCAGCATTGGTTATGTCCGTATTCGGCTCGACGACCAGCCGTCGGTAATACTCGATCATGCCGATGCGGCACTTTACTGGGCCAAGGCGCAGGGTCGTAACCAGGTTGCCAACTATGAGTCGCTGGTGGCCGGCGGCTTGCTGGTGCCCAGGAAAAAATTCTCGGATGTGGAGTTTTTCTAGGGGCGTGCGTGGCAAGGGGCGAACCCGAATGGCACTTGTTTTAGCAACTGCGCGATCGCGGATGCGTCGCGACGCGGGTATTTTCTGTCGCCCCGGCTTCCGTCAGTGCGACGAATTTGAGATGGGCGCTCGCAGCCAGTTCGGGATCAATATTGATGTCGACGTTGCTTACGTACCTGCCATTCCGGTCAGCCTCAATTGATTTGCGAAACTATTCAACCTGCTACGGTTTTTGCACGACAATTCTGAGGTGGAACCCTATTCCCGGTTCGCCCTTGCTCCCGCCATACTCAACGCTTTCTCAAGGAAAGTCGCTTATGAAAAACATATTTACTGCCGTCATCTCGTTTCTCGCCGCAGCGGCACTCCAGGTCAATGCCCAGGCTTGGCCGGCCAAAACCATCACCTTCATCGTGCCCTTTGCCGCGGGCACCGCCACGGATCAACTCGCGCGCAGCATCGGCCAGGCGATCGCATTGGAAACCGGCCAATCGGTAGTCGTGGATAACAAACCGGGTGCGAGTGGATTCATTGCCGCACAGGCTGCCGCGAAGGCCGCTCCCGATGGCTACACCGTGCTCGTCACCACCAATACCACGCATGCGGCGAACGAACATCTCTACAAAAAACTGCCCTATGACCCGGTCAAGGAGTTCGTGCCACTCACGGGCCTCGGCAAGGGCGGACAGATTCTGGTGATCAACCCGAAAAATCCGGCCATGAATGTCGGCGAACTCATCTCACAGGCGAAAAAGGAGCCCGGCAAACTCACCTTCGGCAGCGGCAGTTCCTCCAGCCGTATCGCGGGCGAATTGTTTCAACAAATGGCTGACCTTAAATTGCTGCACGTTCCGTACAAAAGCAACACGCTTGCGATCACCGATCTGCTTGGCGGCCAGATCGACATGATGATCACGGATACGGCAACCGGTCTGCCGCAAATCAAGGCCGGCAAATTGCGTGCGTTGGGATTTTCCGGGAAGAAACGCTCTGCGCTGGTGCCGGATGTCCCGACCATCGATGAAGCGGGCGTGAAAGGTTACGAGATCAGTTATTGGTTTGCGGCTTATGCGCCGGCCAACACGCCTGCGGCGGTGGTGAGGCGCCTCAACGAACTGCTGGTCAATGCCACAAAGAGCGCGAGTGCCACTGCGTTCTATTCCAGTTCCGGCACCGACGTTTTCACCACCACGCCAGAAGAACTCAGCAAATTCCAGGCGGACGAATCACAAAAATGGGGTCGGATTATCAAAGCGGCGGGTATCCAGCCGGAGTAAATGCGAATCAAACAAAAATACACTCGGAGTCAGAGTGAACTTTCTTACGATCATTGAATAATGGTCACACTGACCAAAAATTTTTCCCGAGACAATCATTCATGCGTTGATCGGGCAGTGATTGGTGGAGAGTCTCCCGCCCGCGACGCCTTATCCTGCTTTTCATCGCACTTATTGCTTTCAACCGAAGGAACTCCATGAAACCGAAATTTTCTGTCCAAGGGTTATTCACGTTTTTTGTGGTTGCGCTGTTTTTTGCGGGTAGCTCATCCGCCGCCGAAGTGCGGGTAATGATTTCAGCCGGTTTTTACAGTGTCTATGCCGAACTCGGTCCTGCGTTTGAGCGCGCCAGCGGTCACCGCCTGATTACTACGCGCGGCCCGTCGATGGGGGACTCTCCCGAGGCGATACCGACGCGACTTGCCCGGGGCGAGGCCGCGGACGTCGTCATCCTGGATGGAGGTGCCGCCGACGAACTCGGCAAGCGTGACTCGGTGCGCGCCGGCAGCAAAGTCGAGCTCGCCCGCTCACAGGTCGGCATGGTGGTGCGCGCCGGGGCCGCAAAGCCTGACATCAGTAGTGTGGACGCATTGCGCAAAACATTGCTGGCGGCGAAATCCATCGCCTATTCGGACAGTGGCAGTGGTACCTATTTGTCGACAACGATGTTTCCGAAACTTGGCATCGCCAGCCAGCTCGAAGGCAAGAGTCGAAAAGTGCGCGGGCCGCCGTCCGGTGAACCGGTCGCCGCGGTCGTCGCACGCGGCGAAGCCGAGATCGGCTTCCAGCAGGTGAGTGAGCTGATACACGTCGCTGGCGTCACTTTTGTTGGCGCGCTTCCGGACGAGCTGCAACCGGGATTCTCGTTCGCGGGGGCAATCACCAGTGCCGCCAAACAACCGGAAGCCGCCAGCGCGCTGATCCGCTTCCTCGCATCGCCCGAGGCAGCACCGGCAATTCTGAAGGCGGGACTGAAGCCATTCGCGGCTCGTTAGCACACGCAACCGCCAATCAAAGCGGTCGCTGTCGATGCGAATCGACAGGGGCGAGAAATATCGGCTACGGCCGTTTAAATCCTACGGAAAAAAGAAATGAATCAGTCATTGGAATATGTCACACGACTCAACGGCAAAGTTGCCAGCATCACTGGTGCCAGTGGCGGGATCGGCGAGGCACATATGCCGCGGCGCAAGCCCGAGGGACAAAGATGCGCAAGGCAAGCAGGTGCGGGAAGCGGTGACGAGCGAGTGGATTAGAGTCTTGCTCGAGGCGCCCTGATTCAGGGCTTTGGACAGGGCGCCCGGCGGATTCGAAAACAACACTCGCGACAACTACTTTCCAATGTTTGTGACTGCTTCATTCGCATCCACAAAGGGTTGCGAATGTCACGAAATTGACGCTGTGCGGGGTTGCGGATACAGTGCGGCCTATGTAGGAGGGCCGTATGAAAATCCTTTTCCAGACGAAGGACTAGCGTGCGTGAATCGGCTGATGTAAATTGGCGTCGCCGGCTGGCAATTGCGGTGGGACTCTCTGCGCCACTTTTAGTGCTGGCGCAACCCGCAGGCAGGGTCTGGCGCGTGGGCTGGCTGGAATGGACCGACCAGGGGCGATTCAGCGAAATAACTGCTCGCGCGTTCGTCGATGGGCTGCGCGAGGCGGGCTTTGTCGAAGGCCGGAACCTCGCCATTGAAAAGCGCGTCGCGTTCGGCGACCGAAAACGCCTTCAGGCCCAGGCGCGCGAACTCGCCGCGCTCAAGGTTGATGTGCTGTTTACTCCCTCCAAGGCTGCCACCGA
>JAYTUX010000028.1:0-2672 GCA_043744315.1 Betaproteobacteria bacterium | reverse complement strand
TTGTGAAGCACAATTGGCAGGATTTTCTTGAAGGAAGCAAAATCACCATCGGTAGTGAGGATTGGTATGCCTTCGCGCACGGCCACGGCGCAAATCAGGTAATCCGTATTTGATCCCTGAATACCCTTGGTACGACAGCGATTGAAGTACGCCGCCGCTGTTTCGTAGTCAGCCGATTCAACACGCAAATCGCGGAATGCGGAGAGTTTGGTGCGTACCCGCTCGAACTGCGCTGGTTCGCGTATGCCTGAAAGCAGTTCCTGCCGAATCGCACCAATGATCGCAACATTTGCGTCAGCGATGAGCCGTCCAAGTTCCCGCCCCTCTCCCGTTTCAATTCCCTTGCTCAACAGACTGCGCCTGCGCAACGCAAGCGACCAGACGGAAGTATCGACAAGTACTTTCAAGCGACTTTGCGCTGCTTCTTGTACGAATACTTCGGGTCGTAGTCGATCTTGCCGAACTCATCGAGGATCGCCTGTTGCTTGAGGCGTCGCACGTACTCTTCCAGCGCGACCGTTACCGCGTCTTTCTTGGAGCGATGATTGCCCAGCGATTTTGCGGACTCAATCAATTGATCGTCGATAGCGAGATTTGTAGCCACGGTAACCTCCGCCTAATATTGTACTGAATATAAATACAGCTATATTCTACACACGACAATGTGTGAAAAGCAAGCGCGATTTCAGGTGGCCGCTGCGGCCAATGCCTGTCCAAACGTTTTCGCGCCTGGATAGTAAATCGCCGCATAAATCGCGAACGCCAGCGCGGCAGAAAACACAATTGCGAATGGCCACCATGTTTTTTTCACGACACCCATCACCCAGCCCTCGTTGTCCTGGCGCTCTGCCGTGCGGGCAAGGCTGCCTGCCAACGTCGCACCAAATACTGCCTCGCCGAGAATATCCGGCGCGAACCAGACGATATAGCCCGAGAGAATCAACACGGAACAAATCAGCAGGAGCGCCAGCACAATCAATACGATCGCTTCGCCGTCGAGATCAAAAAAATCACCAAGGTTCTTGCCGATGCCGCCAAATGTGTCGCTGCCGCCCCCGGCGTTCGTTGATACGTTTGACGAGCCGCCGCTACTAAACGCCTGAACCGGATTGACTTCGGCCCACTCACCGGCTGCACCGCCGCCATCGAAGCTGCCACCGCCACTTACCACCTCGCCCATGTCGGCCGATCCGCCCCCACCTCCACCACCAGATAGAAAATTGCCGTCCGGCAAATCACCATCGAGCGATCGCCCCGGCGCGTTTTCGCGTCTGAACCCCGCGTACTGCAGCCATAGCCACACACCGGCGATGAAAGTGAGATAGGCCAGGCTGATGGCGATAGGGTAACGCAGCCACATCGCACCCAGACCAGCACGCAGCAACGCCCAGTTGGTGAGCATGGCTGCAAAGCCGGCACTCATGAGAATCAGCGACATGTGAAAGCGCGTGTAGAAACGCTGTATCAGGTAGCGCTTGATGCGCGTGCGCGCCGTGTTTTCTGGCGTTTCTACTGTCTTCGCCGATTTGGGCTTTTTGGATTTGGCCATGCTCAATCTACTTCTCGCATGGGCACACGTGGCGCGATGGCGCAAAATAATTCGTACGATACCGTCCCCGATGCCGCGGCGACTTCATCCGCCGATAGCCCCTCACCCCACAGCGTTACCGGTGCGCCGATGTGCACGTGCGGCATATCGGTGAGATCCACCACGAGCATATCCATCGAGACACGACCAATGGTGCGGGTGCGTTTGCCGCTCACAATCACGGGTGTGCCGCGTTCATTGCTGCCGGCCGCGTGACGCGGATAGCCATCGGCATAGCCGCAGGCGACGACTCCAACGCGCATTTTCTTTTTTGCGGTGAATACGCCGCCGTAACCTACGCTATCGCCCACATCGAGCGCCTGCACGCCGATGATCTCGCTGCGCAGCGCCATTACGGGCTTCAAGCCCAGCCACTCGGCGCTCACATCAGCAAATGGGGACGAGCCATAGAGCATGATGCCGGGGCGCGCCCAATCGCGATGCGTTTCCGGAAATTTAAGTAGCGCGGCAGAATTTGCCACGCTTTGCCCAAACGGTTTCTTGCCGAATACCGGCTTGGCCGCTTTGACGATGTCTTCAAATCTGGCGAGTTGTGTGGCAACACCTTCTTTGCCATCGGCACTCGCAAAATGCGTCATCAACGTTACCGCGCCGAAATTGCGATGCGATGCGGCCATGTTGATCGCATATCCTGAAAGCGGGCCTTTGAGACCCAGCCGATTCATGCCGGTATTGAATTTCAGAAAAATATCCAGCGGCTTGTTGATTGTTGCGCCGGTGATTTGTTTGACCTGCTCAAGATCGCGCACCACCGACATGAAATTCTGCTGCACGTAGGTTGGCAATTCTTTTTCGCTGAAAAATCCCTCGAGCAGGAGAATTGGCGATTCTATTTTTGCGTTGCGCAAGTGAACCGCGGAATCCAGCTCCAGTGTGGCGAAACCATCAGCATCCGGCAGTGCTGCGGCAACGCGCTTGAAGCCGTGGCCGTAGGCGTTGGCTTTGACGACGGCAAATATTTTTGTATTCGGCGCTTTCGACTTGGCGAGCGCGTAGTTGTGGCGCAATGCGGAGAGTGAAATTTCGGCGCGGATCGGGCGGGTCATGAGAGTGGCATTCTGAG
>JAYTUX010000027.1:0-8887 GCA_043744315.1 Betaproteobacteria bacterium | reverse complement strand
ACGCACCTCGTCGGCGATTTTCACCGTAACGCCATCTCGCAGTTTGAGCTGGCCTGCCGTCACCACCAAGTCGCCTGCTGTGACGCCCTGCAAAATCTCCACCTTCCCTTCGCGCCGCTGCCCAATATCGACTTTCTGTCGTTGCGCACGTCCGTCAACGACTTTGAACAGGTAGTGATCGTCACCTACCGGGATAATCGATTGCTCGGGCACCGCCACCGAATCACGTTCGTCACTGAACAGAAGCCGCACCCGCGCGAACATGCCCGGCCGCAGGCGCGCTTCAGTGTTGCGAACGAGTGCGCGGATCACGATCGATCGACCATTGGTATCGACCAGTGGATTGATGGCGAAAACCTTTCCCTGGAACGTCTGGCGGGGAAAAGCGTCGAGCGTAATCTGTAACGATTGGCCGGTAGCGACCTGCTTCAGGTAAATCTCCGGAATCTTGAAATCAACTTTAAGCGGATCGATTTCTTCAAGATTGACAATGTCCTGACCATCCTTGACATAGTCGCCGATGCTGACCGTGCGCAGGCCGACAATGCCCGAAAATGGCGCCTTGATATCGAGCTTGGTGAGTCGCGCCTGCGCAAGATCGAAATTCGCCTGCGCAACTTTGAAATTGCTTTCCGCCTCGTCGCGGGCCTGGGTGGATGTGAATCCTTTGTTGAACAGATCCCTCGAACGATCGAGTCGACTTTTGGCGAGGCCAAGATTAGCTTCCGCCTGCGCGAGTTCTGCGCGCTGCACGGATGTATCGAAACGGATCAACGTCGCGCCTTTCTCGACGCGCTGACCCTCGCGAAACGCAATCTCGCTGATGCGACCGGCGACTTCCGGTCGAATCGTCACCGACTCGTCCGATCGCAGCGACCCGACTGCTGTCAACCCTTGCGCCATGCGTACCGATTGCACCTTGCTGGCCTCGACCGTGATGCCGGCGGCGGGGGCTGGCACAGTGGCGTTGCCTCGGCTGCTGGTCGCTGCACCCACCGCGGCGGCAGCCGGTGTGCCAACGGGTAATTGCGCTTTGCCTAGCCAGAAGCCAACCGCACCGACAATCGTTAGGCCGGCGATTATGGTGGCAGCCAAAAGTTGCTTATTCATTGATCACGTCGATGTTGACAAAGTTGAAATGGGCGAAAAAACTGCATCGCGTTCTCCTGTTTTTAGCAGGTGAACCGCGGGCGACGGTGGCAAATGGACGACGGAGCAGCGCACGAGTACATGGCGCATTCAGGAAAAGTTGATCCACGTACCGGCGAAACGCGGTCGTCAAACAAAGGATTCAAGCTAAATTATCCTCCGAATGCGGCCAATCATTACGCAGACTCTGGCAGGCGAGACAATTTTATCCATAGCGCGGCGAAAATTACGCCGGTATATCCGGCGTCAACTGTGACTCCAGGTATGAAATCTGGTCTTTAAGCAGCAGCTTTCGCTTTTTGAGGCGCCGGAGCTGCAATTCATCGTGGACCGGCGACGCAACCAAGGCAGCGATTGCCAGATCCAGATCGCGGTGCTCCTGTGTAAGCTCGATCAGTCGGCGCTCAATCGCCTGAATCGTTTCGATGGGTTCCATGCGGCTACCGTTATTGCAGGATTCCACTATACCGATGTGACCTGCCAAATGCACGTGGCAGCCGGCCTTATGCTCACGGCAGGTGAATTCCAAAGTAACATTTGCACGATTCTACAAAAACGAGCGGATATCAAAAAGTGTGAACTGGCGCACATATTTGAGGAAAAATAATCGCTGGGTATCGCCATCTTTTGGCAGTTGCCGGTTGATTTTTTAGCCTACGCGGTGTCAAATGTTGGGAGCAGTGGAGGGCGGGAATCCGGCGATTTCACAAAAATCGCTTTGAAAAAGTGTAGCGTCTCTAAGAATGGACGGGCACGAAACAATGCAAGTGCGCCGCAATGATTTTGATGTAACAAATCGGATTCAAACAACCGATACGGCGGCCGTTCAACGAGAAATCGCACGGCTGTTCAGGCTGCTTTATCCCGGGGCTGCGCACGCACCGATGGATGCCGCGTTTGCAGACATGACACGCCTCTACCACGGTGATTATCCTGGCTATCAAGCTTGCGACACGCTATACCATGATGTCCAGCACGTCATGGACGTAACGTTGGCGATGGCGCGCCTGATGGATGGCTACGAGAGATCGCGGCGCGAAACGCCGGCATTTGGCGTACGACTCTTTCAGCTGGGGATTGTCGTCGCGCTGTTGCACGATGTCGGTTATTTGCGCACAACGGAAGACACAGTTGCCAAGAACGGTGCCGAATACACGATCAATCATGTCTCGCGTGGCGCGGAATTCCTGACGCAATACCTTCCGCAAATCGGTATGAGCGAGTTCGTCGTTGCGGGTGCGGAACTAATTCATTTCACGGGCTTTGAAAAACGTGTCGGCGATATCCTTATCCAAGACCCATTGTTGCGGATGTTGGGCAGCCTGCTCGGATCGGCAGACATCATCGCGCAAATGTCAGATCGCTGCTACCTCGAAAAATGCCGCGATCGCCTCTATCCCGAATTCGTTGCCGGCGGTATCGCCGTGAAACACACCGGTGGCGGTGATGAGGTGGTGTTTAAATCCGGTGATGATCTGGTGAGAAAAACACCGGCATTTTTCGACAGCGCCGTCAATCGACTCGAATATGAATTGGGCGGAGCATACAACTACGCGGCGACGCATTTCGGCGGCTTCAATTTGTACATGCATGCGGCTACCAAGAATGTCCATTTTGCCAAACAAATCGGCGTGAGCAGTGCCTACGCGCTACGCCGCTCGCCGCCGGATACAATGACCGACGCGGTTTAGAAAAGCAACGAGGCGCATTTTTCTGTTGCACCGCAACACACGCAAGTCTTTCCAACGCATATCGCTGCCTGTACCATGCGACCCATCTTGCGAGTTCTCCGGCCTGTCAATGCCAGCTACGGCGAGGCGGGTGAATGATGGGAACCGCTGTAGCTTTTTGCGTATTGGAGAAGTGCGTTGAAGCCGACCGATATTGGCCGCCCCGACTACTTTCATAAAGTCGTCGATTGTCAGTGGGCCTGTCCCGCCCACACCCCCGTTCCCGAATACATCCGCTTGATCGCCGCTGGCAGGTATAGCGATGCCTACATGGTCAATTGGAATTCCAATGTGTTTCCCGGCGTGCTTGGGCGCACCTGCGATCGTCCTTGCGAGCCCGCCTGCCGACGCGGCCGCGTGGAGGAAAAAAACGCCGAGAAGCCGGAGCCGGTCGCGATCTGCCGATTGAAACGCGTTGCGGCGGACAACAAAGACGACATCCGCGATCGCTTGCCGAAGTTACCTTCAAAGAAAAACGGCAAACGCATTGCCTGCGTGGGCGCAGGACCGGCGTCATTGACGGTGGCGCGCGATTTGGCACCACATGGCTATCACGTCACCGTGTTCGACGGTGATGCGCGCGCGGGCGGCATGATCCGCAGCCAGATTCCGAAATTTCGCTTGCCTGAGTCCGTGATCGATGAAGAAGTTGGCTACATCCTCGATCTCGGTATTGAATTCAAAGGTGGGCAGCGCATCGACAGCTTGAAGCAATTGTTGAGCGAGGGTTATGACGCAGTATTCGTCGGCTCAGGTGCGCCGCGCGGTCGCGATCTCGACATTCCGGGACGTAAAGAAGCCGCTGCGAATATTCACATTGGTATCGACTGGCTTTCCAGCGTATCGTTCGGGCATATTGAAAAAATCGGTCGGCGCGTGATCGTGCTCGGCGGAGGCAACACTGCCATGGATTGCTGCCGCTCTTCGCGCAGACTTGGTGGCGAAGACGTGAAAGTGGTGGTGCGTTCGGGCTTCGATGAAATGAAGGCCTCGCCATGGGAAAAGGAAGACGCCCAGCACGAAGGCATTCCAATCCATAACTACCTTGTTCCCAAGGAGTTCACGCACGCTAACGGCAAGCTCACTGGCGTAACGTTCGAAAAAGTCGCGCCGCAAAAGGATGAAAAAGGTCGTCGCAAATTGGTACCAACCGGCGAGCCCGATGTGCATTTCGAGTGCGACGATGTGCTGGTGGCGGTGGGACAGGAAAACGCATTTCCCTGGATCGAGCGCGACCTGGGCCTCACTTTCGACGAATGGGATATGCCGGTCGTCGACAAAGTCACGCATCAGGCTTCATTGCCGAAAGTGTTCTTTGGTGGCGACGCCGCGTTCGGCCCGAAGAATATTATCTGGGCCGTCGCGCATGGCCATGAGGCGGCGATCTCAATCGACAAGTTCTGCAATCGTGAAGATATTTCTCAACGTCCGCCACCGATGGTGCATATGCTCAGCCAAAAAATGGGCATTCACGAGTGGAGCTACGACAACGATATTTCCAACGACCTGCGCTACAAAGT
This sequence comes from Betaproteobacteria bacterium, assembly GCA_043744315.1. Classification (GTDB taxonomy): domain Bacteria; phylum Pseudomonadota; class Gammaproteobacteria; order Burkholderiales; family Usitatibacteraceae; genus UKL13-2. The sequence continues at coordinate 4,488 of JAYTUX010000027.1, read as the reverse complement.
GCCGCTGAAGGAAACTGCGATCGCACTGAAGAGCATCAAGGTTGAGGTCGAATTGGGATTTGACCGCAAGCTTGGTTTTGCCGAAGCGCAACGCTGCCTAAATTGTGATGTGCAAACGGTCTTCACGCCGCGCCTGTGCATCGAGTGCGATGCGTGCGTGGATATTTGCCCGATGGATTGCATTACGTTTACGGAAAACGGCGACGAGTCAGGATTGCGTGCGCGCCTCAGTGCGCCGGCATTCAATCTCGCGCAGGACTTGTACGTCTCTGACGCGGTGAAAACCGGCCGCATCATGGCCAAGGACGAGGACGTTTGCCTGCATTGCGGCCTATGCGCAGAACGTTGCCCGACCGGTGCCTGGGACATGCAGAAATTTTTGCTGATTCCCACGCAGGCGGGACCGGGTTGCCGAAAAAAGCCGGCCGTTGAACTAATGCGGGAGGCGGCCGAATGAAAGCGCCTACTCCACTTTCTGCAGTCAACGATTTTGTCGTCAAATTCGCCAACGTCAACGGCTCGGGTTCGGCCTCGGCCAACGAGTTGTTCGCGAAAGCAATCCTTCGCATGGGGGTGCCGGTGAGTCCGCGCAATATTTTCCCCTCGAATATTCAGGGATTGCCGACCTGGTATGAAGTGCGCGTGACCGAGAAAGGTCATCTCGGTCGGCGCGGTGGTGTCGATTTCATGGTGGCGATGAATCCACAGACTTGGAACGAAGATGTCAAGGAACTCGAGCCGGGCGGCTATCTTTTTTATGACAATTCAAAACCGCTGCCGCTGTCGAAATTTCGCGACGACATCTATATTATCGGCGTGCCTCTAACCGAAATAAGCAATAGCACCTACGCAGATTCGCGCGAACGCCAGTTGATGAAAAACATCATTTATCTGGGAGCGTTATCATACCTGCTTGGTATCGAGCCCGAGGCCATCGAAAAATTGTTCGGCGAGCAATACAAAGGCAAGGAACGCTTGCTCGACTCGAACAAAAAGGCGCTGCATCTGGGGCGTGACCATGCGAGCAAATATCATCAGCCGATTGCGTTGAAAGTTGAGCGCCGCGATTGCGTTGGCGACCGGATTTTTATCGAGGGCAATAGCGCCGCAGCGCTGGGCTGCGTGTACGGCGGCGCTTCAGTTTGCGCGTGGTATCCGATCACGCCTTCATCTTCACTCGCGGAGGCATTTACCAAGTGGTGCCAAAAATTCCGCGTCGATCCTGTCACCGGCAAGAACAAATTCGCGATCGTGCAGGCCGAAGATGAATTGGCCTCGGTCGGCATTGTGGTCGGTGCAGGCTGGAATGGCGCACGTGCGTTTACCGCGACGTCCGGGCCGGGCGTCTCGCTGATGCAGGAGTTCATCGGCCTTGCCTACTTTGCAGAAATTCCGATCACGATCATCAACGTGCAACGCGGCGGCCCTTCGACCGGCATGCCAACGCGCACCCAGCAATCGGATGTGCTGTCCTGCGCGTACGCGTCGCATGGTGATACCAAGCACGTACTGCTGTTTCCGGAAGATCCGCACGAATGTTTCGAAATGGCCGCGACCGCGCTTGATTTGGCGGATCGTTTGCAGACGCCGATATTTGTCATGACGGACCTCGATATCGGCATGAATCAACGCCTTTGCAAACCGTTCGATTGGGACGACAAGCGCAGGTTTGATCGTGGCAAGATCATGTCGTATGAGGATTTGGAGGCCGGCAAGAAATTCGGTCGCTATCTCGATGTTGATGGCGACGGCATTCCGTTTCGCACTTACCCCGGCACGCACCCAACCAAGGGCGCTTACTTCACGCGTGGTACCAGCCGTGATCGTTTCGCGAAATACAGCGAAGCGGGGGATGATTACGTCGATAACATGTCGCGGCTGCTGCACAAATTTGAAACCACGAAAGAAATTGTTCCGCAGCCGGTTTTTCAAGCCGCACCGCAAAAAACCAAACTCGGTGTGATCTATTACGGCTCGACCAGCCCTGCCATGTATGAGGCGATGGAATCGCTGGAAGCGGATCGGGTTCATGTCGATACCTTGCGTATTCGCGCGTTTCCATTCGGCCGAGCGGTAGTGGATTTCATTGCCGCCCACGAGCGCGTGTTTGTCGTCGAACAAAACCGCGACGCGCAACTGCGCACGCTGCTGGTGGCCGAACTGGATATCGATCCGGCCAAATTGATCGCGGTATTGCACTACGACGGCACCCCTATCACGGCGCGCTTCATCGTGAAAGAAATATCAAAGACGGCAGGCTCCTTGAATGTTACGCCGCTCAGAAAAACGGTACAGGGAGAGGCGGCGGAATGACTTACATTGCAAAACCAAAGCTGCGTCACCCGACGCTCGCCGTCAACAATGTCGGCTACACACGCCGCGATTACGAGGGTGCCGTTTCCACACTCTGTGCCGGTTGCGGCCATGATTCAATTTCGGCCGCCATCATTCAGGCGTGCTGGGAACTGGATATTGAACCGCACCGCGTCGCGAAGCTTTCCGGTATCGGTTGCTCGTCAAAAACACCGACTTATTTTCTGGGTCATTCGCACGGTTTCAATACCGTACATGGCCGCATGCCATCGGTGCTCACCGGGGCCAATCTCGCCAACAGTGAATTACTTTATCTGGGCGTTTCCGGCGACGGTGATTCGGCGTCAATAGGCTTGGGACAATTCGCACACGTGATGCGGCGCGGCGTAAACATGACCTACATCGTCGAGAACAACGGCGTGTATGGTTTGACCAAAGGACAGTTTTCCGCCACCGCCGATCAGGGCTCGAAATCCAAGCGCGGTGTGGTCAATCGTGATTCGCCGATCGATCTCGCGTTGCTCGCGATGCAATTGGGGGCCACCTTTGTCGGGCGCAGTTTCAGCGGCGACAAGCATCAATTGGTGCCGCTTATCAAAGCGGCCATCGAGCATCAAGGGGCCGCGTTTATCGATGTCATCAGCCCGTGCGTGGCGTTCAACAACCACGCGGGCAGCACCAAGAGCTACGATTACATCCGCGAGCACAATGAGGCGGTCAATCGTCTCGATTTCATTCCGCGCCGAAACGAAATTACCGTCGATTTTCCGGAAGGCGAAGCAACCATCGTTCGCCAGCACGATGGCAGCACGTTGCTATTGCGGAAATTGCACCCGAGTTATGACCCGACCAATCGTATTGCCGCGATGAATTACACGCAGGAGCGGCATGCCGAAGGCGAAATCGTTACCGGACTACTCTATGTCGAAGCCGAGCCCGAGGACTTGCATGTGCATCTGAATACGCAACCTGGTGCTTTCAATCGCATGAACGAGGCGGACTTGTGTCCTGGAAGTGCGGCATTGGACAAATTGAACGCGGGACTGCGCTAGCTAACCACTCCTTCGGAGGAAGACGGCGCAACAGAATCCGCCAAAGACGCCGCTACAGGCATCTCAGTGGGAGCGCATCGCGAGTGACGTTTGTAGCATTAGTGCCGCCCGTTTCGAGGTTCGAAGCGACTGTCTTATAACCGCAGACCCATTCGCTGATTGGATTTTTCCCACTCACGACCGGGCGCCAACTGACAACCTTGCCAGCGAGTTTGCCGTTCGCGGTAGATCGGAATTTCACGTTCACCGCACCGTTCACTATTCCGATGGACTCGACGTACACGCCAGCATAACTCTCCGGAGGATTTGCCCCGGCGACTTCGTTGCTGGCTGGCAGTGCGGGTTCGCCGCCTGAAAGCTTGCTGTTGTAATAGCTGGTTACCTTGGCGTTGACACTGCTGATGAGTGGCATGCTCTCGTCAATTTGCTCGCGAGGTATCTTCGACAGAAAGAGTGGCAAAATCATCGCGGCCAGTATTGCCATGATGGCCATGACAACAATCATTTCCAACAGGCTGAAACCAGCATGCGTATCAGTCGAACGGTGGAATCGATTTGTCATTCTTGCATGACTGAAAAAATAGAAACCCCAGCGCCCACGCGGCTCACGAGCCGTAAATGCCCGGAAATCCTCGACAATGCTAGTGTCCGACTAGGTAGCATTCGGAAAATCCGGCTGTTTTGAAGGCTGTGCGTCATTGAACGCTGAGAGTTTCATTGCGTGCTGATAAATACCGAGAATGTTTGGATAGGTCTCAAGTGCACATTTGAATCGATTCGCATTGGCCACCTGTGGAATCAAACAAATATCGGCAAGTGTCGGTGTATCGCTCAGACAAAACGTGCCGGGATCCTTGCGGCCTTCCAGTACTTTTTCAAGTGCGGCAAAGCCCTCCGTAATCCAGTGACAATACCATTTGTTCTTCGCGGTATCGCTGATCGCCAATTCGTCCGTCAGGTAACTCAGTACGCGCGTGTTGTTCAGCGGATGAATGTCGCACGCGATCATTTGTGCCACAGATCGCACCCATGCGCGTTGCTTGACACCGGCGGGTAGCAGCGGCGGTTCGGGATGGGTTTCGTCCAGATATTCAATGATGGCAAGAGATTGCGCGAGCGAGAA
>JAYTUX010000026.1:0-2678 GCA_043744315.1 Betaproteobacteria bacterium | reverse complement strand
CGCGGTTATCGACGCGCGGCTGGCTGATCTTCGGCGCATGCAGAAGCTGCTGAAGACGCTCATCGCCGAGTGCGATTCCGGCAAGCGGCCACGCGCGTGCCCGATCATCGCGACACTGACAGCGAGTTGATTGGCGCGCATTTCCGGCCATTTTCAGTCCGAAAGCCGCGCCAGTCCATGAGTTTCCTTATTTTGCGGAACGCCGCCGCATCAACAAATACACCACCGGCACCACAAACATCGATAGCAGCGGCGCCGTAATCATGCCACCCACCATCGGGGCGGCGATGCGCTGCATCACCTCTGAACCCGTGCCGGTGCCATACATTATTGGCAAGAGACCGGCGAGGATCACAGCGACCGTCATTGCTTTCGGCCGCACGCGCAGAACCGCGCCTTCGCGAATCGCCGCCATCAGCGAGGCGATGTCGTCATGCCCGAGCACGAACTGCTTTTCCCAGGCGTGCTTGAGATACAGCAGCATGATCACGCCGAATTCGGCGGATACACCGGCGAGCGCGATGAAGCCGACCGCACTGGCAACCGACATCGCGTAACCGAGCAGGTACATCAGCCACAATCCGCCGATGAGCGCGAACGGCAGCGTCGCCATGATGAGCAGCGCCTCGTCGAAGCGCTTGAAGGTGAGATACAGCAACACGAAGATGATGAGCAGCGTGAACGGCACGACGATCTTCAGTTTGGCGCTGGCCCGTTCAAGATATTCAAACTGCCCCGACCATGCAATCGAGTAGCCCGGTGTGACCTTCACGTCTTTCGCCACCGCTAGTCGCATGTCGTTCACCACCGATTGCAAATCACGTCCACGGATATCAACATATACCCAGCCCGAGAGGCGTGCGTTCTCGCTTTTCAACATTGGTGGACCATCGGTGATTTTTACGTCGGCGATGGAAGACAAAGTAATCTGTGCGCCGCGTTCGGTGACGATAGTCAGGTTGCGCAGATTTTCCACAGAGTCACGAATCTCGCGTGGGTAGCGCACATTGATCGGAAACCGCTGCAGGCCTTCGACGGTCTCGCCGATATTGTCGCCGCCGATTGCGGCCGACACCACGCTTTGCACGTCGGAAACATTCATCCCGTAGCGCGCCGCTTTGAGACGGTCGATGTTGATGTCGATGTAGCGTCCGCCAGTGAGGCGCTCGGCCAGTGCGGAAGTCACACCCGGCACGTTCTTCACAACGCGCTCGATCTCGCCGGTGATGCGCTCGATTTCAACCAGGCTGGTGCCGGCCACCTTGACCCCGACTGGGCTCTTGATGCCAGTGGCGAGCATGTCGATGCGATTGCGGATAGGCGGAACCCAGAGATTGGAAAGACCGGGTATTTTTACGGTGCGGTCGAGTTCCTCGATGAGTTTTTCCTGCGTCATACCGGGCCGCCATTGTTCGCGCGGCTTGAACTGGATGGTGGTTTCGACCATCTCCATCGGCGCCGGATCGGTGGCAGTTTCGGCGCGACCGATCTTGCCGAATACGCGTGAAACTTCCGGGACCGTCATGATGAGTTTGTTGGTCTGCTGCAGGATTTCGGCAGCTTTGCCGGTGGACAATCCAGGTAGCGCCGAAGGCATATAGAGCAAATCGCCCTCGTCCATCTGCGGCATGAATTCGCCACCGATTTGTGTTGCCGGATAAATGGTCGCAACGAGCATCGCGAATGCAATCACCAGCGTTGCCTTGGGAAATTCTAGTACCTTGTCCAGGAGCGGTCGGTAGAGAGCGATCAGCGTGCGATTCAGCGGGTTCTTTTGCTCGTCGGGAATCTGGCCGCGAATGAGATAGCCCATCAGTACCGGTATCAGTGTGACGGCGAGTCCGGCAGCTGCGGCCATGGCGTAGCTTTTGGTGAAGGCGAGGGGAGAAAACAATCTTCCCTCTTGTGCCTCCAATGTGAATACCGGGATGAATGAGAGAGTGATGATGAGCAGCGAGAAAAATAGCGCGGGGCCTACTTCGGCTGCGGCATTGGCAATGACGGACCAGTGTTTATCGCCGACAAGTTGTTCGCCCGGATTCTCGTGATGCCACGCCTCAATATGCTTGTGCGCATTCTCAATCATCACTACTGCGGCATCGACCATCGCACCGACGGCAATCGCGATACCGCCCAGCGACATGATGTTTGCGTTCACCCCCTGATAGTGCATAACGATGAACGCCATCAACACACCTAGTGGCAGCGAGACGATGGCAACCAGACTTGAGCGAAGATGAAACAGGAATGCGAAGCACACGACTGCAACGACGATGAATTCTTCGATCAGTTTGCCGCGCAAGTTATCGACTGCACGCACGATCAGGTCGGAACGGTCGTAAGTCGGCACGATCTCGACACCTGCCGGTAGCCCCGGTTTTAGTTCAGCCAGCCTGGCCTTTACCGCTGCGATGGTTTCCAGCGCGTTTTTGCCCGAGCGCATGATGATGATACCGCCCGCTACTTCTCCTTCGCCGTTCAGTTCGGCAATGCCGCGACGCATCTCGGGGCCAACCTGGATGCGCGCCACATCTTTCAACAACACCGCCACACCGGTCTCGCTGGTCAGTAACGGAATTGAACGAAAATCTTCCAGCGTTTTCAGATAGCCGCCAACCCGTACCATGTACTCGGCTTCACCCAGTTCAAGTACTGATCCGCCGGATTCGCGATTGGCG
>JAYTUX010000025.1:0-8906 GCA_043744315.1 Betaproteobacteria bacterium | reverse complement strand
GGATTTTTCGAGCAGCAACTTGAGAAACGACGGCGTCCCCGCATAGCCATTCGGCCGGATCGCGGCAATCGCCGCCAACTGCATTTCAGTCTGCCCCACGCCCGCTGGAACAACGGCGCAACCCAGTGCATGTGCGCCAGAATCGAACATCGAACCGGCCGGCGTGAGATGGTATGAAAACGAATTGTGGATGATATCGCCGGCACGAAAACCGGCCGCGAACAGCGCACGCGCTGCGCCCCAATAATCCGCCGCATGACCTTCCGCGTCGCAGATCGGGCCAGGTGAAAAAAATAAACGCGCAAGACGACCGCTGGCGATCGTCGTCATGCCGCCAAACGGCAGATTGGCCTTTTGCAAAGTGGGCAGATCGGATTTCCGCGTAATCGGCAACGCGGCCAGTGCCGCGCGCGTGCTGACCGCTGCCGCATCGAATTGCGCAAGTAAATTGCCAAAATAAGGCGCATGTGCTTTCGCATGAGCGATTTGCGCGGGCAGCGCGGCGAACAAAGCGGTTTCGCGCGCTTTGCGATCCTGAACCTCGAGCGCATCGTAATGCGTGCCGTTGTAGGCGTCTATGATTGCGCTCATTAGGCCAGCCAGCGCTTGCGCCGCCGATAGTGCTTCACGTCGCGAAACGATTTTCGTCCGGCGGTCGAAATGCCAAGATAGAACTCTTTCACGTCCTCGTTTTGAGCGAGATTTTTCGCATCCCCTTCCATGACCACGCGGCCATTTTCAAGGATGTAGCCGAAGTTCGCAAAGCGCAGCGCCACCATCGTGTTTTGCTCGGCCAGCAGGAAACTCACTTTTTCCTTCTGATTCAGATCGCGCACGATGTCGAAGATTTCTTCGACCACCTGCGGTGCCAGGCCCATCGACGGTTCGTCTAGCAGGATCATGTGCGGTCTCGACATCAATGCGCGCCCGACCGCGGTCATTTGCTGCTCGCCGCCGGAAGTGTAGCCCGATTGCGAGTTCCGCCGCGTTTTCAGGCGGGGGAAATAGTTGTAGACCTTTTCGAGATCGACGTTGACGTCAGCGCGGGAAGCATTGCGCGTATATGCACCTGTCAACAAATTTTCCTCAACCGTCAGGTGCGCAAAACAGTGGCGGCCCTCCATCACCTGAATGACACCGCGTTTGACCAGATCGGACGGTGACAGCTTATGTACAATTTCACCACGATATTCGACCGAACCTTTGGTCACATCGCCGCGTTCGCTCTTGAGCAAATTCGAAACGGCACGTAAGGTGGTCGTCTTGCCTGCACCATTAGCACCAAGAAGGGCGACGATGCCACCTTCCGGCACGCAAAGCGAAACGCCCTTCAACACGAGGATTACGTGGTTGTAAATGACCTCGATGCCGTTGACGGACAAAAGCGGTTTTGCTGCGGAAGGCATGATGGCGGCATTCGACATAGGTACTCAGGTATCGATTCGGGCGTTTGTTGTTGGGCGCTACGCGCTGTTTTTGCGCAGCGCCCAATGGCTAACGTTCAACCGGCATCAACTTTCTTTCTTGCAATCGCGAGGCGTGATTTTCTTTTCTTCCGCATATTTTTTGGCCTGCGCCGTAATCATCGGGCCCAACATGCCGCGGTCGGCCTCATACCAATCCGACGTGTAGCTCCATGCTTTGCCATCCCACGTATGGATACGCGCCTTGTGCGCACCTTCGTGATCGCTGCACGATGTTTTAATCGGCTGCAGCATGCCTTCAAAACCGATAGCCTTGATTCGGGCGGTATCGATATTCAGGTTCTCTGCACCCCAGCGCACCTGCTCCCCCGTCACCGGTTTTTTGCCGTATTTCGATTGCGCTTTGCGGACCGATTCGACCACCAGCATCGCGCTGATCATGCCGCGGTTATAGAGCACATTTCCGACTTCTTCTTTTTTGCCGGTGCCTTTGCTCTTGTCGTAGAGAAATTTCAGCATGTCTTTATGCACGGCAGCATCTTTCTCGCTCGAATGCTGCATTGCCAGACCGTTGTAACCTTTTGCCGCCATGTCGGCAGGCAGTACATCCGGCTCAGCCGCAGACCACCACACGCCGTACATTTGCAAACGCGGATACGACACTGCAATCGCTTCTTTGATCGCGGTGGAGTTCATGCCGCCCCAACCCCACAGGAATACGTAATCGGGCTTCTGCTGACGAATCTGTAGCCAGGTCGCTTTTTGTTCCAGACCAGGGTGCGTGACGGGCAATTTGACTAACTCAAAGCCATGTTTTTTGGCATGCGCTTCCAGCACTGGGATTGGCTCTTTGCCGAACGGCGAGTCGTGGTACACGAGCGCTATTTTCTTGCCCTTCAAGCTGCCTTTTTTGGAAACGTGCTGGACCAGGATATCGGCGGCAGTCCAATAGGTTCCCATCAGCGGAAAAGTCCATGGAAAGACGCTGCCATCGACGGCTTCCGACCGGCCATATCCGGTAGAAAATACGGGCACTTTGTCGGCGGGAGATTTGTCGATGAGTGCGAACGTGATGCCCGTCGAAAGAGGATTAAAGCCGGTCGCACCGGTTGGGCCTTTTGCCTTGAGACGCTCATAACATTCCACACCGCGGTCAGTCTTGTATTCGGTCTCGCATTCCTCGAAGGTAATCTTGACGCCATTGATTCCGCCGTCGCGCTCGTTGACCAGCTTCAGATAGTCCACGAAACCGTTGGCCCATGGCACACCGTTTGGCGCATACGCCCCGGTGCGATACACCAGCACCGGTACAAATTGCTCGTTTGCCTGTGCAAATACACTACTCGCCGCCAACGCGCAAAGCGCACCGGCGGCAATGGCTACTTTGTTCAACATCGTTTTCATCTCCATCCTCCTTCGTTAAGAACTTCGTTAATGATTTGTCGTCTTTGCGATTCTTGTTTTCTAAATCAAACCAATCCCACCAAAAAATCGAGTCTCAATTTGCCTTAATGTGGAAAGGGCCAAAGTCGCAGTTTCTCTTTTGCAATTGCCCACAAGCGTGCCAGGCCATGCGGCTCAACAATCAAGAAGAACAAGATCAGCGCACCAAAAATCATCGATTCAAAATGTGCTGCCGTCGCGGTAGACATTGGCAGACCCAGCCAATGCGGCACTTGATTCAACAGCAGCGGCAAAATCACAATAAACGCGGCGCCCAGAAACGAACCGAGAATGGATCCCAACCCGCCGATAATGACCATGAATAGCAGACTGAACGAGCGGTTCACGTCGAAAGCCAATGGCTCCCATGAACCCAGATGCACGAAGGCCCACAGAGCGCCGGCGATTCCAACCATAAATGAACTCACCGCAAATGCGGAGAGCTTTGCATACACGGGACGAATGCCGATGATCTCGGCGGCAACATCCATGTCGCGCGTGGCCATCCACGAACGACCAATGTGCGAACGCACCAGATTCCCGGCAATCAGCGAAAACAACACCGCAACACTCAAGACAAAGAGATACTTTTCAACCGGCGAATCCCATCGAAAACCGAACACTTGAAGTACCGGCGCACTCACGGAACCGGACGAAGAATCATTCGTAAACCACTTCACGCGCGAAAACAACCAATCCAGAAAAAACTGCGCCGCCAACGTGGCCACTGCAAGGTACAGGCCTTTAATGCGCAGACTTGGGATGCCGAAAATCATTCCCACAACGGTCGTGATCAAGCCGGCCAAAATAAATACGACGAGCATATTCAAATCCGGCACGCGTACGGCAAGGTTGTAGGCGGCGTATGCACCAACCATCATGAATCCACCCGTGCCAAGCGAAATCTGACCGCAATACCCCACCAGAATATTAAGCCCAACTGCAGCAAGCGACAGGATCAAAAACGGAATAAGAATCGCGCGGAACAGATATTCGTCTCCCAGCAATGGAATGAAGACGAACGATACTAGCAGCACCAACACAACAAAGACGCGATCCTGCATGATCGGAAACAACGCCTGATCCGCTTCGTAGCTGGTTTTGAATTGGCCGTTTTCTCTGTAAAACACTGCTATACCCGTTCAATCCGGCGTTCGCCAAACAGACCTTCCGGCCTGAACAACAGAAACCCCAACGCCAACACGTACGCGAACCAGTTTTCGATGCCACCACCAATGATCGGGCCAAGATAAACCTCAGCGATTTTTTCGCCCACGCCGATGATCAATCCGCCAACGATTGCGCCCGGCACCGAGGTGAAACCACCCAGAATGACGACAGGAATTGCCTTCAACGCAATCAGCACCAGCGAAAACTGGACGCCAAGCTTGGAACCCCAAATCATTCCGGCAACCAATGCAACAAAACCGGAAACGCTCCACACAATCACCCAGATGCGATTGAGTGGAATGCCGACGGATTGCGCCGCCTGATGGTCATCAGCGACCGCACGCAACGCTCTGCCAGTGGCAGTTTTCTGGAAAAATATCGCGAGGAATGTGACCAGCGCCGCCGCAATTCCCGCCGCAATGAAGTCTTCGAGATTGATCAAAATGCCGCCATCAAACAAGCTCTCGAGAACGATTTTTGGCTCCTTGGGCATACCAAGATCGATGCGATAAATGTCGTCGCCAAAAACCTGTGGCCCAAAGCCTTCGATGAAATACGTAATGCCAAAGGTCGCCAGAAAAAGAATGATCCCCTCCTGATTGACCAGATGGCGCAGCACCATTTTCTCAATCACAAACGCCGCGCCAACCATCAACAATGCCGCGAGCACGAACGCGACCGGCATGGGCATGACTTCGGAGAAGCGCGCAAATGCCAGCGCCGCAAGCAACACCATTGCGCCTTGCGCGAAATTGAAAACACCCGACGCTTTGTAAATCAGCACAAAGCCCAGGGCCACCAGTGAATACAAAACACCAGCCATGAGGCCGCCAAGCACAACTTCGATAAACGGCCCCACGTTAAACCCCAATGAAATGGCCGCAGGCCATTTCAACCACGACGCTCCCCTCGCCTGTGCGGGCGGGAGAGGGGTTGGGGGTGAGGGGATGAACAATCCGACTTCTAGCGTTATTGTCCATCAGTGCTGCACTCCAAGGTAGGCGTCAATCACCGCCTGGTTGCAGCGTACTTCGTCCGGCACACCGTCGCCAATTTTCTTGCCGTAGTCGAGTACCACGACGCGATCCGAAATATCCATGACAACACCCATATCGTGCTCGATCAATACAATAGTGGTACCGAACTCCGCATTTACATCGAGCACGAAGCGGCACATATCCTGTTTTTCTTCGACGTTCATGCCGGCCATCGGTTCATCGAGCAATAACAAGGAAGGCTCGGCCGCCAGAGCGCGCCCGAGTTCAACGCGCTTTTGCAAGCCGTACGGCAATTGTCCCACCGGCGTTTTGCGGATCGATTCAATTTCCAGAAAGGTGATGATCTCTTCGACCTTGGCGCGGTGTGCCAGCTCCTCGCGCTGCGTCGCCCCCCAGTACAGTGCCTGCTGGAGGATGCCGGTTTTCATCATCAGGTTACGGCCCGTCATGAGGTTGTCGAGCACGCTCATGCCTTTGAACAGGGCGATGTTCTGAAACGTGCGCGCCACCCCCTGAGAGGCGACCTTATGGGGATCCATCTGGTGGCGTTTTTCGCCTTTGAAAGAGATGGTGCCTTGTTGCGGATGATAAACGCCATTGATGACGTTGAGCATCGAGCTTTTGCCCGCACCATTGGGGCCGATGATGGCGCGAATTTCATGCTCGCGTACATCAAAGCTGATATCCGACAGGGCCTGAACACCGCCAAAGGCCAGCGAAATGTTTTCCAGTGCGAGGATGACATCGCCGACATTGCGCTGATTGGCGCTGGGAGATACGCTGGCAGCAGCAGCACTCATCATGCGGCCTTCCTGCCCGCGGGCTCAGTCAAACCAGGTGCAATCGTTTTTGCATCAGCAATTTTCAAGTCAGCGCGAACCACCCCGGTACGACCGTCTTCAAACTTCATCGTGGCTTCAATCTCGCAATGATCCACCGTCGAAGAAAGCGCCGCAACAATCACTGCATATTTCTCGGCAATGATATTGCGCCGTACCTTGCGAGTGCGCGTGAGTTCGCCATCGTCGGCATCAAGCTCTTTGTGAAGAATCACAAAGCGCGTAATTTGTGAGGTTGCAAGTTTGGGGTCGCCAGCGAGATCGACATTTACCTTTTCGATGCATTCGCGAACCAATGCGTAGACCTCGGGTTTGGCGGCAAGATCGGCGTAACCCGAGTAGGCGATGTTGCGGCGCTCGGCCCAATCACCAAGTGCGGCAATGTCGATATTGATCATTGCCGTCACTTGTTCGCGCCCGGCACCGAACGCCACCGCTTCCTTGATGTACGGAAAAAACTTTAGCTTGTTCTCAATATACTTTGGCGCGAACAGACTACCGTCGCCCAGACGACCGACATCCTTGGCGCGGTCGATGATGATAAGGTGTCCGTCAGTATCAAAAAATCCCGCGTCACCGGTAAGAAAAAAACCTTCTGCGTTAATCACGCTTCGCGTCGCTTCTGCCTGGGCGTGATACTCCTTCATCATGCCTTTTGATCGCACCAGCACTTCACCATCATCACTCAGCCGCACTTCCACGCCTGGCATCGGCGCGCCAACGGTACCCAGCTTCACATCGCCCGATTTCTGCATGCACACGGTGACACAAGTTTCGGTCATGCCGTAAAGCTGTTTCAGATTGATGCCCATCGAGCGATAAAAATTGAACAGGTCGGGCCCGATTGCCTCGCCACCGGTGTACGCGACGCGAATCCGCGATAGTCCAAGCACATTTTTCAGCGGTCCATAGACCAGCAATTCGCCCACGCCGTAGAGTGCGCGGTCGATCACTGACACATCACGCTTGCCGTCCAGAATTTTGATGCCAACGCGTCGCGCAACATCCATGAAATAGTGAAACATGTGGCGCTTGATCGCAGTTGCATCTTCAATGCGGATCATCACCTGCGTGAGAATATTTTCGTAAACCCGTGGCGGCGCGAAGTAATACGTGGGGCCGATCTCGCACAGACATTGCATGACCGTATCCGTCGACTCGGGACAATTGAGGCATAAGCCGGTCACATAAGCCTGAGCGTAGGAATACAGAAAATCACCCACCCAGGCCATCGGCAAATAGCACAGCAGGTTATCGTTCTCAGTAATGCCGTCAAACTCCACCAGTACGTTGGCGGTATGGATGAGTGCCGTGTGCGTGTGCGTGACGCCTTTGGGCTTTCCAGTGGTGCCGGAGGTGTAGAGCATCACCGCTACATCATCGGGCCTGCCGGCGGCAATCTGTTCCTGAAAATACGTGGGATGTCTGGCGTTGAACTCGCGACCGAGCACGATGAGATGCTCGTAGGATTTCAATTGCGGTTGCGCATAGTTGCGCAGGCCACGCGGGTCATCGTAAATGAGATGCGCAAGATTTACGCACTGCGGCATCACTTCCAGCAGCTTGTCGATTTGCTCCTGATCCTCGACGACGGCGAAGCGCACATCGGCGTCCTGCAAAACGTAAACCATTTCCTGCGCCACTGCATCCTGATAAAGCGGAACCGGCACGCCACCCAGACATTGCGCTGCCATCATCGACCAATACAGGCGCGGCCGGTTATCGCCGATGACAGCGAGACTATCGCCGCGCTTGAATCCGAGAGCCGCCAGTCCGCCCGCCAGCGCCGCCACTTCGTCATGCACGTCGGACCACGACCAGGTCTGCCAAATGCCAAGATCCTTTTCGCGCATGGCCGGCCGATTGCCACGTGTCGCCGCGTGCTTTTGCAACAGGCGCGGAAAAGTGGTGGCATCAACAGATGTGGCCGACACTGTCACAGCATTGCTCCTCCGTCATGATCGAGGTCGACTTTTGCGACTTCGTCATGGATCATTTTGTTCGAATTTTTACTACTTTAACGCCGCGGCCAAACGCACATTTCAGACCGATAACGTGTTCCGACTGGTGTGCAGTGTATTGAGTATCGGCGTGTATAGTTGTCGCCGCAACGACAATTTTTATATTGCGCCGCAGCATGTCCTCAGACCCGCCAACCCTGCTCAATTTTCTTTCGACTTGCCGCTGGGCAGAATCCCTTTCTGCGGAAGAATTGCGTCGCGTCGCGAGTGAGATCATCGAAAAGCAGATACCCAGCGGCGGCTACGTTTGCAAGAAAGGCGAGGCGGTGACGAACTGGATTGGCGTCATCGACGGCCTCGTCAAAATGAGTAACCTTTCTACCGAAGGCAAACTCACCACCCTCACCGGCGTCGCGACCGGTGGATGGTTTGGCGAGGGCTCGATGCTCAAGGATGAGCCGCGCCGCTACGACATCATGGCGTTGCGCGATAGTCGCGTTGCCTTCATGCCGCGCGCCACGTTCAATCGGCTGCTGGACACTAATCTTGGTTTCAATCGATTCTTGCTGGTGCAATTGAATGAGCGCCTCGGCATGTTCATCGCACTGATTGAAAATGAACGTCTGCTCGAACCCGATGCGCGTGTGGCGCGTTCGCTCGGCGCGCTGTTCAATCCGGTGCTCTATCCGGGCATCGGTCGGCAAATCCAGATTTCGCAGGAGGAAATTGGTTTTCTTGCAGGCGTATCACGGCAACGCGTTAATCAGGCCTTGCACGTGCTGGAGAAAGCGCGCCTGTTGCGTATCGACTACGGTGGTGTGACGGTGGTTGATTTAGCGGGATTGCAGGGGTTCGGCGCATAGTATCGGAATATTGAAACTCTAGCATTGGCGGGGATTACCGGTCATTTATGTCCTGCAATGCGCGTCATTTCTAGACATCACTATCAGGATTTCTCGAAATATAAGGAGGTTGTCTCCCCGGCGAAGCAACCGTGTTCAACGTCAAGCGTTTTTTGCCGTCCACGGCGTACCGGATTTGAGGATAGCGTTCATGATGGTCACCAGTTTT
>JAYTUX010000024.1:0-2685 GCA_043744315.1 Betaproteobacteria bacterium | reverse complement strand
CGCTACAGATTGGCCCGGAATAAGACCGAACCGGCGCGGACTTAAACGCCTTGCCGCGTCGACTGTTTGCGCTTGTACATTTCCTTGTCGGCCGCGGCCACCAATGAGGAAACGTCCGGCCCGAACTCGGGATAGGTCGCCATGCCAATCGATGCGCTGACGTGCAAATTCGTCGCCAACTCCGCCGAGATCGAGGTGAGTGGCTCCCGCATTCTCTGTTCAATTTTTTCGCGGACGCGGTTGGCAGCGGCGGCACTATCAATATCAATGAGCAGGGCAACGAATTCATCGCCACCATATCGCCCGACGATATCGCCTGAACGCAACGATTGCTTCAGGCGATTCGCCAATTCAGCCAGCACGATGTCACCAGTCTGATGCCCAAGTTGATCGTTGATGCGCTTGAAATGATCGAGATCCACGAACAACACTGAAAAATTCGCTTTGCGCAGTCCGGAGCGGTGCTCATCGATGCGCCGCGCAACTTGCTTCTCAAACGTATCCCGATTAAAAACGCCGGTCAGCTTGTCGGTTTGAAGGCTTAATTGCATCACTTCAAAATTACGCGCCAGCTCGCCCAGTTCATCTTTGCGGGCAATGCCAACCGGCATGAACAAATGCCCCTCGCCCAGCCGCCGCGCCGCCGTCGATAGCAGGCGCAAATCGTGCGATACCCAATTGAGCACCCACAGCCCAAGCGCCATTGCCAGCAAAGCGGCAATGGCGGCAACGGTGACGGTACGGATGACGTTATCGACCACCCCCGCCATAAAATCGCTACGCGGCACCGCAACCACGGTAATCCAATCGAGTCCCGCGCTATCGCGAATCACACTTACGGATGCATAGATTTTTCCGCCGGGACCATCAAACACGCGCGACTGCGCTTCACCGTTTTTGACACCCGTCTTGAATACACCCGCCACCTCGGCATAAGTAGTGCGGATCAGTTCATTGCCACTTTGCGCCGCATTCAAGCGCATCTTCTGGCCATGCGACAACCTTGTTGAATCATCCGCCGACGACGCAATCAGATCGCCATTGTGTTCCACAACAAACGCCACACCGTTCTGCGAAACCCGCAACGCACGGACAAAATCATTGAGCATCTTAAGCGAAACATCGGTCGCCACCACGCCCTCAATTTTGCCGGTGGCATTGAACATCGGTTTTGTGCGGGTCGCGACCAGCTCGCCGGTGCGGGTATCCACGTAAACAGGTGACCAAGTAGGCCTTTTAGCGTCCAGTGCAACTTGGTACCATGGCCGCTGGCGCGGGTCGTACAGCCTCGATTCGATGATCGCCTTTTCTAACGGTGCATCCAGCCCGGCGAATCGTTGTACGCCACGCGGTGTGGTCGCGGAATGGCCGGAGCGCCATTCGCCAACACCTTCGGCGTGCCTGACCACCCCAGCAAATTGGCCGCGACTATTGCCGTAATAGACGTAATTGTTCGGGTCAGGGTTTAACGATGCAGCGACCCACATACGGTTACGCAAGGTTTCGCTTTCAGCCTCTATTGAGACCGGGGCTTTCATGCCATCCGGAAACACCGCATCCAGCGCCACCCGAGAGCCAACCAGATGTCGATCCACCGCCTGACTGATGCGGCTCACCATATCACGCAACAATTCTTCGGACACCGCCGACACTGCCTGACTGCCTGCAACATACGAAAAGCCACCGATGATGGCCGCGACCAGCAGGGTCAGCACAACGTAGGGGACAGTCAATACCTGTCTAAGCGAAAGCGCGGGCCGGATCATGTGACGAATTTCCTTGGGCTTGTCGATCACGTGGTTACCGGCATGTCAATCCACGCAAAAGACATTTGATCTATTTATGTATCATACCCACGTCGGCACCTTTAGGAAAGTGGCAGCCGGATTAGTCGCTCGTATTCGCCCCCCTATGCGGCTGGTCAATCCAGTAACGCGGGTGCTGCTGGCGATAAGTGGTCAGGGCAGGTTTGCCCTTCGCGCCAATGCTAAATTTCAGCGTAATCGCGCCAAGCAAATCGGTTCGGTAAACCGGGATTTTGCGCGCTGCGTATCGATCCATCACGGCACTATTGGGATGACGAAATCGGCTCCGATAGCCCACTGGGACTAGCGCCAATGTCGGCGATACGGCGTCAATGAAGGCATCGGTCGACGATGTTCTGCTGCCGTGATGCGGCACCACCAGCACATCGGATTTGAGTACCGCTGGTTCATCCTTGAAGCGCTCAAGCAGTAGATTTTCAGCCAATTTTTCAATGTCAGCCGTCATCAGCATGGTGCCGCCTGGCGCGGTGATTTTGAGCGCGCAGCCGAGGTTATTGGTTTTGGTACCACCTGAATCGTAGGCCTCCTTGGCGGGGTGAATGATGTCGAAATCAACGCCATCCCAACGCCAGCTATCGCCTCCTGACTCACTCCATTCGCAGCGCATGATCTCGGCCGCGCCAGTCAAATTTTCACTATTGGCATCCATTGATGTGAGCACCCATTTTGGTTTGCGTAAATCGATGACCGATTTCGCACCGCCAGAATGATCCTCGTCGGCATGGGTGATGACGAGGGCGTCGAGCACCCGCACGCCTTCTCCACGCAGATAAGGCGCAACGATACGGTTTCCTGAGTCGGCGTCGGGATTCCAGCGTGGGCCGGTGTCGTAAACCAGCGCGTGATTGGCGGTGCGCAC
>JAYTUX010000023.1:0-2690 GCA_043744315.1 Betaproteobacteria bacterium | reverse complement strand
GATACGCTTTGGGTGATGGTGCTTGCGGTGGTCATTTCAATGGTTATCATGCTCGTTGCATCCGGGCCGCTTTCAGATTTTGTGTCCAATCACCCGACGATTAAGATGCTGGCGCTATCGTTTCTGTTATTGATCGGCATATTCCTGATCGCAGATGGTTTTGGACAGAAGATTCCAAAAGGTTACCTCTACTTCGCGCTCGGTTTTTCAATATTGGTCGAGGCGATGAATTACTGGATGCGCAAAAAGAAACCCGCCCACTAACCGTTTGCAGACCCAACACATCACATGAGCGCTCAACACCTCCAGCCCCTCCAACTCACCCGCGATCTGCTGCACTTCAACACCATCAACCCACCGGGAATGGAAAAGGATTGCGCGCGGCACCTTGGCAGATTGCTCGAAGCCGCCGGGTTCGAGGTGAGGTATCACGAGTTCGCCGAAGCCCGCACTAGCGTTGTTGCGACCGTCGGCGGCAGACACGAGAAACCGCCAATCTGTTTTACCGGGCATATCGATATCGTGCCCTTGGGCATGGCGGCTTGGTCGAAAGACCCATTCGCCGGTGAAACCGACGGCGATAGATTGTACGGTCGCGGTTCGACCGATATGAAAAGTGGCATCGCAGCCTTCGTGGTTGCCGCCATCAAGCTCGCCCCGTTCCTAAAAAATTCACCCGGCATCACGCTGGTGCTTACTGCTTCCGAAGAGGTCGGCTGCGAGGGTGCCAAATATCTTGCCGAGGCAAAGCTGCTCGACCGCGCCGGTGCCATCGTCGTCGCCGAGCCAACTAGCAATTATCCCTACATCGGTCATAAGGGATTGATGTGGGTCGAGATCGAAACAAAAGGGAAAACGGCGCATGGCTCCATGCCAGAGCAAGGAGAGAACGCGATCTTAAAAATGAACAAGGTGATCGACAAACTCGAACACTTCGATTGGAAACATCAGTGCGGTGTAGATTGCCATCACGTCATGGGCCGGCCGACCATGAACATCGCCACCATTCGCGGTGGGCTCAATACCAATTCCGTGCCCGATTCGGCAACGCTAACGGTCGATGTTCGCACCGTGCCCGGTATCGACCATGTGCATCTTTGCCATTCGATACAAACGCTGATCGGCGATATCGGCAAAGTCCGCAAAATCGTCGATACGCCCACCTTGTATTCAGAGCCGGACGAATGGATTGAAAGCGTTTATGCCGTCGCGACACCATTTATCGATGGTAAACCGTCCCCTAAAACGATTATGTTTTCCACCGATGGGGCAGACCTCAAACGCGGCTACGGAGGTGCGGTGCCGACAGTCATCATCGGCCCCGGCCAGCCCGAAATGGCGCACCAGACGGATGAGTGGTGCTCGGTGAATCGCATTGATCAGTCGGTGGAAATTTTCGAGAAAATCATGCGGGACTGGAACGGGATTTGAGGCGGATTGCAAACTGTGATCGCCGCCATTTCAAATTTGCGACGTCTTAGATTGCCTGCTCGTCGCGAAGCGCAGCCGCATAGATCACCAGACTGCTGCCGCTTTCCATCGCATTGAGATAAGCGTCTCGCAAGGTGTTGTCGCTGGAAGGTGGCAAGGTTGGCGCAGTGGTGGATCAACAACAGGAGGTGAATGTTACAAACGCAGCGTCATGAACACGCTGTTCGGGTCTTCCTTGTAATCGGCAAACGGCCCGCAACGAGTGAAGCCAACACTCTCGTAGAGTTTTTGCGCCGGTTTGAATGCGTCCACAGAACCAGTTTCAAGACTCAGCCGCTCATACGATCGTGATTTCGCGACTTCAATAATGTGCACAAGAATCGCGCGTGCTGCGCCGCGGCGGCGAATGGCGCTGGGCGTGCGCATGGATTTAATTTCCCCCTGCTTTTTGTCCAGCTCCTTGAGCGCGCCGCAACCCAGCAACAACGAATCGTCCCACGCAGACCAGAACGTGATCCCGGGCTTGCGTAGCTTCTCCAGATCCAGCGCAAAAACGCTTTCCGGTGGAGAAAGTTCGTACATGTTTTTTAGATGTTCGTTCAGCAGCGCATGTATTTCGGGGCGGGTGAGGTCGTCGGTTTCGATTTTCATGGGGCCGCTAATTCGTCTTTTCGCGTTTGAGCAATTTACATTATCTTAAAAGTAGCGTTAAACATCCTTGACCTCAAAGGTGCTGATGTTGTTTTCGTTGCGTGCTTGAGTCGAAATAAAAAAAACTCCAGTACTGGCGGGCTTGCCGGAACGAAAATACTCTGTAAACCCCGTCAATGCTAGAGTTTCACTGGCGCGCTGAACTCAAACCGACACAGCCATCTTTACCGCCAGCGCCACCAGAAACACCACGAACACTCGCCGCAACACTAGCACCGGCAAACGATGCGCGAGCTTGGCCCCAAGTGGCGCGATGAGAAAACTGGTCACCGCGATTCCCGCAAACGCGGGCAGATAAACATACCCCAAACTCCACGGCGGCAAGCCTTTATCGAACATGCCAGTCGCAACAAAACCGACAGTGCCTGCAATAGCGAGCGGCACGCCGATGGCCGCGGCCGTGCCGATGGCGTCGTGCATGCGGAAATTGCACCATGTGAGAAACGCAATCGACAATACCGCGCCGCCGATGCCGGCAAAACTGGAAATCACGCCCATCACCATGCCGAAGGCGAACATGCCACCCTTGCCCGGCAAGGCATGACGAC
>JAYTUX010000022.1:0-8979 GCA_043744315.1 Betaproteobacteria bacterium | reverse complement strand
CGTATGCCGAGGTGCGCGCAAAGGTGCCTTTCTACGATCACGATCGCTTGCTGGCTCCTGACATTGAGGCCGCGTCAGACCTGATCCGCCACGGCGCCTTCAATGAAATGGTGAAAGGCTTGTTCGCAAGGACGGTCGCATGACGATCACGCGGCTGTTCGCGGCAGATGCGCTGTTGCCGGAAGGATGGCGAAAAAATGTGCGCATCGAGGTCGAGGGCGGCTTCATAAAGTCGGTGACGAGCGCTGCCACTGCCGAGGCCAGCGAGCGTGTCGCGGGGCCGCTGATCCCGGGCATGTGCAACGTGCATTCGCATGCGTTCCAGCGGGCGATGGCGGGGCTGACCGAGCACTCCGGCGCAGGCGGCGACAATTTCTGGGCGTGGCGTGAGTTGATGTACAAATTTCTCGCGCGCATCACCCCCGAAGACAACGAAGCGATCGCCACACAGCTCTACATCGAGATGCTGAAGGCGGGCTACACCAGCGTGGTCGAATTTCATTATCTGCACCGCGACGAGAAGGGTGCCGAATACGCGCGACCGATCGAGATGGCGGAGCGCATCATGGCGGCGGCCAACACGACGCGTATTGGGCTTACGTTGTTACCAGTCTTCTACGCGCACGCGACCTTCGGCGGCGTGGTGCCCAATGCCGGGCAGGCGCGTTTCATTCACGATGTCGATTCGTTCAATTTGTTGCTCGACGATGCGGTCGCGCATCAAAAGCAGCACCGTTATCAGGGTACGTTGCGGCGCGTCGGCATCGCGCCGCACTCGTTGCGTGCGGCAACACCGGCGGAATTGAAATTGATCCTTGCGCATCTCGATTCCATCGACCGCACTGCACCGGTGCACATACATGCCGCCGAGCAATTGAAGGAAGTCAATGACTGCCTCACCTGGAGCCACAAACGGCCGGTGGCCTGGTTGCTGGACAATATGGGCATTAACGCCCGCTGGTGCCTGGTGCATGCGACGCACCTCGACGATGACGAGACATTTCGGGTTGCAAAAAGTGGGGCAGTGGCGGGGCTGTGCCCGAGTACTGAAGCGAATCTGGGTGATGGCGTATTCAATGCGCCAGATTATTTTTTGCAAAACGGTCGCTGGGCGATTGGCGGCGACAGTCACGTCGGCGTGGAGCCATTCCGCGAGCTTGCATTGATCGAATATTCGCAGCGGCTGATCAGCGCGCGGCGCAATATTCTCGCCACGCCTGGCGTTGCGTCGATTGGCGGCGGCCTCTACCGACAAGCGTTGGCCGGCGGCGCACAAGCCTCGGGGCAACGCACTGGAGCCATTGCCGCGCAGTGTCACGCCGATTTGGTGGTATTGAATAGTGATGATGTCGCACTGGCCGAACATGAAGGCGACGCATTGCTTGACGCGGCGATCTTCGGCCCCTCACGACGACCGGTGCGCGATGTGATGGTGGGTGGTGCGTGGGTGGTGCGCAGCGGGCGGCATGCGAATGAGCAACCAGCGTTGATGCAGTATCGCGCCGCGTTGAAGCGACTGTTGCATTGAGAGTGCGCGCCGTGAAACCGACGCCAGAGCAATCCATTCGTCGTCTCTGGACTCATGCGCGAGTCGCCACATTGCAGGGCACCGATCTGGGTTTGATTGAACGCGGCGCGGTGGTGACCAACGCGGGCCTCATCGAATGGATCGGGTCGACTGACACCTTGCCTGCTGACTTGAATGTCGATATCGAAACCGATTGTGCGGGTGCGTTGATGACACCCGGTCTGATCGATTGCCACACGCATCTGGTGTTCGCGGGCAATCGGGCGAGTGAATTTGAAATGCGTCTGAAAGGTGCATCGTACGAAGATATTTCGCGCGCTGGCGGTGGCATTCTTTCCACGGTTAGCGCGACCCGCGCGGCTAAGGAAACGCAGTTGTTTATGCAAAGTGAATCACGCCTTCATGCATTAATGCGCGAGGGAGTGACCACCGTTGAAATCAAATCCGGCTATGGACTCGATATCGAGACGGAATTGAAAATGTTGCGCGTCGCGCGCGATCTTGGCGAAAAGCACGGCCTCACCGTACGCACGAGTTTTCTCGGCATGCATGCGCTGCCAGCTGAATTCGTCGGACGCACCGACGACTACGTCGATTTCATTTGCACGAAAAGTTTGCCAGCGGTCGCCGCCGCCGGTCTGGCCGACGCGGTCGATGCGTTTTGCGAACATATCGGCTTCTCGAACGCGCAGGTGCGACGCATTTTTGAGGCGGCGCGTAAGTATCACCTGCCGATAAAGTTGCACGCCGAACAGTTGTCGGATTCGGGCGGTGCCAAGCTTGCCGCAGAGTTCGGTGCACTGTCGGCGGATCATCTGGAATATCTCGATGAAGCGGGTGTGATGGCCATGGCGGCAAGTGGGTCGGTCGCAGTGTTGCTGCCGGGCGCATTCTACTTTTTGCGCGAGACCCGCCTGCCACCCATTGAAATGTTGCGTGCTCAAGAGGTGCCGATCGCGGTGGCGAGCGATCTCAATCCCGGCACCTCGCCAATCGTTTCGCTGCTCGCGAACATGCACATGGCGGCGACGCTATTTCGCCTGACCCCGGAGGAAGTATTGCGCGGCGTCACCGTGAACGCCGCGCGCGCGCTCGGACTCACAACAAGTCACGGTGTCCTGGCACCCGGCATGCGCGCGGATTTTTGCCTGTGGAATGTTGAATCGCCGGCCGAGCTGGTGTACTGGATGGGTGGTGTCAATCCGACGCAAATTGTGTGCGGCGGAAGGGTTCGCAGCGATGGCTGACATGTGGAAATTGGCAAGTCGAAACGGCCCGGTCATTATTAATATTCCGCACGCGGGCACAGTGATTCCCACCGCCATTGCGGCGCGGCTCACAGAAGTCGCGCACCACAATCCGGATGCCGATTGGCATGTTGAAAAACTGTATCAGTCGGTGGCGTCGGGATTTGACGCGACATTGATGTGCGCCATCCATTCGCGCATCGTGGTGGATCTCAACCGTGATCCCGATGGCGGCGCGCTATACCCAGGGGCTTCGAACACGGAAATTTGCCCGTTGACAACATTTCACGATGAGCCGATTTATGCGCGCGGCGCGAGTCCGGACGCAGGCGAAATTGACGTGCGGGTCGACGAATTCTGGCGTCCGTATCATGCGCAACTTGCGATGGAAATTGAGCGTATTCGTTCCCTTCACGGCTACTGCATTTTGCTGGATGGCCACTCGATCGTAAGTGTTGCACCGCGTTTTTTCCCCGGCAAATTGCCGGACTTGAATCTTGGCACCGCCGGCGGTGCAAGCTGCGATGCGGAATTGGCCGCTGCCGCATTCGCCGTACTTTCAAATGCGCGCGGCTTCTCGGCGGTACACAATGGGCGTTTCAAAGGCGGCTACATTACGCGTCAATATGGGCAGCCCGCCGCGGCGGTACATGCATTGCAACTGGAGATGGCGCAATCTTGTTACATGGATGAAAATGATCCCGGCGAGTATCAGGTAACCCGTGCCGCGCCGCTTATCGGTGTGTTGCAATCGCTGGTGCAAGGCCTTACGGTATGGCAGCCCTCATCTCGCTGATCAAAATTTAGCGAAACAGCAAAAAAATAGGTACATTGAGATATGTCGTCTTCCGCTCCCGTCCCCGTCCCCGCCAAGCCAACCGTTGCGGTACCCGCGCTGATTCCCGTGCGCCGCAACCGTACCGAACGCCGCTTGACAGTGCCCGAATTGATGACAGCGCTGCTTGAGGACGCGTACATCTCTCGCGAAGATAGTGAACGCGTACTGAAAGACTGGCGTACCTCCGGCTCGGATTCGCACCCATTGACGGTGTTGGCTGACGCCAAAATCAAGTCATTGAAGCCACCACTGCGTGCACTGGATATTGAGCGGCTGACCGAGTGGGCGGCAGGGCGCGTTGAAATGCCTTACTACCATATCGATCCCTTGAAGATCGACATGCGCGCCGTCACCGAAGTGATGTCTTCGGACTACGCTTCAAAACGCAATATTCTCCCTGTGGAAGCACATGGCCGCGATGTCGTGATCGCCACCTGCGAGCCTTACCTTTCGGCATGGCAGCGCGAACTGGGCGACATGCTGAAGTACAACATTCAGGTGGTGTTCGCAAGCCCGCTCGATATTGGCCGCTACGTCGGTGAATTTTATAATTTGTCGCGCTCAGTGAAGCGCGCCGAAAGGTCTGACAACGGTTTACCTAAGGTTAACGATTTTGAGCAGCTGGTCGAACTTGGCAAAGCCGGGCGCACGCTGGATGCGAATGATCACCACATTGTCACGTTGGTCGATTGGCTGTGGCAATACGCGTTTGATCAACGCGCGTCCGATATTCACGTCGAGCCGCGCCGTGATTCCGCCACGGTGCGGTTTCGCATCGATGGCGTATTGCATCAGGTCTATCAGGTGCCCGCCACCGTCGCGAGTGCGATGACGTCGCGCATCAAAATATTGGGGCGCATGGATGTGGTGGAAAAGCGCCGGCCGCAGGATGGCCGCATCAAGACGCGCATGCCCGACGGCGAAGAAATCGAATTGCGCCTTTCCACCCTGCCGACCGCGTTTGGCGAAAAACTGGTGATGCGGATCTTTGATCCCGATGTGCTGGTGCGCGATTTTTCCGAGTTGGGATTTTCGCCGGACGATTACGAAAAATGGCAGGGACTGATCGACAATCCGGGCGGTATTGTGCTGGTGACCGGGCCAACCGGCTCTGGCAAAACCACCACGCTTTATTCAACGCTAAAGCAACTTGCCACACCCGAAGTCAACGTTTGCACGATCGAAGACCCGATCGAAATGATCGAGCCCGCATTCAACCAGATTCAGGTACAACCGCAGATCGATTTCGGCTTTGCCGAAGGCGTGCGCGCGCTGATGCGCCAGGATCCCGACATCATCATGGTCGGCGAGATTCGTGATCTTGAAACCGCCGAAATGGCGATCCAGTCGGCGTTAACCGGGCATCTGGTGTTATCGACTTTGCACACCAACGATGCGCCCACCGTCGTCACGCGCTTGCTTGATCTGGGCGTCGCACCTTATTTGCTGAATTCAACGCTGCTTGGTGTGATGGCGCAACGGCTGGTGCGTACGCTGTGCGTGCATTGCAAAGAAAAAATACCGTTCGACGATCCGGTGAAAGTCAAAATTTGGCACGAGACCGTTGCGCCGTGGAAGGGCGATCCCCCCACCGATATTTACAAGGCGGTGGGCTGTCTGGAATGCCGTAATACTGGTTTCATGGGCCGCATCGGCATATATGAAGTGTTGCTGATGACGCCGGAAATCCGACGCCTGATTGTCGCCGACGCCGATCTCGCCGCAGTCACGGCCGAAGCCTATAAATCCGGCATGAAACCGCTACGACTTTCGGGTGCCATGAAAGTGGCGCAGGGCATCACGACGATGGAAGAAGTGTTGAAGGTCGCACCGCCGCCAGCATAAGTCTGCGCTTTTCCGTAAACGCAAAGCCCAATACTGGCGCGGTGACTGAAGGCATTTAGTCCGTAAAGCCAGGCCAATACTAGGGTTTACGTGTTTTTCGCTTTGAGACGATCCAGAATAACGAAGTCCATTGCGAAGGCGTTTTTTTCATCAGCGTCCCGGTGTTCGCGTGAGATTTCCTGCCACTGCATTCCATCCAGCGCCGGAAAATAGGTATCTCCCTCAAGTGTTGCATCGACTTCGGTGACATACAGTCGATCTGCCGTCTGCAATGTTGCCACGTAGAGGCTCGCGCCGCCGATCACAAAAATCTCCGCCGCCGCTGAGGCGCTTGCCAACGCCGCGTCCAGCGAATTGAAAACGTCGCACCCCATTGCGTGCCAATCGGGATTCCGACTGACCACCAGATTGCGCCGACCCGGCAATGGTTTGCCGATTGATTCGAATGTCTTGCGGCCCATGACGACCGGATGCCCGAGCGTATGACGCTTGAACCACGCAAAATCGGCGGGTAAATGCCAGGGCATCTTGTTATCGACGCCGATGACACGATTTTTCGCCATCGCGACAATGAGGTTGATGGCCATCGTCACACCGCAATCGGCGCTTTGATGCCGGGATGCGGATGATAATTTTCCAGCGTGAAATCGTCGTACTTGAACGCGAACAAATCTTTAATGTCAGGATTCAAGCGCATGGTGGGTGCGTGGCGAGGCGTACGCGAAAGTTGCTCATTTGCCTGATCGAGATGATTCACATACAAATGCGCGTCGCCGAGTGTGTGAATGAAATCGCCCGGTTGCAGGTTCGTTGCTTGCGCGACCATCAGCGTCAACAACGCGTACGATGCAATATTGAACGGCACGCCGAGGAAAATATCGGCGCTTCGCTGGTAAAGCTGGCACGAAAGTTTTCCCTCGGCGACATAGAACTGAAATAGCGCGTGGCAGGGTGCCAATGCCATCTTCGGAATGTCGGCCACGTTCCACGCCGAGACAATATGCCGGCGCGAATCGGGATTGGTTTTGATCTGTTTCAAGACCTCAGTGATCTGGTCGATGTTTGCGCCATCGGGCGTTGGCCAGGAGCGCCATTGATGACCGTAAACAGGGCCGAGGTTGCCATCCTTGTCGGCCCACTCGTCCCAGATCGTCACGCCGTTTTCTTGCAAGTAGCGGGTATTCGTGTCGCCGTCGAGAAACCACAAAAGTTCATGAATGATCGAACGCAAATGCAATTTTTTGGTGGTTAACAGGGGGAAGCCAACGCTCAAATCAAAGCGCATTTGATGGCCGAACACGGAGCGCGTACCGGTACCGGTACGGTCGGATTTCTCGACGCCGTTCTCGAGCACGTGACGCATCAGCGCGAGGTAAATGGTATCGGCAGGATTGAGTAGTGTGGTGGCGGTGGTCATTGTCGGAGGGTGGGCGAGTTGGTATTGCGACATTTTGTGGCGAGCCTCGGCATTCTACCGAATTGCGCGAAAGCGGCTGAGGCGCTGTGGAACAAGCGCAGTTACAATCTGCAAATTCCAATTGAACGAGAACAAGATGAGTAAATCATTTTCATTGGTACCTGAGGTAAATGTGTCATCGACACTGCCGACCATTGCAGGTGCCACCGCGAAACACCTGCTGGTCATTCATGTCAAAGGATGGGATTCGGACAAGGTGGTGGGCGCCGATATCCGCGACCGTGCGCGTGCACGGTTGCCGAAGCAAGCGACACGGATCGGTGCGAAGGACGTACCGTTTGCGGTGGCGGATGTCGCGGGAAAGCTGGTTGTCTGGGCGGAATACGATGCCAAGGCGCCCACGTTTTCCCGACTGTCGGCGCTGCGCAACGCGGCCGAGTTGTTGTTGAAGGAATGTCCGGCTGAGGTCGGGGTGCTGGTATTTGGCAACGGCACTGCCATTGATCATTGCGCCGCAGACGCGATTTACACGCTCGCGGTGAACGGTCAATTCAGCCTTGGTAAACAGGCAGGCCCGAAGGCGCACATCGCGCGACCGTTGCGTACGATTCATGTACACGGCACCAGTCGCGCATTCGATGGCAAACGCACGCAAGCAACTGCGGAGGGCAATTTGCTCGCGAGATGGTTGACGCTGCGTCCGCCGAACGACTTGACGCCCAAACGGTTTCGGTCCGATATTGAGCGCCTTGCAAAGGCCGAAGGCTGGCGTTGTCGGACGTATGACTTCAACGCCTTGAAGAAAATGGGTGCCGGCGCGTTTTGCGCCGTGGCGCAAGGCAGCCCGCATCGCGATGCCGCGATCATGCGCCTTTCTTATGCGCCAAAACGCTTGAAAGAGGGCGCCAGGGCGATTGCGCTCATCGGCAAGGGAATCTGCATGGATACCGGCGGTCATGGTCTCAAAACGGCCAAAGGCATGTACGGCATGCATGAAGACATGAATGGTGCGGCGGTGGCACTTGGCATTCTCAAAGCCGCGAGCGACGTGAAATTGCCCATTGCGGTCGATGTGTGGCTTGCGATCGCGCAGAATCACATTGGCCCTGAGGCCTATCAGCCCGGCGATGTCGTGACCGCACTCGACGGCACGACCATTGAAGTCGTACATACTGATGCTGAAGGCCGCATGGTTTTGGCCGACACATTGACGCTGGCCGCACGCGAGAAACCCGCATTGATGATCGACTTCGCCACATTGACGGGCTCGATGGTGAACGCGCTGGGAACACGCATGGCGGGAATATTTTCAAACCGGGTAGAGTTTGGCAAACTGGCCGTCGATTGCGGTCGCGCGTCGGGCGAACGGGTCAACGAATTTCCATTGGAGTCGGACTACGATGCGGCACTCGACAGCAAGGTGGCGGACATTAAGCAATGTCTGATCAGCGGCGAAGCTGACGCAATTTACGCGGCAAGATTTCTGGCGCGATTCACCAATGACATTCCCTGGATCCATATGGATTTGTCCGCACACCGGCACGACGGGGGGCTCGGTGCCATCAGCGGCGATGTGACGGGATTCGGTGTCGCGTGGGGGGTTACGTTGCTCGAACAGCAAGCTGGCAAGCATTGAATCCGACCGTTGTAGAGCGGATTCATCCGCGAAGCAATGGCCACGCGGCGCCCAAATCCGCCCTAAATGGCGTCACAAGGTGCCGCGCCGCGTTGCTGATGTCCGCTACGCGCTCTTCTGCGTGAAGATGACCCACAGCCGCGCCAAATCCGCGACACCATCGTTGCCTTGCACGGTTTTCAGCGTCTGCACGCCTTTGGACTTTTGACCGGCCTGGATATAGGCAAGGCCCAGATGCAGTTTTGCGTCTTCAGGGCGACGCAAATTGCCTTTCTTGATGCCCGCTTCCATCAGCGCGATGCCCTTGTCAACCTGGCCGTTGGCAACCAATTTTTCGCCGAGCGTCACCAGCGCGTTGCCATCCTTTGATGCGTTGGCCTCTGCCTCTTCCTGCCCGGCCGTCAGTTTCTTTGCTTCAGTGACGCGCTTTTCGGCGAGGTCTTTGAGGCGCTTGTGACGATCGGCTTC
>JAYTUX010000021.1:0-2708 GCA_043744315.1 Betaproteobacteria bacterium | reverse complement strand
AAGCGCTCCGGTGACGCGCCTTGAAACAATCGCGCGCGTTTTCCATATCGGGCCGTGTTGTCCCAATCGACAAACGCACCTGGAAATGTCGGCAGATTTGCATCGCGTTCGACTTTCAATATCTGTTTCCACACTTTCTCATAATCGTAGAGCGAGATTGGCAGGGTAGTGAACCTGATGTTTCGAATTGGCCGCAACCATTTCTTCAGCGGTTCGGGCAATCGCCTCAGAATGTGTATCGCGCTTCCAGTGTTCACAACTGGCTTCGGGGTGTCATTGTCATAGTCCGGCGAATAAAGCGCCTCAAATGGCTGGAAATGCATCGAGGCATCGAAATGCTTCAATACCTCCGGCACAGGATACTCATACTGCTTCATCGCAACGAAAAATAGTCCAGGCAATCCGCGCTCATGAGCGAGCTGACGCCAGAAACTAAACATTTCGTCGATCTTCTCGATGCGATGTGGGCGATAAATCAGGAATACCGGTTTGTCACCAATCTTGATGGCGCGTTTATCGCTCCATGCGCGGAACAGGTAATCAAAGTGCGCCTTCCAGATTGTCCTGTCCGGGCGGTGTGTTTGCTCCTGCAAAATGTGATGATCCTGACCATCCCAGCGGCGCGACCAAGTCTCGTTCGCCCATGCGAGACAGAACGGAAAATCGAGCTCCTTGTTTTCCAACATCATGTTCGTCGGCGTCTCAAGCAGTTGCTTGCCGTCGAACCAATAGTGGTAGTGACAAAATCCATGCACACCGTACTGTTTGGCGAGATTAATCTGCCATTTGAGTGTCTCCAACTGCGATTGATCGTAGTAGCGATCATCGAGCGGGACGCGCGGCTGAAAGTGTCCCTTGAAAAGTGGTTTCGCTTTCTTGACATTCACCCAATCGGTAAATCCCTTGCCCCACCACGCGTCATTTTCAGGAATGGGGTGCAGTTGCGGAAAGTAGAGTGCGATCAGCTTTACCAAATTTTCCTGGTTCATAAGGGTACTTTTCTGCGAATTCGAGTGATCGCGCGAGCCATTATCACGCGGTTCAGATTGCCGGTCGTGCAGGTTCAACGCAGGCGCGCGACAATGCGATTGAATTTGTTTACCGCGCGACGCCAGACAGGTGGAACGGGAGGTGGCGGCAAAATTTGGGGTGGTGGCGGCGGCACTTCCGGCAGCGGATCACCATATGCACCATGCTTTGGCAATTCCACATTCATGTCGTCAAACTGTTTTGAGACGATCGCTCCTTTGACGGCAAAATAATTGGCGAACTCGGGCGAAGCCGACATCTCGACCAACTCCATCACTGCAGCCGGCGCACTCTTGCCAACCACCAACACCCCGAGACCCCAACAATGCAGGAATTCAAAGTGTGGATACTGCACTTTCACACTGTCAAAGAACTGCCGTACACCGAAGCGCAGCGACGCGGGGCCGGTATTTTCAACATTTACGTTGATATCGTGAAACAACACCACTGCGCGATCGGATAACTTTGGCAACCACGTGTTGAAATCGTTGCTGACCGCTTCGAAAGTGTGGGTTCCGTCAAGATGCAACAGATCGATCGATCGGTCGTCGAAATCATTCGCCGCAACATTGAAATCCTTGCGAATCAAATGCGCAATGCCGGGATAGTTCGTGGCAACGTAGCCGGAGATTTCCTGAAACAATTCCTCGTCGAATTTGCCCATGTGAATGTCGCCTTCCCAAAGGTCGACGCCATGGCACTTCGTCGCTGATCCGCAGGCCGCCACGGCCTGACAAAATGCAGCGAACGAAGAACCGCTATAGGTTCCCAATTCAACGAGTACGCCCGGCCTTAGGCGCCCAACCAATTCGAAAGCGAACGGAATGTGCCCTATCCACCAGGGGGACTTGAGCAGGGATGGGGACAGTTTTTCGGCCCAGGTAAACTGGTTTGGATCAATCAAAGCAAGATACTCCGGCAATTAGGGCGAGGCAGGCAGCATTATAAAGAAAGTCTCACGATTCTTCCCCTTTAGAACCGGGAGTTTCGTTTTCATCCTTGGAACTGAAAGGCGCGCCGCGCTTCAGCAACGCCAGCTTTCCCCGATATTTCTCAGTCATTTCCAGTGCTGCCCGGAACCGCCGCCAATTGTGTCTCACGTCGATCTCGTCAAAATCGTATGCCCATCGTATGCTGAGTTTCGCAACTTCCTGCAATTCATCGCGATCCGCCAATGATTTTGCGTAGACGTTCTTGGTGTGTTCATAGGCACCCGTCAGTTGCTCGTACGCACCCGATAGATGGCGATAGGGATCCGTCAACCCGGTGTCCATGCCGATGCCAACGGCGAAGCGTGCCACCGGTCGCGCGGCCAACGGCAAGATTGCGTGGTAGTCGGCGACCATGTCGGCGACGCTTCGATGCGTGGAGATTTTGCACAGCCTCTCCGCAACGCCAGCGAGCAATTGCGGCTCGGCATGTAACCGCGTTACCAGCGCAATCAGCCCCTCAACAGTGGGCGGAAACAGGAAGCCATTTTCGCCATCGACTATGCGGTCATTGAAGCTGCCCAATGCGGTTGCAAGTGACGGCACACCGAGACAATTCAACTCGCTCAAGGTATAGCTGAATGTTTCCGGTATCACCGAGGCCAAAATCCCGGCGTGTGGCGCAAGCCTTCTCAGAATCCCCGCCAATTCAGCGGGTTCAAACTTTTCGATGCAGTTCCAGCCGCACGC
>JAYTUX010000020.1:0-2720 GCA_043744315.1 Betaproteobacteria bacterium | reverse complement strand
ATTGACTATGCGCGTCACGTTGATTACATTCATTTCAATCCTGTGAAACATGGATATGCAACGCGCGCCATCGATTGGCCGTATTCGACGTTTCACCGATTCGTATTACGTGCGGCGTATCCGGAGAATTGGGGTGTTGATCCCGGCGATGTTGTAGCGCGTGGCCGCGAGTGAATCCGCGTGCGCATTGCGCACCCTTGCTCTTTGATCTGCTGTGGTGCTTCGCGTGCAGTTGCCATGACTCCTCCTTCGGATTGTGATTCGGAACCCTATGTCAGGCCTCTCCGAAAGTCGAGCAGTCGAGCGTCATTTCAGAGAAGGTGCAAGCCCAGATGCCGGCCCTGACGCCTTACGTTTGACATGAGGGGTGCACAAAAGGCGCAGCCTTTTGGGCATCCCCTCGATGGAAGGGTTAGGCGGCACCGCTCTGTAGCGCAACATGCCATTGCGAGAGGAATGGAATCAGCCGCGCAATTGTGGGCTCTGCCGGCCGAAGGATTTCAGCAAGCGCATTGGCTATCACGTAAGAGGCCTCGAGATCGACGCCCAGACTGGACACCGCATCGGCTGTTTCCTGCGCACGCCTTGAGAGTGGGCGGTCCCACTCGGAGCTGTGCTTCCAGTAGTTTGCACAGGCATTAACCAAATAGGCGATTGAGTGACCGCACGCGTGTTTTGGGCCAAGCGCAAAGGCCGCCTTCCTGTCGAGGTTTGAACGTGAGATGGAGCCCGTTACATATGCCTGACAAGCGACCAGACCAAAGCCAATCATGTATTCGCCCTCGTCGAACACTCCCAGACCGTCGGGATCCTCGATCGCATTTGCTTGCAGGTCTAACTCAGCAAGCTTTGAGTCGATGAGCGCGGCGGCTTCTCGCAAGAAGGAGAGTTCGAAGTGGTCAAGAATGTCACCGATGTTCAAAGTGACGCCTAACGTTTGAATTCAGCGGGCGAGCGCCGCAGGCGCGAGGTCCGCTGGAATGATGGGTTGAGCATCACACTTACCGACATATGTTTTGCCAACGTCCGTCTACCTGAACATACTGGCATCGTGCCGTACCGAGCGGCGGTAACTCCAATGAAGGGAGCGGTTTTAGCTCCGTGGAGGGGAGTGGCCTCAGTGGAGAAAGCTCCATAGACGGCAAATCAAGCGTGCTGTCACAGATGTCTTCCACCCGACAATTATTTCCGTAATCATCGCAGACTTGCGATTTTCTACACCTTGCGTCGGCAATGCCGACGAACCCGACTATAAGAATGGCGGCAATAGCTGATTGAATAGAGATTTTCATAATCGTTTCCCTTTTTATGATGCCCAACTAAAAATAGACGACAACGAATTTACGGGCTTTGTCGCCCAATCAATTGTGTTATTCATAAAAATCAAGCACATCGTTATCCCTATTCTGAATAGTCAAACCTAAAATTCGCAGGATTGTTTTGGAACGATGGGTCCATCAGAGCAACATATCACAGTTGCCGGATCGCCCACCAGTGCGGATATATGCCGGACGGGTTACCGGCACCATTGCTGCTCCGGGCAAGGTGCTTGCGCACATGTGAACGCAAAGGACTCGTTTAATCACTCATCGCCGGCCCCGGCCGCCAGACCAATAATTTTCTTTCGGCGATGGTGACGAGCTTATCGAGCAGCAACGCAAAAATCGTCAACACCAACACGCCGGCGAACACGGTGTTGATGTCGAACGAACCTTCCGCTTGCAAGATCAAGTAACCAACGCCGCGCGCCGAGCCAAGATATTCGCCGACCACGGCGCCGACAAAGGCCATGCCGACGGCCGTATGCAAACTGGAAAATA
Organism: Betaproteobacteria bacterium; assembly: GCA_043744315.1. Taxonomy (GTDB): domain Bacteria; phylum Pseudomonadota; class Gammaproteobacteria; order Burkholderiales; family Usitatibacteraceae; genus UKL13-2. Next base: position 900 of record JAYTUX010000020.1, on the reverse strand, counting down.
CCCACGCCGTCGCACTCGGCAGATAAACATGCCACAACAAATCGCGCTTGCTGGCGCCGAGCATGCGCGCGTTGTTGAGTACGACTTGGCTGACATCTTTGACGCCGTGATAGACGGCGAAGAACACGACGAAGAAAACGATGGTCACGCCGAGCACGACTTTCGACCAAATGCCGAGGCCGAACCAGACGGCGAAAATCGGCGCGAGGATCACGCGCGGCATGGCGTTGAGCGCTTTTAAATAGGGATCGAACAGGCGCGCGGCCATCGGTGAAAGCGCGAGCCACAGGCCAACACTTAAGCCTAGCAAGGTTCCGATCACGAAGGCCAGCGCGGTTTCCAGCAGGGTGACGCCGAGATGCGGAAATATTTTGCCGCTAACGAACCAGTCCCCAATGCGGGACAACACTTCCAGCGGCTTGCCGAAGAAAAACGACGGCAGGATTTCGGTTTCCGTCAGCCCATACCAGAGCGCAAACAAAATGGTTAGAAGTCCAATCTGTGCGGCTCGCAGCTTAATATTGGCTTGAGAAGCAGTATTCATGCGGAGATCGCGCCCAATTCCGGCGCGATTTAGCGGATTAAAACCCTATTGTACGTTGAACCCGACCGCTTAAGGGCCGTCCCGCGGATCGTCGGCGAGCCCAAAATGTGGGTGAGGCATATCACCCAATATTGGGTCATATGCCCAATTAGACCCAGTTTAAGATAGCAAATGTGCAATATGATTTAGCTTTTAAGTGCATAAAATCATATATTTAATAAAAATCCCAAGAAATGGCGTGAAAATTGCTTGGCTATTCTTCAAAGCGCGGTTACATGGGAAAAAATAACACTCATAACCGCCGTTCTGAATCATCATTGAGGGGCGCCGATGAATCAGAGGCATTTTTGGGGGCG
>JAYTUX010000019.1:0-9049 GCA_043744315.1 Betaproteobacteria bacterium | reverse complement strand
TTGCCAGGTTTCTCAGTGACCGAAATAAAATTCTTTTTCAACGTCGACAACAAAATGCGCTATGCCTGCCGGCTTGCAAAGAAGGCCTACGAAGGCGGTCGCAAGCTGGTGGTTTACGCGCCGACGCCGGCGATGGCCGATGAATTCGATCGCGCGCTGTGGACATTTTCACCGTACTCATTCGTGCCGCATGTCAAAGCCGGGCACGCGCTCGCGGCCGAAACGCCGATCGTGATTGCGCACGACGATGCCGATTTGTCGCACCATGAGGCGCTACTGAATCTGGGCGACGAACCACCGGCATTTTTCAGCCGCTTCGCCGCGTTGCGCGAAGTGGTGTTGGCCGATGAGGAAGACCGGGTGCGGGCGCGCGAGCGGGCGCGGTTTTACAAATCCCGAGGCTTCGAGGTGACCCACATCGACACGTCGGCGACAGGTTGAACGACATGGACAACGAGCGCGAACTCGCCGACAAAGTCGATGCATTGCTCGGCAAGCACAGCACTATGCCGCGTCCGGCCGACGCCATCGATGACCGCAATGTGCCGCTACTGACGGAAGTGATGAATGCGCCGCAGTGGGAGCCCGAGCCGGTCGATACCTCGGCCGTATTGAAGCAACTCTCAGAACTCGAAGTTGATACGCTTTCGCACGAAATTTTTGCACGGGTATACGGCAAACTCGATCGGGAACTGGCCGGCAAACTGGAAGACCGAATCGCCGCGCAATTGTCGACACAAATCAACGCGGCGATTACTCACGTCATCAGCGACATGCGCCAGGAAATCGCCAACGAAATCGGCGACGCCGTCAACGCGGCATTGGCTGACAAGCTGCGCAAATAGATTTCATGTGGTGGCGCGCATTGCGCGCGCCGCTAACTTCATTTTTTCTTCACCCAATACAAAGATACCGACGTTTCATGAATCAAGCACCATTGAGCGCCACCACCAATCCCCTGGACAACGCACTCGCAAAGTCGTTTGACCCGGCCGCCATCGAATCCCATTGGTATCCCAAGTGGGAGGCCGCGGGCTATTTCAAACATGATCCGGATTCATCGAAACCTGCCTACTGCATCCAGTTGCCGCCGCCCAATGTGACCGGCACACTGCACATGGGCCATGCGTTCCAGCAGACGTTGATGGATACGTTGATCCGCTATCACCGCATGAAGGGCGACGACACCAATTGGGTGGTCGGCACCGATCACGCCGGCATCGCGACGCAAATTGTGGTCGAGCGGCAATTGCAGGCGGAAGGCAAATCGCGCCACGATCTGGGCCGTGAAAAATTCATCGAGCGTGTGTGGGATTGGAAGCGCGAATCCGGTGCCACCATCACCCGTCAGATGCGCCGCCTGGGTGACTCCGCCAATTGGAATTACGCCGATACCGAAGGCGATCAGGCCGGCTATTTCACGATGGATGCGACGATGTCGCGCGCGGTCACGGAAGTGTTCGTTCGACTGCATGAGCAAGGCCTCATTTATCGCGGCAAACGTCTCGTGAATTGGGATCCGGTGTTGGGTACGGCAGTGTCCGATCTGGAAGTTGTCAGTGAAGAAGAAGACGGCAAGATTTGGGAGATTCGCTATCCGTTTGAAAACGGCGAGGGTGGATTGGTGGTCGCCACTACGCGACCAGAGACGATGCTCGGCGACGTCGCCGTGGCCGTGCATCCAGACGATGAACGCTACCGCGATCTGGTCGGCAAGCGCGTCCAGTTGCCGTTGACGGGGCGGGTAATTCCGATTATTGCCGACACTTATGTCGACAAGGCATTCGGCACCGGTTGCGTGAAAATCACGCCAGCGCACGACCTTAATGATTATGCCATTGGCCAGCGTCACCATCTGCCGATGATCGGCATTCTCACACTGGATGCAAAAATCAACGATGCCGCGCCGGAAGCCTATCGCGGCATGGATCGATTCGTTGCGCGCAAGCGAGTGCTGAAAGATTTGGAGGCGCTGGGCTTGTTGGTTTCGGAAAAGAAACACAAACTGAATGTTCCGCGTTCGGATCGCACCGGCGTCATTGTTGAGCCCATGTTGACGGATCAATGGTTTGTGAAAATGGATGGCCTCGCCGCACGTGGACTTGATGCCGTTGAAACCGGCGCGGTGAAATTTTTCCCCGATCATTGGTCGGCCACCTACAACCATTGGCTAAAAAACATTCAGGATTGGTGTATCTCGCGTCAGCTCTGGTGGGGCCATCAGATTCCGGCGTGGTATGACGCCGAGGGCAATATTTTTGTCGCGCGTGATGAGTCCGAGGCAAAAGCCAAATCCGGCGGCAAGGCGCTTACGCGCGATGCCGACGTGCTTGACACCTGGTTCTCGTCCGCGCTGGTGCCGTTCTCGACACTCGGTTGGCCGCAAGACACGCCGGACCTCAAGAAATTCCTTCCCTCCTCCGTACTCGTCACCGGCAACGACATCATTTTTTTCTGGGTCGCGCGGATGATCATGATGACATTGCACTTCACCGACAAAGTGCCCTTCAGGCATGTGTACATCAACGCGATGGTGCGCGATGCTGAAGGCCAGAAGATGTCGAAATCAAAAGGCAATACGCTCGATCCTCTGGATCTGATCGACGGCATCGGGCTCGATGCATTGCTGGAAAAATCGACCAAGGGATTGATGCTGGCCGCGCATCAGGAAAAGGCCGCGAAGTACGTACGCAAGAATTTCCCGAGCGGGATACCCGCGTTCGGCACCGACGCGCTGCGATTCACGTTCACGTCGTTGGCACCGCTGTCGATGACGCTCAATTTCGATTTGAGCCGCTGCGAAGGCTATCGAAATTTTTGCAACAAACTCTGGAACGCGACGCGCTATGTGTTGATGAATGTCGAAGACTGCAATGCATTTGATCGAGGCATTGAAGAATGTGTGGGCGATTGTGGACCTGGGGGTTACAACGACTTCTCTCTTGCCGATCGCTGGATCGTGAGCACCCTGCAACGCGCCGAAGCCGATGTCGCCACTGCGTTTGAAGAATATCGATTCGACAACGCCTCAAGCGCCATCTATAAATTTGTCTGGGACGAATATTGCGATTGGTATGTTGAGCTTGCAAAGGTTCAATTGCAAAACGGCACACCCGCGCAGCAGCGCGCCACGCGCCGCACCTTGCTGCGCATGCTGGAAACGACGCTACGACTCGCGCATCCGATCATCCCTTTCATCACTGAAGAGCTTTGGCAAAAAGTCGCACCACTTGCCGGCAAATCGGGCGACACCATCATGCTGGCCGCGTATCCCGTTTCGCAGCCGGAAAAAATCGATGCGCACGCGGAAGCGTTTGTGACGCAGTTAAAGGAATCAATCGACGCCGTGAGAAATTTGCGCGGCGAAATGAATGTGTCGCCGAAAGATCGCGTGCCGCTTTATTTCTGCGGCGATGACGCCTTGATCAGCCCGCAACTGCCCTATCTGCAAGCGCTCGGCAAACTTTCGAATATTCACGTCGTATCGGCACTTCCAGAAACAAATGCGCCGGTCGCGGTGATTTCCATTGGCAAGGGGATGCTCGATATCAAGGTCGACATCGCAGTCGAACTGGTGCGCATTGACAAAGAAGTTGCCCGTTTTGAAGGCGAAATTTCGCGTGCCAATGCCAAGCTCAGCAATGCGAGTTTCGCCGATCGCGCACCTGCTGCCGTGGTGGAGCTGGAGAGAAAACGTCTCACCGAATTCAACGCCAAGCTTGCGGAACTGCGGCATCAACGCGATCGATTGAAATAGGAAACAAACTCTAGTATTGGCGAGGCTCTTCAATGCATTTCACCCTGAACGCCGCTCCAGTGCTTGAGTTTCCATAGTTCCGTGCCACTCCCCTACGCCCTGCGCGCGCTGCGCCACCAGAATTTTCGCCGGTATTACGTCGGCCAGGCCGTGTCGCAATGCGGTTCGTGGATGCAGTCGCTTGCGATCATGTGGCTGACCTATCGCCTTTCCGGCTCGACCGGCGTGACGGGCACGGTGGGATTCCTGGCGATGATTCCACATTTGTTTGTCACGCCGATTGCCGGTGCGCTGTCGGATCGGGTGAGTCGCCGCAAGCTGTTGATGATCGTGCAAACGATTTTGTTTTTTCACGCCGCCACACTCGCCACGCTAACCTGGTTTGGCCAAATGACGGTGCCGTTGCTCGGCGCATTCGCGTTTGTGCAGGGCGTGCTGAGCGCGATTGAAATTACCACGCGCCATTCTTTCTTTGCGCAATTGATCGAAGATCCCGCGGATCTGCCCAACGCGATCGCGCTCAACTCGGCGAACATCAACGCGACACGCATGATTGGACCGGCCCTCGGCGGATTGCTGATTGCAGTGTCCAGCGAGGCCGCATGCTTTGGCGTGAACGCAGTATCCTATCTCGCCGTGGTGTTCCAATTGCGGCGGATTACACCGCGCGAATCGAATCGCGCACACAGCGGTCAATCCTTGATCAAGGACCTCACCGAGGGCTGGAAAATTGCGCTGACGAGTCCGGTGATCCTGCCACTCGTGCTGATCGCGGGGCTCACCAGTTTTTGCATCAATCCCTACACAATTCTGATGCCGGCCATCGCCGTCGAGACGTTTGGCAAGGGTGCTGAATTGCATGGATTGTTCGTTAGCGCCGTGGGTGTGGGAGCATTGATCGGCGCGGTCATTCTCGCGAGCCGTGCCAATGTTCGCGGCCTGTCGCGCTGGATTCTGGTCACGGCGGGCGCCGCATCTGTTGGCGCGATGGGCTTTGCATTGCTGGCACCGCTGAAAATCCCGGCACTCTCTATGATTGCCATGGCGTTGGTCGGCTTTGGCGTGATGGGCACTTCTGCCGGTGTGAACACCATCATTCAAACCGTGGTGGACGATGACAAACGCGGCCGTGTGGTGAGCGTGTATTCGACGTTTTTTACCGGTGCCGTTCCGCTGGGCCATTTGGCGGCGGGCTGGGTTGCGCAACATATCGGCGCACCGCGGACGTTTCTGGTGTTTGGAATACTGTGTGCACTGGGCGCGACCGCCTATTGGCTGGGACTTGCGCGCTTGCGGCCCCACCTGCGCGATGCCTACATTGAGCGCGGCATATTGCCTGCCGCCGCGCTACCGCCGGAAAAATAATTCCTCAGCGGATCAGACGGATTCACTCCGCCCGAATTTCGGGACAATCAGCGCTTGGAAATGACAAACGTGAATTCCGTTGGCGTTTCAATCGACGACAGCAGCGGATTGCCTGTCTGCCTGCAAAACGCCGCAAAATCCTTCACCGAACCCGGATCGGTCGCGATGACTTTGAGCACGTGGCCGGATTCCATTTCCGCGAGCGCTTTCTTGGCGCGCAGAATGGGTAAGGGACAATTCAAGCCTTTGACGTCGAGTTCTTTGCTAATTTGAGCGGTATTCATGATGGCGGACACTATAGGTTTAAGTCGATCTGAAAATTGAGATTCATTCTAACATTGCGACCATATGGGGCCATTGCGCCGGATCATCAAGCCCCCGAAATTGACTTTACCTTCCATTGTCGCCCGGCGTAGAATTCAATCTCGGGAACGCAGGCTCCCGTTGCACATCACAATGCAAGACGGTGTCCCGTCCAAGCGCTGCGTTCATTCACTTTTCAAGGACGATTCCATGGACACCTTCGACACCCCCGCAGTCGGCATTTCCGTCGCACAACTCTCTTCCCTTTTAGGTTCAAGAAAAGCACCACTGTTAATCGACGTGCGGCGCGCGGTCGCTTTCAACGCCGATACCGTTGTGATTGCGTCGGCAATGTGGCGCGATCCTTACGCACTCGATGACTGGACGAAATTCATGCCGCGCCACCGCGACATAGTCGTCTATTGTGTGCATGGGCATGAAATCAGCAAGAACACCTGTGTGGCATTGTTGGGCGCGGGCATGAACGCCAAATATCTCGAAGGCGGCATCGAAGCCTGGAACGAGGCAAAGGGTGCCACGGTTCGCAAGGGCGTCGTCGAGGTAGTTCCTTCGCGGCCCAATGTGCCGTCGAAATGGATTACTCGTGAACGCCCAAAAATTGATCGCATCGCGTGTCCGTGGCTGATCCGCCGATTCATCGATCCCCTTGCAGAATTCATCTACGTCCCGTCCAGTGAAGTCTTGACTCGTGCAGCGGAACTCGGCGCGATTGCTTATGATGTGCCGGGCGCCACATTCACACATCGCGGCGATCGCTGCAGTTTCGACGCATTGATTGAAGACTTTCAAATCGCCGATCCCGCACTAAATGCCCTCGCCGATATCGTCCGTGGCGCAGATACCGGAAAGCCTGAATTAACGCCGCAATCGGCGGGACTATTGGCGGTTTCCCTGGGGCTCTCGGCCTTGCATACCGATGACCATAAAATGCTCGCCGAGGGCATGAATGTTTACGACGCGTTCTTTGCTTGGGCAAAGTCGGCACGCGCGGAAATTCACAACGCGGCATTGTTCAAACGAAAATGAAAAGCCCGATTTCATTTGGAGAAGCGTTGCGTTTCTGGTTGAAGATGGGATTCATCAGTTTTGGTGGTCCCGCCGGGCAAATTGCCATCATGCATCGCGAATTGGTGGAGCAGAAACGCTGGATTTCCGAAAAGCGATTTCTACATGCGCTCAATTACTGCATGGTATTGCCCGGCCCCGAGGCGCAACAGTTGGCGACGTACATCGGCTGGCTGATGCATGGCACCTTGGGGGGAATCGTTGCTGGCGGGCTGTTTGTGTTGCCGTCATTGTTCATTTTGATTGGCTTGTCGTGGATATACATGGCGTACGGCAGCCTGCCGGTGGTGGCGGGATTGCTATACGGCATCAAGCCGGCGGTAACGGCAATCGTGCTGTTCGCGGCGTGGCGAATCGGCAGCCGCACCATGAAAAGTGGCGCGTTAATCGCCATCGCAATCACAGCGTTTACGGCGATATTCTTTTTTAACGCCCCCTTCCCCGCCATCGTGCTCGCGGCGGCCATCGCAGGTGCCGCGGGAGGTAAATGGATGCCGCAACAGTTCGCCGTCGGCGGACATGGCAGCGCGAATGTCAACGAGACCGAAGCGCTGATCGACGATCACACGCCAACACCGCCACATGCGCTATTCAAGTGGTCGCGCTTTGCTTCACGTCTCGCGATTGGCCTGGCGATGTGGTTTGCCGCGATGGCATTGCTCGGGGCATACAGCGGCATCGATGGCACGCTCGCGCAAATGGGCTGGTTCTTCACCAAGGCCGCGTTGCTCACGTTTGGCGGTGCCTACGCGGTGTTGCCCTACGTGTACCAAGGCGCAGTAGAAGGCTTTCAATGGCTGACGCCAACACAGATGATCGATGGTTTGGCACTCGGCGAAACCACGCCGGGGCCGTTGATCATGGTGGTCGCGTTCGTCGGCTTCGTCGGTGGCTGGACAAAGTCTGTGCTCGGGCCGGACGCATTGTTTCTGGGTGGCGCATTGGCCGCGACCATAGTTACCTACTTCACGTTTCTGCCGTCGTTTCTGTTCATATTTCTCGGCGGTCCTATCATTGAATCCACCCACGGCCAGCTCAAGTTCACGGCACCACTCACCGGTATCACTGCTGCTGTGGTCGGCGTGATCGTCAATCTGGGATTGTTCTTCGCCTGGAAAGTCTGGTGGCCGCAGGCGACGTCTGCGGCACCTTTCGGCGGCGCGTTCGAGTGGTTTTCGATGTTGCTGACAGTGCTGGCGGCGGTTGCATTGCTACGTAATATCGCCGGCATTATTCCGATCATAGTTGCGTGTGGGATCGCGGGCGTTGCGAAAACATTGCTGGGGTATTGACGGCGTGGCGATGGTCCTGAAAAATGAAAACGCTATATTCGGCGGACTTTTCCGAGCGATTACCCTCCTAGACGCGCACCAGTGCTAGAGTTTCTATTTTTTCCGCTTGGTTGTCCTGGCAGGTACCGCGAAATCGCCGGATTTTCCGCCGCGCTTTTCAAGCAATCGAATATCTGAAATCACCATCCCGCGATCGACCGCTTTGACCATGTCGTAGATCGTCAGCAAGCCCGCATTCACTGCCATCAGCGCTTCCATTTCGACACCGGTGCGGCCGATGGTCTCTACTGTTGCGCGGCACTCGATGCTGTGTGCGGACGCATCAGACACGAATTCGACGGCGACTTTGGTGATCACAATCGGGTGCGCCAAGGGAATCAAGTCTGGCGTGCGTTTAGCGCCCTGAATGGCTGCGACGCGTGCGATGCCGAGCACGTCGCCTTTCTTGGCACCGCCGGAACGAATCAACTCAAACGTTGCCGGCAACATGCGGATTTGCCCAGACGCAACGGCCACACGGTGGCTTTCGTTTTTTTCGCCGACGTTGACCATATGCACCTGGCCGCGTTCATCGAAGTGGTTGAGTTTGCTCATTTGAAGGTCGCCTTGCCGGGTTGGTACAATCGTAGCGAATTTCCCGCGGGAATTTGCCATATTTCATTTTGTTGCGGGAACCGATAGCACAATCAAGATTCAAACTGGTTGTAGGCTAAGTGTAGCCGTATCGTTACGAATAGATGAAAACATCCATATCCCAATCGAGTTTCCAATTGTTGCCATCGCGCATTTCCTGCAGCGCGCCGCCAAGACATCGCGCAAAGCAACTGGTTGCGGCATTAGCGATCGCCATGCAAATCGCCGCGCCCACCGCACTCCACGCCGAAGGATTGCCGGACTTGGGCGATTCATCGGACGCGAGTCTTTCGGAGCCGCAGGAACGCGCGATTGGCAAGCGAATTATGCTGGAGATTCGCGGCGATCGCGCGTTCGTCGAAGATGCCGAACTCAAAGCCTACATCGCGCAATTGGGCAATAGAATGATCGCCGCGAGCCGCGGCACCACCAACGACAACCGCCGCGACTTTGAATTTTTTCTGCTCAACGACGAATCGATTAACGCCTTCGCGTTGCTCGGCGGATTCATCGGGCTGCATACCGGTTTGGTGCTGACCTCCACCACCGAATCCGAATTGGCAGGCGTGATCGGCCATGAGATCGCACATATTTTGCAGCGCCATCAATCTCG
>JAYTUX010000018.1:0-2737 GCA_043744315.1 Betaproteobacteria bacterium | reverse complement strand
TCATCATGGCAAGGCATCGCTTGATGAAGGCGGCGAAGGCATTGCGCGACAAGGGCACGCCGCCGCCGGCGGTCGGCGTCGATGCGCAAAAAGTGCGTTCGGCTTCGGTTGTGTTGCCGGTTGAGGTGGCTTTCAAGGATGCGGTGAAAGATGTATTGAAGGCCCGTGAAGGCGTGGCGCAGGCATCAGTTTAGTCGTCGGCTTTAAAAGCAAATCAATTATCGAGGATAACCTCTGTGGAAAAAGTAAGAGCTGCCGTCAAAACCGGTGCATCGCAGATTGAAATTCAGGAATTTCCCATGCCGGAAATCGGCGACGACAGCGCGTTGATGAAAATGGAAGTTGCCGGCATTTGTGGCACCGACGTGAAGATGTACAAAGAGCCGCTGCGCGATGGCCCGGTCATCATGGGGCATGAAAACATCGGGTACATCGCCAAAGCAGGACGCGAATTCACGCGCCGCAAAGGCTTCAAGGAAGGCGATCTGGTATTCGTCGAACATTACGTCGCATGCTTCAAATGCGAGTGGTGCCATCGTGGCGAATATCGCCATTGCAAAAATACCGATTGGCGCTCCAACCCGGATGGCCGCCGCTATGGCTACACCACCTCCAACAATCCGCCGCACCTTTGGGGCGGTTTCGCCGAGTACGTTTACCTGCCGTGGAACGCGGTGGTACATAAGGTGCCCGATGGTGTGACGCCAGAACTCGCGGGACTGGTGACACCGATGGCCAATGGTATCGAGTGGTCATTGTTCGACGGTGGGGTGGGCTACGATTCGGTCGTGTTGATTCAAGGTCCCGGCCAGCAGGGCCTCTCGCAGACGGTGATCTGCAAACAGGCCGGTGCCGCGCTCATCATCGTTACGGGAACTTCAAAAGATGCTGCGCGCATGGAAGTCGCGAAGCAACTCGGTGCGGACTTTGTGATCGACGTGCAAAAGGAAGATCCACTCGCGCGCATCATGGAAATCACCGGCGGCAAAGGGGTTGATGTGGTGCTCGATTGCACAGCCGGTGCGGGGACATTCCCCGTGATGCTCGGTATCGAGGCCATGAAACGAAAAGGTGGCACGATGGTTGTTCAGGGCGAAATGGGCGACTTCCCGAATTTCCCGATTGGCAAAATGACCGTGAAATTCATCACGCTGAAGAGCGCGCGTGGCCACAGCTACCGCGCCTGCGAATATGCGCTCACGCAACTCGCCTCCAAGCGTTTTCCGCTGCAGAAAGTCACCACGCACAAATTCGCGCTGAAGGATGTCGATCTCGCGATCCGTTCGGTTGGCAACGCGGGCGTGCCGGATGTGATTCACGCGTCCCTCATGCCCTGGTTGTAACGCATCGCAACGCAACCGGGGTCAATCGCATATGTCCGAACGCATCCCAGTCACGATCCTCACTGGCTACCTTGGTGCCGGCAAGACGACATTATTGAACCGCATCTTGTCGGAGGATCACGGCAAACGCTATGCCGTGATCGTGAATGAATTCGGTGAAATCGGTATCGACCACGATTTGATTCTGCGCACCGACGAAGAGTTGTTCGAGATGAACAACGGCTGCGTGTGCTGCACCGTGCGCGGTGATTTGATCCGCATATTGCATGAATTGTTGTTGCGGGCAGAGGGCACTGGAAAGCCGTTTGACGCCATCATCGTCGAGACGACGGGTTTGGCCGATCCCGGCCCGGTTGCGCAAACATTTTTTGTCGATCACTTTTTGGCGGAGCGTTGCACGCTCGATTCGATCACCACACTTGTCGATGCGAAACACATATTGCGTCGTTTGTCGGACAGCCGTGAAGCCGTCGAGCAGATTGCCTTTGCCGATCAGATCGTGTTGAACAAAACCGAGCTTGCAAGCGAAAACGAATTACAAAGCATCGAAGCAAAACTTCGCAAGTTGAATCCGTTCGCAACGATACACCGCGCTCAACGCGCAAATGTCGCGCTCAACCTTGTGCTGGGACGCAGCGCGTTTGATTTGGCCAGAATCGTCGTGCTGGAGCCGGATTTCCTTGAGGCAACGCATGCTACGCAACACGCAGACGATCATATCCACGATGAGCATTGTGGTCATGCAGCTGATCATGTTCACGACAATGACATTCGCAGTGTGTCACTCACCGCGCACACCCCCATGAATGCAGGGCTTGTCGGCGCATGGCTCAATCGACTGGTGGCGACGCAGGGCAATGATATTTTGCGCGCGAAGTGTATTATCGACATCATCGATGAACCAAGGCGGATGGTGTTTCAGGCGGTACATATGTTGCTTGAGGGCGATTTTCAAAAACCCTGGCGAGCGGATGAGACACGATTCAGCCGCCTGGTATTTATTGGTCGCAATCTTGATAGCGCGGCATTGCAAGCGGATCTCGACGCCTGTGCGGCAGCGGAAAATCTTATCTGCTCTTCGTCTCCTCAACTGGCACTCATTTCATGATCATCGACATCCACTGCCACTACACGACCGAGCCGAGGGCAGTACACGCGTTTCGTGACAAACAGCTTGCGGGCCTGGCCGATCCGGCACGCAAACCCGCATCAACCGATCTCGGCATCAGCGATGAGGAATTAATCGCCAGCGTTGCGCCGCAACTTAAATTACAAAAGGAACGCGGCAGTGACTTGACCATTTTTTCTCCGCGCGCGGCGGGCATGGCGCATCACGTCGGCACCGAAGAAGTGAGTCGGCAATGGACGACGGTGAGCAACAATTTGATTCACCG
>JAYTUX010000017.1:0-9110 GCA_043744315.1 Betaproteobacteria bacterium | reverse complement strand
CGAGACAGGCCGACATGATTTCGCGGAACAGGCGCGCGACCACTTCATCGGGCAATGGGCCATCATTCAATTGCTGAATGCGCCTGAGCACTTCAGCTTCACGCTCGGGGCGATATGCCTGACCGAGTTTAAGCGAGCCGACCCGGCGCGCAAGTGAGGCGCGCGTGTTCAGATTGGCGAGCAGCGTTTCGTCGAGAGCGTCAATATCGCTGCGGAGTTTGCGGAGGTCGTCGGACATTGCGGCGCGTTGGTTGAGTGTTTGCCAATTATCCGTTGCGAATTGCAAAATCGCGCATGAAATCGGTCAATGTTTTCACACCGGCGAGCGGCATGGCGTTGTATAGCGAAGCCCGCATGCCGCCGATCGCTTTATGGCCTTTCAAACCTGCCAGTCCGGCGGTTGCCGAGCCGGCGAGGAACGCGGCATTTAACTTTTCATCGCGCAAGAAAAACGGCACATTCATTCGCGAGCGATCATCTATGGCAACATCATTTCTGTAGAAGCCATCTGATCCGTCAATACCGCCATAGAGCAGCGCCGCCTTGGCGATATTCTGCTTTTCGATGCCCGCCAATCCGCCCTGCTTCTTGAGCCACTTAAAGGTGAGCCCTGCAAGATAGACCGCAAACGTCGGCGGCGTATTCAGCATCCATTGATTGGCTGCCTGCTGGGTGTAATCGAACACCGAAGGCGTCATCGGATGCGCGCCACCCAGCAAATCTTCCCGGACGACGACAAACGTCAACCCCGATGGCCCGATATTTTTTTGCGCACCTCCGTAGATGCAACCGTACTTCGAGACATCCATCGGTCGCGACATGATGTGCGAGGACGTATCCGCCACCAACGCCACATCATCGGCGATGTCCGGCGTCCAGAAATATTCAACGCCATGGATGGTTTCATTGCTGCAAATATGCCGGAACGCCGCGTCTTTATTGGGTTTCCAGACATTTTGCCTTGGCACGTAGGTGAAGTTTTTGTCTTCACTGGACGCAATAACATTCGGCACGCAATACTTGCGCGCTTCCTTGATGGCACCGCTCGACCAATGGCCGGTATTCACGTAATCGGCCGTCGTCTTGCCGCGTAGCAAATTCATTGGCACCAGCGAAAACTCGCCTTTGCCGCCACCTTGCAAAAACAGGATTTTGTAATTTGCGGGGATTGCCAGCAGCTCACGAAAGTCACCTTCAACCTCAGCCGCGACATCCATGAAGACTTTGCCGCGATGGCTCATTTCCATCACCGACATGCCCGTACCATGAAAGTCCAGAAGTTCAGCTTGCGCCTGCTGTAATACCTCTTCGGGGATCGCAGCGGGTCCGGCAGAAAAATTGAAGATGCGGCTCATCGCAGGTGACGAATTACGCTTCGTCCTCTTCGTCCGATTCCACCACTTTCTGCAAACCTGACAATTTCTGGCCGTCATCGAGATTGATCAACGTGACCCCCTGCGTGGAGCGGCCCATTTCGCGGATCTGTTTTACTTTCGTGCGAATGAGGACACCACCGGTCGTGATCATCATGATTTCATCTTCGGGACGCACCAGCACGGCGGCGACCACTTTGCCATTGCGCGCGGATGTCTGGATCGCGATCATGCCCTGCGTGCCGCGACCGTGACGCGTATATTCGGAAATTGCGGTGCGTTTGCCATAGCCTCGCTCGGTGGCAGTCAAGACCGAATCTTCCTCGTTCTCGGCGACCAGCATCGAAATCACTTTGCCGCCCTTGGAGAGATTCATACCACGCACGCCGCGCGTGTCGCGCCCCATTGAGCGTACATCGGATTCCTCGAATCGAACCGCCTTGCCTTCGTTGGAAAACAGCATCACGTCGTGCTTGCCATCGGTCAACGCCACGCCGACCAAACTGTCGCCGTCGTCGAGCGCAATGGCGATAATGCCGGCTTTGCGTGGATTGCCGAAATCCGACAAGGCGGTTTTCTTGACCACGCCTTCGCTGGTCGCGAAGAACACAAACTTGTCTTCAACGAACGCCTGTACTGGCAGCACCGCGCTGATTTTTTCGTTCGGCAGCATCTGTAGCAAATTGACGATCGGCTTGCCGCGCGAGGCGCGCGACCCCTGCGGAATTTCGTACACCTTGACCCAATACACGCGGCCTTTGTTCGAAAAACACAGCACGTAATCGTGCGTCTTGGCGATGAAGAGTGTTTCAATGAAATCATCTTCCTTCATTGCAGTCGCCTGCTTGCCGCGACCGCCGCGCTTCTGCGCACGATAGTCGGCAACCGGCTGGTACTTGATATAGCCGGCGTGCGACATTGTCACCACCACTTCTTCATTGGCGATCAAATCTTCGATCGACATTTCCTGGCCATTGGTAACGATTTCCGAGCGGCGTTTGTCGCCGTATTGCTCCTTGATGACGCGCAATTCTTCGGAAATCATCCCCGTCACACGTTCCGGTTTCGACAGGATATCGAGCAAGTCGGTGATCTTGTCCATCACCTCTTTGTACTCCGACACAATCTTGTCCTGCTCGAGGCCGGTCAAGCGTTGCAGACGCAATTCAAGGATCGCTTGCGCCTGCGTATCAGAGAGCCTGTAGCCATTTTTCTGCAGGCCAAAATCCTTGTGAAGTCCGTCAGGACGGTATGAGTCCGCGGTCGCGCGCGCGAGCATCTCCTCAACCAATTTGGAACGCCAGATGGTATTCATCAGGCCTTCTTTGGCAATCGCCGGCGTCTCAGACTTCTTGATCAACTCGATTATTTCATCGACATTCGACAACGCCACCGCAAGACCTTCAAGCACATGGCCCCGATCACGTGCCTTGCGCAATTCAAACGCAGTGCGACGGGTGACCACTTCGCGACGGTGGCGCAGGAAGACTTCAATGAATTGTTTCAGATTCAGCAGACGCGGTTGATTGCCGACCAGCGCAACCATGTTCATGCCGAACGATTCCTGCATTTGCGTCATCTTGTAGAGATTGTTGAGCACAATCTCCGGCACTTCGCCACGCTTCAATTCGATCACCGCGCGCATGCCGGACTTGTCGGATTCGTCGCGCAGATCCGAAATGCCCTCAAGCTTCTTGTCGCGGATCAATTCGCCGATTCGCACCAGCAAATTCGCTTTATTTACCTGGTAGGGCAACTCGTCGATGATGATAGATTGGCGGCTGCCCTTTTCCATGTCCTCAAAGTGGCAGCGCGCGCGCATGATGCAGCGGCCACGACCGGTGCGGTAGCCGTCGCGCACGCCCTCAAGACCGTAAATAATGCCCGCCGTCGGGAAATCGGGGGCCTTGACGATGGCGATCAAATCCTCAATGTCGACCGCCGGGTTGGCGAGCACCACGTGACATGCGTCGATCACATCGGACAAATTGTGCGGGGGAATGTTGGTCGCCATGCCGACCGCGATGCCGGTGGCGCCATTGACCAACAAATTGGGGAAACGCGCCGGCAACACCAGCGGTTCTTGTTCCTTGCCGTCGTAGTTCGGCCCGAAATCGACGGTATCGCTATCGATGTCCGCCATCAACTCCGAGGAAATTTTCTGCATCCTGCACTCGGTATAGCGCATCGCCGCCGCATTGTCGCCATCGACCGAGCCGAAATTTCCCTGACCATCGATCAACATGTAGCGCAGCGAAAAATTCTGCGCCATGCGCACCATCGTGTCGTAAATCGCGGTATCGCCGTGCGGGTGATATTTACCCATCACATCGCCGACAATGCGCGCACATTTGACGTAAGGCCGATTGAAAACGTTGTTGACTTCCTGCATCGCAAACAGAACCCGGCGATGTACCGGCTTCAATCCATCGCGCGCATCGGGTAGTGCGCGGCTGACGATCACACTCATCGCATAATCGAGAAAACTCTTGCGCATCTCCTCTTCAATACTGACGGGAAGCGTTTCTTTGGCGAATTGCGGCAGTTGCGGTTCGGTCACAGGTCAGCCTTACTGTAATTACTTGATTTAAAAGAAAATAATGAAGAGGACAACGGATAATTTTAGCATAATGCGCGCCAAAAAAACAGCATTTCACTGAAAACCACTAGTGCTTAGACACGGGTGGGGAGTACGCACACAATAGCTTGTGCTTTTTTGCTTATCGTTCCTTCCAACGGAAAGTCGGAACCTTTTCTGTTGTTTAATTGCAACTTCAAACCCGATTGCGTTGCGAAAGCATCCTCCTAAGGTTGTATGGGGCAAATCGATTCGTGTATGATTTCGTCAGTAATTTCTTGCAGATTTGCTGCCAAATACGATTTATACGAATAAAAATCCATCCATTTTCTCGGGAGTACGCAATGAAGAGTTCCCTGTTCGCCAAATTTCTCGCCGCCGCTTCAGTCGCATCCCTTAGCGTCGCCTACGCGGGCGTCACACCCAACGTGACGGACGCCTCGGGTGCGCCGGTTCGCGATGGCTCGGGCAATTGTGTGCAATCCAGCGGTATCGATCATCCTGATTGCGCGGGCAAAAAAGCTGAGCCTGCAAAACCAGCTGCACCATCCGTTCCGGCTGAACCTGCCAAGCCTGCTGCACCCGCTGCACCGGCTGCACCTGCGGCACCGGCTGCGCCTGCGGCACCCGCATCAGTGAAAAAGGCGATCACCATCCAGGCTGAAGCATTGTTCGATTTCGATAAATCCGTCCTGAAACCTGACGGTAAGAAATCGATCGACGATGCAGTAGCGAAGATGGCTGGCGTTGATGTTGAAATCGTGATTGCCACCGGCCACACGGATTCCATCGGCACCGATGCCTACAACCAGAAACTTTCCGAGCGTCGCGCCACCACCGTCAAAGAATACATGGTGTCGAAAGGTGTTGCTGCCGCGAAGATCACCACACTGGGCAAAGGCGAAACGCAGCCCGTCGCGACCAACAAAACCAAGGAAGGCCGCGCCAAGAATCGCCGTGTGGACATCGAATTCAAGGGTGTCACCACGAAGTAGTCCGATCAATGATGTGCAAGAGCCCCGCTTCGTGCGGGGCTTTTTGTTTGTAGATCACTCAACATGACCACTGCGCAAATCCTCTCCCCTCGCTGGCTGATTCCCGTCGAGCCGCGTTTAGTCACGCTCGTCGATCATTCGGTCGTCATTGAGAACGGTCGGATCAAAGCCGTCTTGCCCTCGGGAGATGCGCGCCAACGGTTCCCCGATGCAATCGAGCGACGCATGCCGAATCATGTGTTGATTCCGGGGCTGGTGAATCTGCACACGCATTCCGCCATGTCACTGATGCGCGGACTTGCCGACGACACACCATTGATGACGTGGTTAAACGATCACATTTGGCCGGCCGAAATCAAATACCTTTCAGACGCATACGTATTCGACGGCACAGAAGTATCTGCGGCGGAAATGATTCGGTCCGGCACCACCTGCTTTGCCGACATGTATTTTTTTCACGACGGCGCTGCGCGCGCCGCGCAAAAGGCCGGCATGCGTGCGGCACTCGGTGGGGCCATCATCGAATTCCCCACGCCCTATGCGGCCGACGCCGAAGCCTGCATCGCAAGGTGTCTGGCGCCACGCGATGCGTTCGCCGCCGATTCTAGATTGAAGCTGATGCTGGCCCCGCACGCGCCTTACACGGTTTCCGACAAAACACTCGAACGAATCCTTGCGATCTCGCAGGAAGCCGATTATCCGGTGGTGATGCATATTCACGAAACTGCCGGCGAACTCATCCAAAGCGAAAAAGACTATGGTTGTCGCCCAGTCGCGCGGCTGGAACGCCTGGGCATCCTCGGGCCAAATCTGATCGCGGTTCATTGCGCGCATCTCAACGACATCGAAATTGAATTATTTGCGCGCAGAGGCGTGCATGTTGCGCATTGCCCAACCTCGAATCTGAAGCTGGCAAGCGGCATCGCCCCCATCAAGTCGATGCTTGATGCCCACGTAAACGTGGGTGTCGGCACAGACGGTGCGGCCAGCAACAATCGCCTTGATATGCTCGCCGAAACGCGCCTCGCTTCATTACTTCAAAAAGGCGTGAGTGGCGACGCGGCGGCACTGCCCGCACATATTGCACTCGAAATGGCAACACTGAATGGCGCAAAGGCGCTCGGCTGGGACGACAAAATCGGCTCAATTGTGGTGGGCAAGGCAGCCGATTTGACCGCGATTGATTTATCGTCGATCGAAACCCAGCCGGTATACGATCCCGTCTCCCACCTGTTTCATGCCGCCGGTCGCGAACATGTGACACATGTCTGGGTCGATGGGGAACTGTTGCTGGATAATCGCGCTCTTACCAGAATAGACATCGACGAACTGAAAGCCAAGGCGGCACTTTGGCAGCAACGCTTTGCGGAGCATTGAAAGAAATGACTATTGAACACGCCAACGTCGACCCCGGCGAACTCGCGAAATTTGGTGCGCTGGCCGCGCGCTGGTGGGATCCGAAGAGCGAATTCAAGCCACTGCATGATATCAATCCCCTGCGCCTGAATTACATTGATCGCCAGGTCGGACTTGCCGGCAAACAAGTTATCGACATCGGCTGTGGCGGTGGCATTTTGGCCGAGAGCATGGCGGCGAAGGGTGCCAACGTGACTGGTATTGATCTTTCTGAGAAGCCTTTACAAGTCGCGAAACTACATCTGTTGGAGTCGGGACGAAATGTGGACTATCGCCTGATTGCGGCGGAAGACATCGCGCGCGAACAACCGGGCCAATTCGATTGCGTGACCTGTATGGAAATGCTCGAGCACGTACCCGACCCGGCATCGAGCGTGAAGGCGGCCGCCACGCTCGCGAAACCCGGTGCGTGGATATTTTTCTCGACCATCAATCGCAATCCAAAATCATTTTTGTTTGCGATTATCGGTGCCGAGTACGTGCTAAACATGTTACCCAAAGGTACGCATGAATATCGCCGCTTCATCACCCCGGCGGAACTCGCAGGTATGGCGCGCGAGGCGGGTCTTACCATCACCGAATTCACCGGAATGACCTACAATCCAATCACCCAACATTACGCATTGGGATGTGACATTTCTGTGAATTACATTCTCGCCTGCCGCAAACCGCTATGAATCCTCGCCGCCGTCTGCTGCTGGCGTTTGCCGCTGCGTGTGCATTACCGATGCCATATGCGCGCGCTGTCGAGGCAATTGCCAATGCGGATTCGCGTTTACTGGTGCTCGTGTATCTAAAGGGCGGCAACGATTCGTACAACACGTTTGTCCCCTACACCGACCCGCGTTACACCCGACTGCGGCCAACGATTGCGGTGGCGCGCGACCAGGTCATCAAAATCACTGACCGGCACGGCTTTCACCCGTCGATGCGCGCGCTCGTGCCGCTATGGGAATCGAAGGAACTCGCCATCATTCAGGGTATTGGCCAGGCGGCGATTACCAATCAGCATTATCGCGACCTCGAAATGCAGTTCACGGCCGCAAATCTCGATCAGTACTACACCGACGGCTGGCTCACACGCGCACTCACCGCCAATCCCTCAGCGCGCTACCTTGGTGAAACGTCGGCATCGCCGCTGGATGCGATCGGATTCGGCGATCTAGATATTCGAGTTGCCGATCCGATGGGTCCGTTTCGCGGCGACAAGTTGCGCGTAGTGAATATGCAGCACCCCTCGGAATGGCTTGCGTGTCACACGGTTGGAAGCACGCAATACCTCGCCTCCGCGCCGGCACGCGAAATGGCAAAGTCCTTCGTGCAAAAGGATCCTGTCGCACTCAAAACCACTTTCCCCGCCAACGAGTTTGGCGAAGCGCTAAAAGCGACGGTCGAACTCGCCGCCGCCGGCATTGCGCCAAGGGTCATTCACATCACCATCAATGCCTCCAATGGCGATCATCACGACGCCTTCGACACCCATTGGGATCAGCAGAAATTTCATGGCGCGGCACTGGAACGCCTGGCGACAGGCCTCGCCGCGTTTCGTGAAGGCATGCGCGAAATCGGTCAATGGGATCGCACGCTGGTGGCCACCTACGATGAATTCGGTCGCTGCCCGAAAGAAAATGACAAAAAGGGCACCCATCACGGCTGGGCATCGGTGCAATTCGCGATGGGTGGACGTGTCAATGGCGGGTTATATGGCGAGGTCGTGCCATTGATTGACGTTTACGCGATAGATGGTCCGCCACCCACTATCGACTACCGTTCGCTCTATACGACGATGATCGAAAAATGGTGGGGCGGCTCGGCGCGCGGCGTGTTTGCCGGCAATTTCAAGCCGCTTGATTTCCTGCGCGCCTGATCCAATGCGGTTCGCAATCGCACCGTTCGCCCTGAGGTATCGAAGGGCCTCGATGCGAGCAGCCCTTCGATACCTCAGGGCGAACGGAGCATATGAGCGTATCAGAGTCGTCTCAACACTCGGGTCTGCATGAGTACGCGATCCGCCGCGGCAATCGCCACGCAGTGGCCGGAAGTGCGCGCAGTATTGTTCGATCTCGATGGCACCTTTGCCGATACCGCACCCGACATGGCGCGCGCCTTGAATGCGGTGCGCCGCAATCGATCATTGGCACCAGTTCCACTCGCGCAATTGCGGCCACATGTCTCGAACGGCGCACGCGGCATGCTCGACGCAGGCTTCGGACTCAAGCCCGCCGATGCGGATTTTCCTGCTCTGCGTGAAGCGTTTCTGGACGCCTACGCACGCGACGTCTGCGTCGATAGCCGTTGGTTCGACGGCATCGCCGCATTGATTGATGATCTTGAATCACGCGAGATGGTCTGGGGCATTGTCACCAACAAGGCAACCGTTTTCACACTGCCCCTGCTCGAAAAACTTGGTATCGCACCGCCGAGCCGATGTGTCGTCTGCGGCGATACCTGCGCGCGCGCAAAGCCACATCCTGATCCGCTACTGCATGCGGCTTCACTGATCGGCATCGAACCGTGCCATTGACTTTACATCGGCGACGACGAACGCGACATCACTGCCGCCAATGCGGCCGGTATGCGCGGTGTGGTGGCGATGTATGGCTACCTTGGTGCAGGGGCAGATCCGTCAACATGGCCGGCAGCGGCGTGGGTGAATGCGCCGAATGAAATTTCGGCGCTGCTCGATTGATTTGATCAACACCTTTGGAAATGCGCTGTCATCCTGAACGAAGTGAAGCATCTCGCCAT
>JAYTUX010000016.1:0-2753 GCA_043744315.1 Betaproteobacteria bacterium | reverse complement strand
CTGAAGCAGTAGGCCCACGAATCGCGTGCATTGCCTTAATGCGTCGCCAGCGTCAGATCCGCAAACAAAATTTGAGGAGTTGTAATGTCAGCCGTAGTTGCCACCAAGGCATCAATCGATGCCGCCCAGCCTTCCGCCTATTCCACAGTTACCCTCGACGATAAATACGCCTTGACGCAAGGCCGTGCCTTCATGAATGGCACGCAGGCATTGGTGCGGCTGCCGATGATCCAGCGTCAACGTGACCTCGCAGCGGGGCTCAATACGGCGGGCTTTATCTCTGGCTATCGTGGTTCGCCTTTGGGGGGCTACGATCAGGCGCTGTGGAAAGCCGAGAAATTCTTGCAGGAAAACCACATTTTCTTCACGCCCGGCGTGAATGAAGAACTTGCCGCCACCGCCGTGTGGGGCTCGCAGCAAGTGGGGCTGTTTGAAGGCGCTAAATACGATGGCGTATTTGGTATCTGGTATGGCAAAGGCCCGGGTGTGGACCGCTCGGGCGACGTGTTCAAGCACGCCAACGCTGCGGGTTCATCAAAGCACGGTGGTGTCCTGCTGGTCGCGGCTGACGACCACGCCTGCAAATCCTCCACGCTCCCCCATCAATCCGAACATATTTTTGATGCAGCGATGATCCCGGTGCTATATCCGACCGGCGTGCAGGAAATCCTTGACCTTGGGTTGCATGGTTTTGCGATGTCGCGCTACTCCGGTCTGTACATCGCGTTCAAGTGCATTTCAGACACGGTGGATGCATCTGCTTCAGTGTTGATCGATCCGAGCAACCCGAAAATACTGTTGCCGGAAGATTTTCCCATGCCCGAAAAAGGCTTGTCCCTGCGCTGGCCGGATTCGCCGCTGGAGCAGGAACTGCGGTTGCAGCACGACAAAATTTACGCGGCACTCGCTTACTGCCGCGTCAACAAACTGAACCGCGTCACGATTAATTGCGACAACCCGCGTCTCGGCATCATCGCTTCCGGCAAGAGCTATCTCGATACCTTGCAGGCGTTGGAAGACCTGGGCATCGACGAGCGTCACGCCGCTGAGATCGGCATTCGCCTGATGAAGGTCGGAATGCCCTGGCCGCTGGAGCCTACCGCCGTGCGCGAATTCGCGATGGGGCTCGATGAAATTCTGGTGGTGGAAGAAAAGCGCCAGCTCATTGAATACCAGATGAAGGAGCAACTTTATAACTGGCGTGACGACGTGCGTCCACGCGTGATCGGCAAATACGACGAGCACGGTGAATGGGAAATGGCGCGTGCAGCGTGGTTGCTGCCAGCTGCGGGTGAATTAACACCGGCGATGATTGCGCGCGTGATTGCCAGGCGTATTGCGAAGTTTTATACCTCAAAGATTGTCGAAGCACGCCTCAAATTCATCGAAGACAAAGAGGCCGCACTGGAGCGTCCACGTGCCAAGGCCACCCGCATCCCGACCTTCTGTTCAGGTTGCCCGCACAACACCAGCACCGTCGTGCCAATCGGTTCCAAAGCGCTCGCCGGCATCGGCTGCCACTACATGGCGACGTGGATTCGCCCCGAAGAGACGATGACCTTCACGCAAATGGGCGGGGAGGGCGCGCCGTGGATTGGTATTCAGCCTTTCACCGAGACCAAACATATTTTTGCGAATCTGGGCGACGGTACTTACTACCACTCCGGCTTGCTGGCAATACGCGCAGCGATTGCGGCCAAGATCAACATTACCTACAAGATTCTGTTCAACGATGCCGTCGCCATGACGGGCGGACAGCCGGTCGATGGCCCGTTGACGGTGCCGATGATTACGCATCAGGTGGCATCCGAAGGTGCAGGCAAGATTATCGTCGTCACCGATGAGCCGGAGAAGTACACGTCCGAAACAAACTTCGCACCGGGTGTGACGGTGCAGCATCGTGACGAGCTCGATGCCGTGCAGCGCGAATTGCGCGATACACCCGGCACGACCGTGATGATCTACGACCAAACCTGTGCGGCGGAGAAACGCCGCCGCCGCAAACGCGGCACATTTCCTGACCCCGCCAAGCGCGTAGTAATCAACGAACTGGTGTGCGAAGGCTGCGGCGATTGCGGCAAGAAATCCAACTGCGTTTCCATCTCACCAGTGGAAACGGAGTTCGGCAGAAAGCGCGCCATCGACCAAAGCTCATGTAACAAGGACTATTCCTGTGTGAAGGGCTTCTGTCCAAGCTTTGTCACCATCGAAGGCGGTCAGCTTCGCAAGAAAAAGCCGCTAATCTCGGAAGTGCTTGCGGCATTACCTGAGCCAATATTGCCGTCGCTGGATTCGCCATATGGAATTTTGGTAACTGGCGTGGGAGGAACGGGCGTCGTGACCATCGGCGCGTTGATGGGCATGGCGGGGCATTTGGAAGGCAAGGGTATTTCGGTGCTGGATATGACGGGACTTGCGCAAAAGGGCGGCAGCGTCTACACCCACGTGCGCATTGCGCAAAAGCCTGAAGATATTCATGCGGTTCGTATCGCAGCCGGTGAAGCTAATGCGGTACTGGGTTGCGACATGATCGTTTCCACGTCCGATGAATCGATAGCCAAGATGCAGGCCGGCAAGACACGTGGTGTGGTCAATAGCGATGTCGCGACCACCAGCGAATTCACCAAGAATGCCGATTTGCATATTCCCGTGACAGAAATGCAGGGCGTATTGCGCGAAGCGATGGGCGAACATGCGGGCAAGAGTGCAGTCGACTTCGTCGATGCGTCTGCCCTCACGTCCGCGCTAATGGG
>JAYTUX010000015.1:0-9189 GCA_043744315.1 Betaproteobacteria bacterium | reverse complement strand
ACACGCGGGCCGGCCAGTGCGCCCTCCTTGGTGACGTGGCCCACCAAGATGAGCGTGGTGCCGGTGGATTTGGCGTAGCGCGTGAGGTGCGCCGCGCACTCGCGCACCTGCGCGACCGAGCCGGGTGCGGAGGTGAGTGCAGCGGAATAGACAGTCTGGATGGAATCGATGACGGCGACTTGCGGCTTTTCGGCGGCCAGCGTGGCGAGGATTTTTTCCAGCTCGATTTCGGCCAGCAGCTTAACGTCGTGCGTATCAAGCACGAGGCGCTTGGCGCGCATGGCGATCTGCTGCGGCGACTCTTCACCGCTCACGTACAGCACGCTGCTGCCCGCGGAGATGGTGGAGAGCGCCTGCAGAAGCAAAGTCGATTTGCCGATGCCCGGGTCGCCGCCGATCAGCACCACCCCGCCCTCCACCAGCCCGCCACCCAGCACGCGATCGAATTCGCTGATGCCGGTGGGTTTGCGCGGCACGTCTTCGGCGCGGACTTTGTTGAGCGACTGCACTTTGCCGCGTTCGGTGTTGACGCCGGCGAGGGTGGCGAAGCGATTGCTACTGGCGGTTTCGGCGACGGTTTCGACGAGCGTATTCCACGCATTGCAGGCGGGGCATTGGCCCTGCCACTTGGGTGAGATGCCACCACATTCGGTGCAGGCGTAATTGGATTTTGGTTTGGCCATCGAATAGTCAGGTTAAGAGTTTTTAGCTTGTCGCACCGGATTTAGTCCGGTGCCTAAGTTTGTTTGTGGGCCGTGGTCGCATAGTGAAGAAAATTTGCGCATACGGAAAATTAGGCCAAGCCACTGCATTGGCTTGGCGTTCGGCGGGCGCAGAGCATGCTATGCGAATTCCCCGCCTCACCCCCGGAATAAATCCGGGGCGACAGTGGAAATATTGCGTGCATCGCGCGGCGCATCACCATCACATCGCCACTGCCGCCGCCAACGCCTCGCCAAACGTCTTCGCTGCCGGATAGTGGGTCGCTGCATAGATCGCAAACGCCATGGCGGCGGCGAACACAATCGCAAATGGCCACCAGGTTTTTTTCACGACGCCCATGACCCATCCATCCTTATCTTGCTTTTTGGCGGCTCCGGCAAGACCACCGGCGAGCGTGGCGCCGAATACCGCTTCACCGAGAATATCGGGCGCAAACCAGACGATATAACCGGAGAGAATCACCACCGAACACACCAGTAACAGTGCGAGCACAATCAACACGATAGCTTCGCCATCGAGGTCAAAAAAATCGCCGAATTTACTACCGATATCGCCCATCATGCTGCTATTGCCGGTCGATGGCGACACATTGGCCGATGAATTGCCGACCAACGATTGCACGGGATTTGCATCCACCCATTCGCCACTCGCGCCACCGCCATCAAAGCTGCCGCCTCTGCCACCAACGACATCCGGCGAGCCAATGCCGCCACCCCCACCACTTCCAAAATTCACGTTGCCGATATCAAGAACATCTCCACCGTCAAACGCTGAACTTTCGTTCGCGCCATCGCGCCGAAATGACAAGTACTGCAACCACAACCAAACGCCCGCCAGAAACGTGAGATAGGAAAATGTGATCGCGACCGGATAGCGCAACCACATTTTGCCGACACCCCAGTGCAACAGGAGCCAGTTCCCCAACATCGCCGCGCACCCGGCGCTCATGAGGATGAGCGACATGTGAAAGCGCGTGTAGAAACGCTGTATCAAGTAGCGCTTGACGCGTGCGCGGAATTGATCGTCCGGATTCAGTATTTCCGGTGGCGGCGTGGGCTTCTTCGATTTGGCCATGATCAGTCGACGTCGATCATTTTCACGCGCGGTGCAACAGCGCAAAACAATTCATAGGCGACAGTGCCGGCGGCGTGGGCGACTTCATCGGCGGGCATCCCCTCGCCCCACAGCGTGACCGGCGCGCCGATATGCACATGCGGCAAATCGGTGATGTCCGCGACCAGCATATCCATCGATACGCGGCCCACCGTGCGCGTGCGTTTGCCACCGACCATGATCGGCGTGCCCTGCTCGTTGCCGCCCGGCGCATGGCGCGGGTATCCATCCGCATAGCCGCAGGCGACGATGCCGATGCGCATGCGCTTCTTCGCTGTAAAAACGCCGCCATAGCCGACTTTGTCGCCGCGCTCAAGGGTCTGCACACTAATGATTTCGCTGCGCAGCGTCATGACCGGATTCAAGCCCAGCGAGGCAGCGGATTGATCGGCGAACGGTGAGGAGCCATACAGCATGATGCCGGGGCGCACCCATTGGAAATGCGTTTCCGGGTAGCGCAAGGTCGCGGCGGAATTCGCGACTGAGCGCGGCAGCAGCGACCCATTCGCCGCATAGGCCGTATCGACAAATCGCTTGAGCGGCTCACCGATACCTTCCGGGCCGTCTGCACCGGCGAAATGCGTCATCAAGGTGATATCGCCGATGAGTTGTTTCTGACGCATCGCCTCGGCCTTGTGCAGCGCGGCGGGGTAGCGATCAGGTGGAAAACCAAGTCGGTTCATGCCCGAATTCATTTTCAGAAACACATTGAGCGGAATACTCGGGCGCTGCTGCGCAAACATTTCCATTTGCGTGTCATTGTGTATCGTCATCATCAGGCGATGCTGGCAGTAGACGGGAATTTCGTCCTTGTCGAACAACCCCTCAAGCATCAGGATGGGCTGCTCCATGCCGATTTTTCTGAGCAACTCGGCGCTGTCCAGTTCCAGCGTGGCAAAGGCGTCGGCATCATGCAGTGCGCGTGCAACGCGCTCGATACCGTGACCGTAGGCGTTGGCTTTGACGACCGCGAATACCTGCGATTGCGGTGCGAGCCGCTTGGCGAATTGATAGTTGTGGCGAAGTGCAGACGCCGAGATCTCGGCGCGGATGGGGCGGGTCATTTTCTGTTGGTCAAGCAGAAGACAAACACGATAGTCGCCTCGAATTCGAACAAATTCTTCAGATCGTCATTCTGACGTCATTCCGGCGCATGCCGATATACGCAAACTTAAGCCCACTCACACCGAAAAAACAGAGGTGTCATCCTGAGCGCAGGGAAGGATCTCGTCCCATGACAAGGATCCTTCGCTACGCTCAGGATGACATTGTTCGTTTATCACCAAGTCTACTGTTCGCGCTGGTAGACGCAGGCCGGAATGACGCTCCGTCTAATACCCCGCCGGCCCCGCGTAATTCTCAAATCTTGTGTTCTGCCCGACGAACGTCAATTTCACCGTCCCAATCGGCCCGTTACGCTGTTTGCCGATGATGATTTCAGCCGCGCCTTTGTCGGCACTTTCGGGGTTGTAGACTTCGTCGCGATAGATAAACAGAATCACGTCGGCATCCTGCTCGATGGCGCCGGACTCGCGCAAATCCGACATCACGGGGCGTTTATTGGGGCGTTGTTCCAGCGAGCGGTTCAACTGCGAGAGTGCCACCACCGGCACTTTCAATTCCTTCGCCAACGCTTTCAGTGAACGTGAAATTTCCGAAATTTCCGTCGCGCGGTTTTCGCCATTGGACGAGGACGCCGACATCAGTTGAAGGTAATCGACCACGATCATGCCGAGGCCGCCGTACTGCCGCCACATGCGGCGCGCGCGCGCGCGGAGTTCCAGCGCGTTCAATGCCGCCGATTCATCGACCTGGATCGGCGCATCGTTCAATTTGGTGAGCGCCTGATTGAGGCTGTCCCAATCACGGCCATCGAGGCGGCCAGTCCGCAACCGCTGTTGATCCACTTTCGATACCGAGCTCAAGAATCGACCGGCAATTTGCGTGCCGCCCATTTCCATTGAGAAAATCAGTACCGGCAAACCAAGTTTAAGCGCCACGTGCTCGGCGATATTGAGCGAGAACGCGGTCTTGCCCATCGATGGGCGGCCAGCGACGATGACGAGATCACCAGGCTGCATGCCTGAGGTTCTTTCATCGAGATCGACAAATCCGGTTGCGACACCGGTCACGGCCGAGGGATTCTTGGAGAGTTCGTCGAGCCGCGTCATCACATCCGAGAGCAGCCCAGACATCGACAGGAAACCCTGCCCTTGTTTGCGGCCCATCTCGGCGATATCGAAAACTTTTTTCTCGGCCTCATCGAGCAATTGGCGCGCTTCGCGGCCATTCGGCGAATACGCCGCATCGGCGATTTCCTCTCCCACGCGCGCGAGGCGACGGGTGATGGCGCGCTCGCGCACGATCTCGGCATAGAGACGAATGTTGACGGCGCTCGGCGTGCCTTCGGAGAGGCTTTGCATGTATGCGATGCCGCCGACTCCCTGTAATTCGCCTGCGAGTTGCAGGGACTCCGACGTGGTCAGCACATCGGCTGGCTTGTTGTTCTCGATCAGTTTCGAGATATGCCGGTAGATGCGGCGATGATCGTCGCGGTAGAAGTCCTCGTCGCTGACGATGTCGCCGACGCGATCCCAGGCCTCGTTGTTGAGCAGCAAGCCACCGAGCACCGATTGTTCCGCCTCGATCGAATGCGGCGGCAATTTCAACGACGAGATTTGCGATTCCCCGGCGTCATGGGAGTACATCGAGAGGTGGTTGGGATTGGCGGCCATTCAGATGTGGTCGTTATTTTTCTAGGTGGTGGTGGAGATCGAATTGAACCGTGAATTCTGTCACCGACCAATATGCCACACAACGGAAAAGCCGGTGCATTTTCTGTGGATAACTGCTGTACAAAAGAAAACCGCCAACTCAGTGAGTTGACGGCTTTTTTGTTTCTGTCATCCCGGATTTAGTCCGGGATCCAAGTTTGCTGAAATTGGG
Organism: Betaproteobacteria bacterium; assembly: GCA_043744315.1. Taxonomy (GTDB): domain Bacteria; phylum Pseudomonadota; class Gammaproteobacteria; order Burkholderiales; family Usitatibacteraceae; genus UKL13-2. The sequence continues at coordinate 4,407 of JAYTUX010000015.1, read as the reverse complement.
CACCGGAATAAATCCGGGGCGACATGAGTAACTTATACAGGCTCGCCCAACACTGAAACGGTGATGTGCGCTTTCGCGTCGGTGTGGAGGTTCAGCGTCAGTGGGAAATCGCCGATGGTCTTCAACGGGCCATTGGGCATGATCACTTCGGCCTTTTTCACGTCAAAGCCCTGCTTGGTCAACGCTTCGGCAATATCCGAATTGGTGACCGAACCGAACAAGCGGCCATCAACACCGGCCTTTTGCGTGACTTGCACCATGTAGCCTTCGAGCTTCTCGGCGCGCGCGGTGGCGGCGGCGAAAATTTCGGCAGCTTTCTTTTCGAGCTCGGCGCGCTTGGCTTCAAATTCCGCTTTGTTGGCATCGGTCGCGCGCTTGGCTTTGCCGTGCGGGATCAGGAAGTTGCGGGCAAAACCGTCTTTGACTTTGACGACATCGCCGAGCGAACCCAGATTGACTACTTTTTCCATCAAGATAATTTGCATGATTTTTCTCCTGGCCTCTGATTAGTGGAGGTCGGTGTAATGGATCAGCGCGAGGAAGCGCGCGCGCTTGATTGCCACATCCAATTGACGCTGATACTTGGCTTTGGTACCGGTGATGCGCGCCGGAATAATCTTGCCGTTTTCGTTGACGAATTCTTTCAATACGCCAATGTCTTTGTAATCAATTTGGACCACTTTTTCGGCCGTGAACCGGCAGAATTTCTTGCGGCGAAACAGGCCGCGATTGGGGTTGCGTGTGTCTTTTTTGTTCTTGTCGAACTTCTTACCGCGGGGTGATGGACGGGGCATGATGACCTCTGGCTTAAATTTTAGTTTGGCTTGAATTGGGTGATATGCAATATCGGGAAAGAGCTATAGCGGCTTTTGCGGGAGAGAAATCCTTCGACGGAAATGGCATCGCCCACTTTCACACTGTCCATCTGTTCCGCCAGATCGCCAAATACCACGGCTTTCATTTCGACTTCAATCTTGGCATCAATGCCGTTTTCAGATTGCGTCGATTGGTGATTCAGGATCAGACTTAGTGTTGCGACACCGCCAGGGGTGACCCTGATTGCATCGCGTGAAACGATATTTCCATCGAGGACGGTGCGATTCATTGCCTTGCACCCTCACCGCTTGCTGCGTTCTCTTTCCTTCTATGCGGCGACGGTTGCCGTCTGGTTCGCGGACGGGGCAACTTTTACGTCATCCTTCAAGTCCACGTTGCGCGATTTTTCTTCCTTCATCATCGGCGACGGGCCCACTTCGGCGGCGTCTTTCTTGACCGTCAAATGGCGCAGCACGGCGTCGTTGAATTTGAAGGCGTGTTCCAGTTCATCAAGCGTGACCTGATTGATTTCGATATTCATCAGCACGTAATGCGCTTTGAATACCTTCTGGATCGGATAGGTCATCTGGCGACGGCCCCAGTCTTCAATGCGGTGGATCTTGCCGCCGCCCTGGGCAATGGTCGCCTTGTACCGATCAATCATGGCGGGCACTTGCTCGCTCTGATCGGGATGGACGATAAAAACAATTTCGTAATGGCGCATAAATTCTCCTTATGGATTAAGACCTTAGGGTCTGGAAGCCTGCCGCGATGCGCACCGCAGTCAAGCAAGGGGTTTCAGGTTTTCATTTCTTGGCCGGACGACATTCGACCGACCAAGCCCGATATTATGCGGGAAAAACCTAACAAAATCAAACCTGTTTGCGGTTTGCCGTCAGATAGCCGGGGATCCAACCATTTCAAGCCTACTTTGTGGCACCTGCTTTCGCGGCTTTCGCAAAGTCGCCCGCTTTGACGATGGTGATCTTGGCTGGGTCGAGGTGTCTTTTGATCGCCGCCAGCAAATCTGCGGCGGTTAGCGCGTTAATCTTGTTGTCGAGTTCCTTGCTGAAAGCGAAGGTGCGGTTCAAGTACAGCAAGCCTGTCCAGGTGCCGGCCAATACGTTGTCCTGCGCGCGTTGCTGCAATCGTTGTTGCAAGACTCCTGATTTTGCCGCCGCGATTTCAGCAGGCTGAAATCCGTCCTTCAGCACCTTTTCCAATTCATCGCGGACTGCCGCTTCCACTTTGGCAATGTTCTGCGGTGCGGCAATCGCATATACGCTAAAGCTTCCCGCGCGGTCCAGTGAACCGACATTCAATTGCGAACCCACGCTGTAACTCAAGCCGTCTTTCTGGCGGACGCGTTGCGCCAGGCGCGAATTCAGTTCCGACCCGCCGCCGATAATGTAATTGGCAAGATACAACGCCGCGAAATCTGCATCATCGTCTCGCAGATTGACATTCTGGCGCGCGAGAAAGACCGCGTTTTCCTTGTCCGGCGTTTCGATCGCTTCATTGACCGGCGCAATCTCGTTGAAACTGCGCACGATGCGCGCGACGGGTTGTTTGGCTTTCCAATTGCCGAATAATTCTTCGATGGTCTTTGTGGCGGCAGCCTCGTCGAAATCACCGACGATGGCAATTTCCGCCTGCGCGGCACCATAAAACTCGCGGTGGAATGCCTTGAGAACTTCCAACGAGACGTTATTTATTTCCGCCATACTTTCATCGAGGGAGGACGCCGCACGCCAATCACCTTTTGGATAGGTGTTAAAAATAAGCGACAGTTTTTCGCTGCCTTTCGCGACCGGATCGCTGCGTTGAAATTCGAGGCCGGTGATCTGCTGTTTCTTCAACTGTGCGAATTCCGACTCCGGAAATGATGGCTCTTTCATTACATGCGCAATCAATTTCAGCGCCGCAATCAAATGCTCACGCGTGGTTTGAATGCCGGCATTGGTGCCCGAGACGCTGCCGGAAATTTTCAACTTGTCAAATTCATCCGACAACTGCTCGCGGGTAAATCGCGTGGTGCCGCGAGCGAGCATGGCACCCGTCATTTGCGCGATGGCACGTTTGCCGAACAGAGTCTTCTCGTCGCCGACATGCAGCGTGACATTCACGTTCACGGTTTCACCGCGATTCTTCTTCGGTAACAGCGCGACTTTCATGCCGCCGATCGTGGTGCGCCGGGTGCGTTTGTCGATGTTGTCCTGAGAGGGATCAAAGGCTTCGGCCGTCGCGGTGGACACCTTGCCTTTGAAATCCTTGAGCACGTCCGCGGCCGTCGGTGGTACGGGCAAGTCGGCGCGCTGCGGATTATCTTCCGGCTGAAAGTTACCGACGATACGGTTGTCGCGGCGATAATACTTCGCGGCGACCGCGGTGACTTGCTCGACCGTAATTTTTTCCGCCGCGTCGCGCGCCTGAAAGAACAAACGCCAATCGCCGAGCGCGATGTACTCCGATAATTGCACGCCGATGTTCTCGTGATTGTTTAGCGCTTTCTCGGCGTCGTTCGCAAAATTTTTCCGCGCCCGCGCCATTTCTTCCGGTGTTGGCGGGTTCTTGTAAAACTCCTCGACGATGCGCGTCAATTCCGCCTGCACCGTCTCGATCGGGTCACCTTTTTTGACGACCGCCGCAAGCACATGCAGCGTCGAATCCAAACCGACCAGCGGGATGCCGGCGACTTGCGCGGCCTTGCCGGATTCCACCAACGCTTTGTGCAAACGACCCGTCGGCGAATCGCCCAGCAGGAAATTGATGAAACTGATCGCATCGCTGTCGGCGTGCAACGCGGAAGGCACTTTGTAGCCAAGTGCAACGATCTGAATATCGCCCTTGCGCCGCACGAAGAATGCGCGCTCACCGTCTTGTGTGGGTTCCACGGTCCAGAGTTTCGGCAGTTCGCGCTTCGGTTTTGGCACTCTGCCGAATGCCGCTTGTATCCAGCCCAGAGTCATCGCCTCATCGAACTTTCCGGCCACCAGCAGCACGGCATTGTCGGGCTGATAGTACTGCCGATAAAACGCCTGGAGATTTTCAATCTTCACGTTTTCGACATCCGAACGGTTGCCGATGGGCGCGTGACCGTAGTTATGCCAATCGTAAGCGATACTTTGAAGCCGCCGAATGAGCACGCCGAACGGAGAGTTTTCGCCATTCTCCATTTCATTGCGCACTACGGTCATTTCCGAATCAAGGTCCTTGCGCGCAATGAACGAATTCACCATGCGGTCGGCTTCCATGTCGATCGCCCACTTCAAGTTGTCGTTTGACGCCTGAAACAATTCAAAATAATTGGTGCGATCCAGCGACGTCGTGCCGTTTGAACGCATGCCGCGTTGATTGAACTCCTTGTCGAGGCCCGGAATCTTTGGCGTGCCTTTGAACAAGAGATGTTCAAGCAGATGCGCCATACCGGTTTCGCCGTAATTTTCATGCCGCGAGCCAACCAGATACGTCACGTTGACGGTCACGGTCGGCTTCGACATATCTGGAAACAGCAGCACACGCAGTCCGTTGGCAAGACGATATTCAGTAATGCCTTCAACGGACGCGATTTTCTGTGGCGCGTTGCCTGCC
>JAYTUX010000014.1:0-9215 GCA_043744315.1 Betaproteobacteria bacterium | reverse complement strand
CTTCCTTGGTCATCGACGCACCCGGGCTCTGTTCGCCATCGCGCATGGTGGTGTCGAAAATAATCAAATGGTCCATTGCAAACTCCGTAACGTGACGTTTAAACGTGGATATTCCGATTCGCCCGATGAGTCGGGCGAGTGGCATTCATAAACGAGAGAGAGGGGGAATTATGTGCGCGCGACGCGCAGCAGCAGGCCAAGCGATGACAGCAGGCCGGCGCGAATCGGGGTGAAACGAGAGATTGAACGAATGTTCATGGTGACAATATAGCGCGGCGGAGGGTGGGGACGCAATAGGCCGACAGACTCTATCCACTTGTGTCACATTGGTGAAACTGCGCGGGTCGCTATCGAAACGCCACGCCTGTCACGGCAACGTCACCAATCCTCAACTCATCAAACACCCTCAACAGCGGCCTCAACACCCCATACCGCTCACAAACCTTCCTCACATAAATCATAAACCGCGGCGTATCCGCCAAATACGCAGGCTTCCCGTCGCGATAATTCAGTCGCGCAAAAATGCCCAAAATGCGCAGATGCCGCTGCAAGCCCATCCACTCCACATCGCGATAAAAATCGCCGAAGTGTTCCGGCATCGGCAAACCGGATTTCTTCGCGAGTTCCCAATAGCGGATGGTACCGTCGAGCACGCGTTCTTCTTCCCATGAAATGAAGGCATCGCGATAGAGCGATGCGATGTCGTAGCTGATCGGCCCGTAAACCGCATCCTGAAAATCGAGCACGCCGGGTGCGCCTTGATGCGAGGCATCCGGCGCCATCAAATTGCGCGGCATGTAGTCGCTATGCACGTAGACCAATGCCTGACTGAGTGCGTGGTCGGTGATCAATCTGAATACCGCTTGCATCGCGTCGCGTTGTTTATCGCTCAACGCCACACCGACATGTTTGGCGATATACCAATCCGGGAACAGCGCCAGCTCCTGGGCAATTTGTGCCGCCGTGTACGCGGGTAGCCCGCCGGGCTGTGAGGCGAGTTGCCATTTGACGAGTTCGGCGTTCGCGGCGCGAAACAAGCCATCGGCATTGCTTTCATTGATGACATCAAGATAGGTTTGCCGACCCAAATCGGTGAGCAGCAGAAAACCATCATTCAAATTTTCGGCCAGCACCTCGGGTGCATTGACGCCCGCATCGCGCATCAGTCGCGACACTTTCACGAACGGGCGGCAATCTTCCTGCCCGGGCGGCGCATCCATGACAATGTGCGTGCCTCCCGCGGAGCTTATGCGAAAATAGCGGCGGAAACTGGCGTCAGCCGAAGCCGGAGCGAGGGTGCAATCGTCAATGTCGCCGATGCCGAGGCGTTCAAGTTCGGGGCCAAGCCATGCACGCAGTGCGTCCATGCGCGTCGATGGGTTCTGCGGCGCGGAAATATCGGTCATGTTGTTTTTCTTCTGGAATCAAACTGGATTTTATCATTCACCGTTGCGCCGTTATGTGGGTCGCCCGCCGCATTGTTGCCGTTTTGCTGGCTGCCCACGCACTGCCGTCGCTCGCCCAACAAGTATCGACCACGCCCAGTCAGGCGGAACTCGATGCGGCGATTCTCGAAGGCCAGAAACAGGAAAAGCTGTTGCCGACGCCCGGCGGGTTGTTTCAGCGCCCCGCGCAATCCGGTGTGCGGACCATTTCGGCCAATGAAATTGACGGCATCAATCAAAAAAATGTCACTGCCAGCGGACGTGTCTCGGTCAAGCAGGGCGACATGGAGATCACCGCCGAGCGCGTCGATTACGACAAGCTCACCGATCTCGCGTTCATCCCCGGCAAGGTGCGGCTGGATCGCGGCGGCGATATTATTTCCGGCATTGGCCTGAAACTGAAAATCGCCGACGAAACCGGCACGCTGGATGAACCGAGTTTCTTTTTCTCGAAAAGTCCAACGCGCCCTGCGCAGCGATATGAGGCGCGCGGATCGGCCACAAAGATGAATTTCGAGGGGCCGGATCAGGAGCGCCTGTTCAACGCGCGTTACACCACCTGCCGGGCGGACCAAAACGATTGGTATTTGAAGGTCTCGGAATTGGCGCTTGACCGCGCGCGAAACATCGGTACCGGCATCAATGGCGTCGTGGAATTCAAGGGCGTGCCGATACTGTACTTGCCATACATGACGTTTCCGCTTAACAACGAACGCAAATCGGGATTTCTCTCACCCACTTTCGGTTCCTCCACCAGCAGCGGTTTCGAGCTTGCCGTGCCGTATTACTGGAATATCGCCCCCAATTACGATGCGACCATCACACCAAAAATTTTCACCCGGCGCGGCGTGCAATTGGGCGGCGAATTCCGCTATTTGAACAACCATCAAATCGGCGAAATCGACACTGAATATCTGCCGCATGATCGCGTGGTGGGTCGCGACCGTTATTTGCTATCGACGCGGCAATATCTGAATCTAGGCGCGTGGCTCTCACCTGGCTGGAGTGCATCGCTGAACGCGCAAAAAGTATCCGACGACAATTATTTCCGCGATTTGTCCACGCGCATCGCCAATACCGCGCAGACCAACTTGCCGCGCGAAGGCAGCGTGCTTTACAACGGCCCGATCGGTGACTGGGTATTTCGCTACCTGGCATTCCAAACGTTGCAAGATCCGGCGCAGGTGGTGGTCCCGCCCTATCGTCTGGCGCCGCAAGTGTCTTTCAACGCGGCACCTTTGCGCTGGAAAGGTATGGAATTCAATGCAATCGGCGAATTCACCGATTTCCGCCATCCAACGCTGGTCAACGGGCAGCGTCTGTTGATTTACCCGTCGATGTCGCTGCCATTTACCGCGCCTTACGGCTTCATTACACCGAAGGCGGGGTTCCACGCGACCGAATACCGGCTCACGGCCAACACCACCGGTAAGGAAAGCGGCACACGCGCGCTGCCGATCATGAGCGTCGATAGCGGGCTGTTTTTCGAGCGCCCAGTGACGTTGTGGGGCGAATCGGTTTCGCAAACGCTTGAGCCGCGACTGTTTTTTCTCTATGTGCCGTTTCGCGAGCAAAGCCGCCTGCCGGTATTTTCCACCGCCGTGACGGACTTCAGCTTCGCGCAAATTTTCAACGAAAATTTGTTCGTCGGCGGCGACCGCATCTCCGACGCGCGCCAAATGACGGCCGCCGTCACCACCCGATTCATCGAAAACCTCACCGGCATCGAACGCCTGCGCGCGGCCATTGGTCAGCGTTACTATTTCACGCCACAGCGGGTGACCCTGCTCGACACCACGGCCCCATCCACGCCGGCACTAGGCAATTTGAGCCGATCGGATTTGTTGACGGCATTGTCAGGGCAATTGTCGGACACCTGGTTTCTCGATTCGGGCTTTCAATACTCGACGTCAAAGACCGAATTCCAGCGTGCCAATATCGCCGCGCGCTACAACGCCGAAGGTGGCCGCATCCTCAATTTCAGCTACCGATTTACCCGTGATTCGCTGAAACAGGTCGATGTTTCGGCGCAATGGCCGTTCGGCAATACGGCACCCGGCTGGACGCTGCTGGCGCGCGCCAACCATTCACTGCGCGACCGGCGGCTGATCGAGGGATTGATGGGCGTCGAGTATAATCGTGGGTGCTGGGAATTCCGGTTGGTGGCCCATCGCTTCGCGACCGCCGCGAACCAATATTCCAACTCGTTCCAGTTTCAGCTGGAGTTGAAAGGCCTCTCCAAACTGGGCATCAATCCGCTGGAGACGCTCAGACAGAACATTCCGGGGTATCGACGGTCTGACGATCGTTGAACATTTTCCGGCCCCTGCCAAACCGCAACCCACGCCACATTTTTCTGGAAGCCGCACCATGAAACATCGTTTCGCCATGATCTTCATCACCCTCGCCGGCATTGCCGCCGCTGCGCTTTCGCCCCTTTCCGCCAACGCACAGCTCGCGACCCCCGCACCTGGCGGCGTGAAATCCATCACCACGCTGGCACCGCCGGCGGCGAAGCTCGATACGCGTCTCAGCACACCGACAAAAACCGGCGGCGTGGTCGAGCTCGATCGCATTGTCGCCATCGTCAACAACGAGGTCATCACCGCCAACGATTTGAATAGCCGCATGGCGGTGGTCATCAAGCAATTGCAAGCGCAGAGCACGCAGCTGCCGCCACAGGATGCGCTCCGCAAACAATTGCTGGAGCGCATGATCAACGACATGGTGCAGCTGCAGGAAGCGAAAGAGACCGGTATCAAGGTCGATGATTCCACGCTTGATAAATCGCTGCAGCGCATCGCGGATGAAAATAGTCTGTCGATGACCACCTTCCGCCAACGGCTCGAAGAAGACGGCATGGTGTGGCAAAAGTTCCGCGAGGAAGTGCGCGGCGAAGTCATCATGTCGCGCTTGCGCGAACGCGAAGTGGAGTCCGGCATCAACGTGACCGAAGCCGAGGTCGATACCCAGCTCTCGCTCGAAGCACGCGAGGCCACCACCGATCAGGAATTTCGCCTCGCCCACATTCTGGTGCTGGTGCCGGAGCAGGCGACCAGCGTGCAAATCGAAGCGCGCCGCAAACGCGCCTTGTTGGCATTGGGCGAATTACGCAAAGGTGCCGAGTTCGCGCAGATTTCCGCCCAGTATTCCGATGCGCCGGATGCGTTGCAGGGCGGCAATCTTGGCTGGCGTCCATCGGGCCGCCTGCCTTCGATTTTTCTGGAAGCACTTTCGCCGCTGAAGCCCGGCGAGACCACTGACATCCTGCGCAGCGCAAACGGTTTTCATATCGTCAAATTGCTGGACAAGCGCGGCAAGAACGCACAACCGACAATCCAGCAAACCCACGTGCGTCACATTTTGCTGAAGAGCAAGGAAGGCGTGACCGACAGTGACGCAAAGGAACGCCTCGCCCGGCTGCGTGAACGCATCATCGGCGGGGCCGATTTCGCCGAATTGGCGAAGGTGCATTCCGACGATCCATCAAATGCCAAAGGCGGTGATCTCGGCTGGATTTCCCCCGGCGACACGGTGCCAGAATTCGAGCGCGCGATGAATCAATTGCGCGACAACGAAATCTCCGCGCCCGTACAATCGACCTTTGGCTGGCATCTGGTGCAAGTCATCGAGCGCCGCACCGAAGGCGTCACCGAGGAGCGCAAGCGCGCCGCCGCGCGCAATACCATTCGCGCGCGCAAAGCCGACGAGGCCTATCAGGATTGGCTGCGGCAGACGCGCGACCGCGCGTTTGTGGAGTATCGGGCGGATTGAAGACGTTGACGGGTGAGGCGTGACCGGTAACGGCTTTTCACCAACCCCCAATGATCCCCACCATCGCCATCACCTCTGGTGAACCCGCCGGCATTGGCCCGGATCTTTGCGTGCTGCTGGCCAAAGATGAATTCGCGGCGAACCTGGTCATTCTCGGTGACCGCGACTTGCTTGCCGCCCGCGCAACAATGCGCAACATCGATATCGGCACATTGCGCATTGAATCGATTCCCGCCATCGCACCCGTTATTCCCGGCACCCTCAACGCCGCCAACAGTGCCTACGTTTTGAAAACGCTGGATCGCGCGCTCGCGGGCTGCCGATCCGGTGAATTCGCCGCAATGGTCACCGCACCGCTACACAAAGGGGTGATCAACGACGCGCGCATTTCTGGCCAAAAATTCCTTGGTCATACCGAATATCTGGCAGAGAAAACCGGTACGCCGCGGGTGGTGATGATGCTTACCGGCGGCGGCTTGCGCGTGGCCCTCGCCACTACCCATTTGTCACTGGCAGATGTGCCCCATGCAATCACGCGCGAATCCTTGACGGCCACGCTGCGCATCCTGCATGCCGATCTGATGGACAAGTTCGGCATTGCCAACCCGCGTATTCTGGTTTCGGGCCTGAATCCACACGCGGGTGAAGGTGGCCATTTGGGCCGCGAGGAAATCGATGTCATTTCGCCCGTTGTTGCGCAATTGAAAAATGAGGGAATGCGACTCAATGGCCCATTGCCCGCCGATACCTTGTTCACGCCGCGACATCTTGAACATGCCGACGCAGTGCTGGCGATGTATCACGATCAAGGACTCTCGGTGCTGAAATACGCAAGTTTCGGTGAGGGCGTAAACGTCACGCTCGGCTTGCCGATCATTCGTACGTCGGTCGATCACGGTACCGCGCTCGATCTTGCGGGCAGCGGCGCGATTGAGACCGGCAGCATGAAAGCGGCAATCGCACTCGCAATCGAGCTTGCGTCCAAGCGCAGTCAATGAAATGCTACCGCGCGCCAAAAAACGCTTCGGCCAACACTTCCTGACCGATCGATATTGTATCGACCGCATCGTCGCCGCCATCGCGCCGCAGGCCGGTGATGTGATGATTGAAATCGGCGCCGGGCCGGGCGCGATCACCGCGCCGCTGATTGCAAAATTGAATCACCTGCACGCGGTCGAGATCGACCGCGATCTCGCGAGCGCGCTGCGAACGCGATTTCCGCCCGAAAAATTCACGCTACATGAAACAAACGCGCTGGATTTTGATTTTGCGATTCTCAATGCGCCGTTTAGATGCGTCGGCAATTTGCCCTACAACATCTCAACACCACTCCTGTTTCATCTGGCTGGTTATGCGGAGCAACTGATCGACGGCGTATTCATGTTGCAAAAAGAAGTGGTCGATCGCATGGTTGCCGCCCCGGATACCGAAGCCTACGGACGCTTGTCCGTGATGCTGCAATACCGGTTTCAGATGCAGCGATTGTTTGATGTGCCACCGAGCGCGTTCACGCCGCCGCCGAAGGTCGATTCGGCGATCGTGCAAATCGTGCCGCTGGACAATGATCGGTTGCGCGCGAAAGACGAAACTCGATTCTCGGCCATGGTCACGGCGGGATTCGGGCAGCGGCGGAAAACCTTGAGCAATACGCTGAAACCGTTCTTGACCGCAGTGCAAATTCAGGAGGCGGGGATCGATCCAAAGCGACGTGGCGAAACGTTGTCGGTAAAGGAATTCATTCGGCTCGCAGATCTCGACGTTGAGACAGACTAATTTCGCTTCGATTTAAAAAACACCATGGCATCCTGAGCGAAGCGAAGGACCTCGTCGTGACGAGATCCTTCACTTCGCTCAGGATGACGCTGCTTTATTTGCGCTTTGAGTGAAATATGCAGAACGCCATTCGGCGCACATTTCCAGACATTTTCGCCCTGCAAACCGCGCCAGTGGCGGAGTTTTCCAGTTTGAAAACCGTCATGCTGCCTTCTGAATAAACTCGATCTTGTACCCATCCGGGTCTTCGACAAACGCGATGACACTGCCGCCGAATTTCATCGGTCCCGGCGCGCGTGTGACTTTGCCACCCTTTGCAGTCACGGCTTCGCAGGCTTGGTAAACATCCGGCATGCCAATCGCAATATGGCCGAACGCGTTGCCGAGCTCATAACTTTTGGTTTCCCAATTGTGCGTAAGTTCGATCACCGCCGTTTGCGATTCGTCACCGTAACCAACAAATGCGAGCGTGAATTTTCCGTCGAAATAATCTTTTCGGCGCAGCAATTTCATGCCGAGAACATTGGTATAGAAGTCGATCGATTTATCGAGATCGACGACGCGGAGCATGGTGTGAAGTAATTGCATGAAATCCCTTTTCGATGCGGTGGCAAGTATTCAGAACGCGCGAAACGTGTGATCGTTCGCGTCGAGTTCCATTCTTAATTCTCGAAACTGCGGGCACATGCGTTCTACCTCCTGCCAGAACGCGGACGAATGATTCATATGCCGCAAATGCGCAAGCTCGTGGCACACAACGTAATCGATCAACGCCGGCCGTGCCTTGATGAGCCGCCACGAAAAGCGCGTTTCGCGGCGCGAATTGCAACTGCCCCAGCGGCTGTTGGCGCTTGAGAGAAATACCCGCGGCGGGTTCAGGCCGTGCAGCCTGGAATAGAAGAACGCGCGCTGCGCGAGATGCGGCAGTGCGGCGCGCTTGAACCACGCCACCACGGTCTTTTCCACCAGCGCGGGATCCGCCTCCCGCACCCGCACGAACAGGTGCCCCATCGATTGCTCGACATGCGCGCGCGTCGCCCCGATGTCGATCATCAAGATCAACGCCTCGCCCATGAAATGGACCGTGTGACCCGTCTGCCAGCGCTGCGGTTGAATGCGCCGATGCGACCACTCATCGAGTTTTTTCAACACCCATGTTTCGTTCTTGCCGATCATTTCTTCGATCGAGCCGATGGGTGTCGTCAGTGAGGCCGCTACCGTCATGCCGGTACCATCAATTTTTAGTCCCACGCCGCGCCGGCCGCGCCGCCGCACCAACTTGTAATCGACACGCCGCCCGGCGAGCGCGATGCTGCGCTCGGCGTCCTCTGGGGCGAGCGACCGTTCGATGGCTGGCTTGCTTTTCAGTTTGAAGAACATGATGTTCCGACTTACAAAAATTTCTTCATGTGCTTGCCGGCGGCAAGGTCTGCATCTCAGATTCGATCCAGTTTTCCACATCGGCAATGATGTCTGCCGGCTCGCGTCCCGCCGTTTGGATCAACGGCCCAATGCTGACTGTGACCTTGCCCGGATATTTCAGAAACGCATTGCGCCGCCAACATTCGCCCGCGTTGTGCGCCATCGGCAGGATCGGCGCGCCGGTCTTTGCCGCGAGGAACGCACCACCGATGCCGTAGCGCCCGCGCGTGCCCGGTGCCACGCGCGTGCCCTCCGGAAAAATCGAAATCCATAGTCCCTGCGAAAGCCGATCCCGACCTTGCTCGGCGATCTGATCGACAGCACGTTTGCCACTCTTGCGATCGATTGCAATCGACTTCAGCGCGTACAACACCCACCCGATAATCGGCAGCCATTGCAATTCACGTTTAATGATCCACACCGCGCGCGGAATCGTGACAAGAATGAACACCGTCTCCCACGCCGATTGATGCTTCGCCATCGATACGCAAGGGTGCGTGGGAATATTTTCCAGGCCGCGGATGGTGTAATCGATGCCGCACACGTGCCGCGCGAGCCACAGTGTCACCACCCCCCAGCCGCGCGCGGAATCATAGCCCCACTCGAAACGAATAAAGCAGACCGGCAGCACAAAACAACCGAAGAAAATCGTATTGACGATCGCCAGCAGGAAGAACAATACCGAGCGCGCGAAAATCATGCGTGAACGCTGTCCGCCATGGTTGCTACGCCGCCACCCGCGCCGATTCGGCGATCAACGCATCGGTCGCGGCGGCGAGATCGTCAAACACCCGCGTGCCA
>JAYTUX010000013.1:0-2765 GCA_043744315.1 Betaproteobacteria bacterium | reverse complement strand
GACATGAAGGAAGCCGACGCCAAAGGCCTGATGGGCTTTGCCATCCAGCGCACCGACCTCACCGAAAACGAAACCATCTGGCTGCGCGGCAACAAGACTTTTCCCAGCATCCGTCCTTCCACCGGCATCGAAGACGCCAGCAGCCATGAACACCCGTTCCAGTCATTCCAGTGGGCGGATTACGCGGCCAAGCCCGGTTATCAATATCGCTACAAAGTAATCCCGATGGTCGGCACGCCCGGCGCACTGACCGAGAAGGCCGCGACCAGCGTCACCATCGGCACGGAACCACTGGCCGACGCCACGCACGAAGTCCATTTCAATCGTGGTGCGATTGCCTCGCAGGCATTCACCAAACGTTTTCCTGGCATGACGCTTGACCAGGCCGGCGCGCCCGCCTATGCGTGGCTCACGCGCGACCTGCTGCCCGGCATACTCGACTTCATCGCCCGGGCCAAGGACAGCACCTTCAGTCTGCATGCCGCGATCTACGAACTGCAATGGCCGGACGTGCTGGCCGCCTTCAAAGCCGCCAAGAACGCGGGCGCCGAAGTGAAGATCATCTACCACGACCTCGACGACAGCACCGCCAACGATGCAGCGATTGCCGCTGCGCAGATCAAGGCACTGTGCACCCCGCGCACCAACGCCAAGATCATGCACAACAAGTTCATCGTGCTGAGCAAGAACGGCAAACCGATTTCAGTGTGGACCGGCTCAACCAACATCAGCCGCAATGCCCTCTTCGGCCAGCTCAATGTCGGGCACGCCATCCACGACAAGACATTGGCGACGCAGTTCCTCGATTACTGGACCGAGCTGAAAGGTGACCCAGTCGCCGATGGCGCGAAGGATTGGACGGAATCCGAAAATGCATTGCCGCCCGCCGATGAATCGGACGCGCTGACGCGGATATTCTCGCCGCATCGTGGCCGTGGGGTATTCGACTGGTGGATCGCATTGGCCGATGACCCAAAGCCACTGTTCATGACCTTCCCGTTCGGTATCGTCAAGGATTTCCGTCCCGTGTTCGACAAGAACGACGGCATCCTACGCTTTGCGCTGCTGGACAAATACGTCAATGGGGGCAACGCGGTCTCGCGCGCCGCTGCAATCGCCGACATCGAGCGCATCCGCGGCCTGCCCAACATCGGCATGGCGCTGGGCAACAACATTTTTGTGGACTGGGTTGATGGCTGGCGCAAGGAATCGGCACCGATCGGCGTCAACGTAAACTGGGTGCACACCAAGTTCATGCTGATCGATCCGCTCGGCAGCAACCCCGTCACCTTGACCGGCTCCGCCAATTTCAGCGAAGCCAGCGTCAACACCAACGACGAGAACATGGTCCTGATCCGCGGCGACAAGCGGGTGGCGGATATCTACTTCGGCGAATTCATGCGCGTGTTCGCGCATCACCGCTTTCGCGAATCGGTCAAGCGGCACATCGATCAGTTTGGATCGGCGGCGTTCAATACGTGGAAGCCGCAGGATTTGTTTGAGGACTGGAAGAAGTGGGTGCCGGGGCAGTTTGTGGTGGGGTCGGAGTATGAGATTAGGAGGAAGTATTTTGCGGATGCGTAGCGAAGCGAAAGAGTAGGGAGCCACAACTCGCTTCACCTGCTCAATTTAACTATCGATTCAACCAAAGTAAAACAATTTAGTGAAGAGAGGAAATCATGAAGATAAGAGTCACATTGGCCGTCGGCATTCTTCTGTCTGGTTGCGCATCACACCTTGTCGTTTTTGATCATCAAGGAAAAGTTACGTCGGGTGTCCCGTTTCGCGCACCTGTTTTGGTAAAGGTTGAGACAACGACAACATACGAGCCAATTTCAACCGCGGGGGAAAACCGGAAATACTGCACGAAAGACACAGAAACGGGAATTGAATCATTGCCACTTGGCGATCAATTCTACGCAAACATTGATCCTGCAACCTTTGCGGACGGCGAGTTCGGGATCGAATTCAATGATAAGGGCGGACTAAGCAAAGTCAGCATGAATTCAAAAGCCTCAACTGGCGTTGACAAAGTAGGCGGCTTCCTATCGACAGTTTTGCCTTTTATTAGGGCGCCCAAGGTGGCTGCGAATGCATCGGCGGCTACCACTGCTGACGCCATTACCTCGAAGTCAACAAGCGACAAAGCTGTGCCGCCTGGGCCCGCCGAAGACATGAAGGCTCTCTATTGCCTCAAGAAAGACACGACAAAGAGAATTACGGGTCGCATTGTAGTGGAGTAAGTACTGAATTGAAGCGTCGTCGCGGCCGATTCAGAGTCACGATAGCCAAGCAAGATTTTTTTGTGCAGTTTCTGTGCATGTTGATATCGCCAATTTAGAGGAAGGCCATTGTGAATAAATTCTTGTCTGGAACCAAAAATACTGCAAAGTCGCGAAGCACTCTTCAAGCTAGGCGTCATGCAAACAATTCGCTTGGCTCGCTGCCAGAAGCCTTTCTGCGATTCGTACTCTTACTTGTTGGCATTTGCATCTCTGCGGTTACGTTTCCCTCGCTCGCGCAAACAAATCCACCCGAACTCTTCACGGTACTGGCCGCGGACAAGGCGCTGGATATTAATTCGGTCCAAGCGAAACAACTAGAGCAAATAGGTAAACGCGTAACAACATCAAAGGTTTCGCTTATTTCAATCAATCTGGACGCATTCAAATCGGACGGCATGCAGATTACGTTGCCCGGGGCCAAATCGCTCCGTCACAATAAAAGCAAGTCGTTATCGCCGCCTGGCGCAAGCATGACATGGT
>JAYTUX010000012.1:0-2775 GCA_043744315.1 Betaproteobacteria bacterium | reverse complement strand
CGCCGGGGCGACAGACTACGCGAATAGCAACGATGTCGCGATTTATGAAAACCTCAATAGAAAGAAAGCCTGCAGCAGGAATCGACACGCCGCGGCCTCGCCAATGTGCTGTTCAAGCCTTACCAGCCGATGGAGCAATTGAAGTTCAGTCTGACGCTGCCGGATGTGCATCTCGTTTCGTTAAAGCCCGCGCTGGAAGGTTTGATCGTGCCGAGCAAGTTTTACAGCGCCATTGCGGCCGGGCGGCCGGTGATCTTCATTGGTCTTGGTGGCAAAGACGGGGATGGCGAGATCGCGCGTGAAGTTGCACGCGGGGATTGTGGCGTCACCGTTTCGCCGGACGATGCGGTGGGGCTGGCGGATGCGGTGGAACGGCTCAGCGGGGATCGCGATGCGTGTGCGCGTATGGGAACGAATGCGCGGGCCATGTTTGGTGCAGAGTTCTCGCGCGAGATGGCGATGGGTCGGTGGCGGGCGGTGTTGGCTGAGGTGCGGGGAACGGGGCATCGCGAAGCTATCGAACACTAGTACTGGCGCGGCGTTTCAAGTGAAAACGGCCTGGAAGGCGCACCAGTGCTTGTGTTTTTTATTCTTGCACAGTGCATTGCCAACCGACGAAGCAATATTCTGATTGTTTCAGCCCATCCGGCATTCCCAAGGTAACCAACCTTGACTGTTTGTTTATACAGTTATACATTACGCTATGTCGATGACGTATGACAATCCGCCAGGAACGCACTCCGATCGGAATGCGGCATGACCGGTTCCTCGGTAACAACGGAGCTCATCGCCGGGCGCATCATCTTCGTCCGCGACCAAAAAGTGATTTTGGATTCTGACCTGGCGGCACTCTACGGCGTCGAAACACGTCGGCTCAACGAGCAAGTGCGGCGCAATCGGGCCAGATTCCCGGAGGACTTCATTTTCGAGCTGACGCCCGATGAGTTCGCCAACTTGAAGTCGCAATTTGCGACATCAAGTTGGGGTGGCCGACGCAAATTGCCGCTGGCGTTCACCGAGCATGGTGCAATCATGGCCGCCACGGTGCTCAATACGCCCCGCGCGGTCGAGGTTTCAGTCTACGTCGTACGCGCCTTCGTGCGCCTGCGCGAACTGGTCACCAGCCATCGAGATCTGGCCAGGCGACTCGATGAAATCGAACAAAGAACCGAGGCAATGGCAATGCGCCACGATACGTTCAGCCGCAACACGAAAAACCAACTTAAGCATGTATTCGATGCATTACGCGAACTCATGTCGCCCCCGGAAGCTCCCAAGCGGCCGATCGGGTTTGTGATTGACGTCAAGAAGAAGTAGGCGGACCCCGGCGCTCGCTGGCTAGACTTCGCAATGCCAGCGCCGTACCGAAATGAACCCTGAAGTGAAGAACAGACATCGTCTTTGCCATTGCGAGGCGTCTCTTGATGCGGTGGCACTGGCGAAGGCTGTCGAGCGGCTGTGCGACGATGCGCCCGCGTGTGCGCGCACGGGTACCGTGGACACAAATGCGCGCGGGCGATGTTCGAGGCGGAGTTTACGCGCGAGATGGCGATGGGGCGGTGGCGCGGGGTGTTGGCGGAGGTGCGGGGCACTGGGTATCGCTAAGCTATCGAACACTAGCACTGGAGAGGCGTTTCAAGGCAAAACGGCTTGGAAGGCGCACCAATGCTGCAGTTCGAGACAGGGGAACTTCTATTGATCTGGCCATTAAATAGTGCGCACTACAAAGCACCGTCATTCCAGCGCCCTATTACGCGGCAATCAAGACTTCCGCGGGAATTCCAAAGTCGCTATGCAATTTTCGTATCATCGCCAACGACAAGGGGCGGCGCCGATTGAGCACCTCATAGGCGCGATTCACCCGTCCAAACACGGGCACCAGGTCCTGCACGGTTAGCTCACGCTGTTCCATGATGAACTTGATCGCCTCCACGGGGTCTGGCGGCAGCATCGGGAAGTGCTTCGCCTCGTAGGCTTGAATCAGCGTCACCAACACATCGAGATGATCGCCTTCGGCGGTTCCCGTTTTCGCGTGCATCCGTGTTTCCGCGGTTTTGAGTGCCGATTCGTAATCGCGTTTGGTGCGGATCGGTTTTATATTCATGGCGTTCCTCAAATTGTTTGTGCGTCGATTGCATCGTATTGCTTGTGTGTTCCGATAAAGCGAATGGTGACCACCCGAAAAGGATAGTTGATCCAGACAACGAGGCGATACTTATTGCCCGCCAAGTTGAATACGACTCGCCCGTCTTTCAAAATGCTGGCAGTACGCAGGTCCGCCTTCACGTCGGTTGGTGATTTCCAATCCGCAGCTTCCACATGTTGAAACCAGGCTCGCGCGGACTCGACAACGTCTTTGTATGAAGGACTTGATTCCCAAAACTGCCTGAGTGTCTTGTAAGCGATTATTCGCATAAGTGAAGGATAGTCCCAAATTGGGACATTTTGCAAGCCGTCACGTTCTATGTCACCGCCCCCTTCCGCGTCCTGCTGCTGGCGTCGCGCGGCGATGTGGTGGTGGCCAAGACCGATCCGCCGATGATCTCGGTGCCGGTGATGATGGCGGCACGCCTGCGTGGCGCGCGGTGCATCAACTGGCTGCAGGATCTGTTTCCCGAAGTCGCCACGGCGCTCGGCATGCGGCTTGGCGGCGGCATGGTCGTGCGGGTGCTGACCTGGCTGCGCGATCGCTCGCTGCGCGCGGCGGATGCCAACGTGGTGTTGGGCGCGCGCATGGCCGCGATCGTGCGCGCGCACGCGCCGCATTCGCCCAAG
>JAYTUX010000011.1:0-2775 GCA_043744315.1 Betaproteobacteria bacterium | reverse complement strand
CGGCTGTGTACGACTCACATCCACCTGCAGCGATCAGGATTGCCCATTTGAAAGCGATGCAAACATGACCACACTTTCACAAATGCACTGCGCACCTGGTGGGCAAGCCGCCGCACTTTCGGACGCGGATATTCAAGCCAACTTGGGCGCGTTGAAAAACTGGGAGCGAATCGGCAACGAGATCAAGAAAACATTTTCGTTCAAGAATTACTACGAGACGATGGCGTTCGTGAACGCTTCCGCCTGGGTATCGCATACCGAAGATCATCACCCCGACATGAGTGTGCATTACAACAAGTGCGTCGTGGCTTATTCCACCCACGATGCCGGTGGAATTACGCTGAACGATTTCATCTGCGCTGCGAAGCTTGACGCTTTGCAAACACTCTGATGCGTGCGCTCGTCACCGGCGATTTCGGTCGCGAATATCTGGCCGAGCTTGACGACGGCAAGCAACTTGTTTGCACCCGCAAGGGCAAGAAACAGGATGTCGCCTGTGGTGACTTTGTTGAAGTGAGCATGTCCAGTCCGGGGCATGCACGCATCGATGAAATTCACCCGCGCCGCAACGTGCTGTTTCGCAAGGATGCGTGGCGCGAAAAAACGCTCGCGGCCAATATCGACCAGGCCGTCATCATCGTTGCACCACGGCCAAGTTTCTCGGAGATGTTTTTAAATCTGTGTCTGGTTGCCTGCGAGGCGGCTGGTATCAAGCCATTCATCATGCTGAACAAAAAGGATTTGCCGGAATTTGAAGAAGCGAGAAAGAGCCTCGAGTACTTTGAGAAGATCGGCTATCCGGTCATGCCGATGTCAGCGAAATTTGATGTGGAACCGCTGCGGCCTTACCTTGATGGCAAGACCACCTTGCTGGTCGGGCAATCGGGTATGGGCAAATCGCGTACGGTGAACAATCTGGTCATGCGCGATGTCGCCAAGGAAGCTGAATTCTCGGAAGCACTCGATTCCGGTAAACACACCACGACTTACACGCGCATGTACCGGCTCGACGAGAAAACCGCAATCATGGATTCGCCGGGCTTGCAGTCGTTCGGCCTGATGCACTTGCCCGACGAAGACATTGCGTATGCGATGCCGGATTTTCGGCCCTTCATCGGCACCTGCAAGTTCAACGACTGTGCGCACATTGATGAGCCGGGCTGCAAAGTCATTGCTGCAGGCGAGCAAGGCAAAATAAACGCCTCGCGCCTGACGTTTTATCAGGTGCTGGTTGAACAGCAGCGCGAATTGCGTGTCGCACACCCGGATTGGAAAAAATACGGGAAGTGAAGTGACGTTCGCATGAACAGATTCGCCAAACTGCATTCAGTCATCGTCGGCAAACTCGCATGGATGCTCCTCCTTTCGGCCTGCGGCGGCGGTAGCGGCTCGACAACTGACACCGCGCAAGCGACCCCCAATCCCGAAATACCCATCGCCACGTTCACGCTTGTCCCGTTTCGCATAGCCGGGACCGAGCTTTGTGAAATTGAAGTTCCCGGGCCTGGCGGCTGCATCGAAGTCAATCAGCAGCCGACAATGCCGAGAATCATTCCGCTAAATCAGCAAACCCAAACCGATCCGGCTGTCGTGCCTTTCTCGCGTCGCACGGGGTCGGCCGGTGAAGTGCATACGGCACAAACAACAGGCAATAGTTACGAAATAGATACGCATTCATTCGCGCAAACAAAATCGGGTTCGTCGGAAATTGGTTTTTACGTCAACGGGTCGGACCTGACTACGGCGATACCCGCAACCAGCGTAAACCCGATTTACATATTCACCACGACGCCGCCAGCTGCCGGTGAACCGGATCGCCGCATCATGCCGTGGAAGGACAGTGTGAATCGCGATATCGAAATCTCTTTTGGTTTGCTGGTAAAAGTAATGCAGCGCGCCAACGAGCAGGGTTACGCGCAAAGTCATCCTGTCATCGAGCTCATCGACACCAAAATCCGTCGCAAGTTTTACATCACCATCGGCGCTGCAGCCGTCGCGCCGCTGCCAACCAGCGCGGAAGGCTATTTTCTTTTCAAGGACTTTGGCGTCGGTAATGCCATTGTCGCGACGATATTTCGCGACAACCCGGGCTTCGGCGTGAAACTTGCAGGCAATGAATTTTGGTGCAACACCGCGAACAACACGGGTGCCTGTCCAACAGTAACGACGCAGTTTGGTTTCCGCTTGCGCAGGCAGGACATCGCTTTTATCATCGGCAAAGCACGCACCCTTGATCCCGCACTTTCAGCCGATATCGCCGACTACGCAATCGACAATTTCAGCTTCAACAACGAGGTTTCCCCTGACGGGCAAGTCGGCTTGACGCTGACAAATTACACGCTCTCCATTTTTAATCGCTAACCACATCAGGAGGCGCACATGTTTCTGGGCTTACGAACCATTATTTATCCTTCACCCGACCTTGCCAAAGCTACTGAATGGTATGCCCGCGTCGTCGGACACGCGCCGTATTTCAACGAACCGTTTTATGTTGGCTTCAATGTCGGCGGATTCGAGCTGGGATTATTGCCGCCGGGCGATGAAGACGCCAACGATAGTCCGACGACATATTGGGGCGTCGATGACATCCATGCCGACTATGCGCGAGTTGTCGCGCTTGGCGCTAAACCGCAGAGCGCAGTCAAGGATGTTGGCGATGGAATTCTGGTGGCGAGCGTCGTGGATCCGTTCGGAAATATTGTTGGCCTCATTCAAAACCCACACTTCAAAATTGACGATGTCCGCTAAGAAGTCAGCGCGTGCCATTTCAGAATT
>JAYTUX010000010.1:0-2778 GCA_043744315.1 Betaproteobacteria bacterium | reverse complement strand
GCAAAGTTGAAGCGGCTGAAAGATGACAAATTTGATGCGGGTGCAGACTTCGCCGCAGCGCAGTTGAACGATACGCGATACATCTGCGTCGCTGTGCGCAACTATCTCGCGACGCTGGGTTACGACGATCAGCATCTGCAAGTCTCACGCGGCCAGATGACTGCGGAGTTGCGCAAGTTATGGGAGTTGACGAATACTCTGCCTCGAACCGAGGCCGCTCGTGAAGATGCCCCGGTAGTGGATACCGAAACCGGCGAGATTCTGGGCGCTGAAGAGGACAAAAGTGCAAAGAAGGAAAAGAAAAAGGACCGTGGCGATCATCGGCACCACGCAATTGATGCAATCGTGACCGCCTTGGTCGATGGTCAAGTCTTCAAAGATTTGATGCGTCGTTATCGTTGGAGGGAAGAGAACGGCGCTTGGCCTGCCACACCACTGGAATGCCCGATACCCGACCTGCGGCACGCGACGGAAAAGATCGTCATGCAGAACGTGGTGAGCCATTCCGCAAAAAGAAAAATCTCGGGTGGATTGCACCAGGAGTTGCCATTTGGACTCGGCGCTTACGTGAAGCATCGAGTTCCGCTTAAACCAACGAGGAAATTGCTCAATCTCAAGAATATCGTCCTATGCGACCCGGATCGCACGCCCGGAAAAAGCCTTGACGGCGGCGACCAATGGATTGTCGATCCGGCAATTCGAATTGCTTTGCGTGAATGGTTCGCTGGTCGCGACAAAGCGGACAAATCTCGATTGAACGACTACCCTCCGCCGTCATTGCCAGATGGCATGGAAATCACGATCGCCGATGTGGCGGTGCGCTGTTACGTCAAGCGTGTTGGAGTCGAAAAAGCGCTTGAACGTCTTGCCAACGATCCGGGTGTGAAGACTTGGATTGTTGATCAGCATATCCGGGAAATTCTGAAGGAATGGTTGAAAACCCATAAGGCGGTAACTGTGCAGGACGATCCCCCGCGAATGCGCCGCAATGACGGTGATATGAACAAAGCGCCGCCGATTCGGAAAGTAAGAGTGGCGATGAATGAGAGCGGCCTTGTGCGGTTTGGCATGCGCCCGCAGATATTTGCCAAAGGCAGCAATCATCACGTTGTCGTCTTCAAACGCAACTTGCCGGATGGAACGATTGAGCGCAAAGGCGTATTCGTGGATATGCTGGAAGCGGCAAAACGCGCACGCAGTACACGAGACTTACCTATCATCCGCACGGACAGCGCGCAACTGCTGGCAATCGACCCGACTGTCAATCGCGAACAATGGCTATTCGACATAGCGTTGTGCGCGCAAGACATGGTGCTTTGGGACGAAAAGTTAACGCCGGCCGATCACAAACTGCTTGGCCCACCGATTTACCGTTTGCAGAAAATGTCCGGCCCAAATAATTCATTGATATTCCGGCATTTCAGCGTGACCTCGACCAGTGACAGTGACTCGCGAGGAATCATTCGAAGCGTCCCCAATTCGCTGGCATGCCGAAAAATCCAAATTGACCCATTGGGAAAATGGGAGCCCGCCAGCGGTGATTAAACGCATCGTGGAAATCGGCACGCCTTCCCATTTGCGGATGGATCACCGGCAACTGGTGGTGTCGCGCGATGGCGTGGATAACGGAACTGTCCCGGTGGAAGATTTGGGAGTGTTGATCATTGATCATCCTGGCGTGAGCTTCACCCAAGCACTGCTCGCAACGTGCTTTGAGGAAAATGTTGTGGTTGTGTTGTGTGACAGGAAACACTTGCCCTGCGCCGCGCTTCTGACTTTGGCTGGCCATAGCTTGCATGCGAAGACGCTGCGTTTGCAAATAGCGGCCTCTCAACCTGTTCAAAAGCGGCTTTGGCAGCTAATAGTGCAAGCGAAAATTCGCGAACAGGCAGGCGTACTGCGGTCGCTGGTGCTGGATGACCTTCCACTCCCTGCATATGCTGCTCGCGTGAAGAGCGGTGATCCGGCCAATGTGGAGGCCCAAGCAGCGCGTATTTATTGGGGCAAGCTATTCGGCACAGACTTTCGGCGTGATCGGGACATGGAAGGCATCAACGCGCTGCTCAACTATGGATACGCAATTCTTCGCGCAGCGGTGGCCCGTACGATAGTGGGTGCCGGACTTTCGCCGGCATTGGGGATACATCATCGCAGCCAATACGATGATCTTGCATTGGCGGATGACCTGATGGAACCGCTGCGGCCTTTGGTTGATCTCAAGGTTTATGAACTGGCACGCGACAATCCAAAAGTAACTGTGGACAAAGAGTCAAAGAGTGCTCTGTTGCAAATTCTCGCTTGGGATTGCAGATGGGGTGCGCCGACTGAAACGCGGCGGTTGCCACTGCTGACCGCACTGTCCTATTACGCCGCTGGTGTCCGATCAGTATTGTGTGAAGGCGCGAGAGCCACGCCCATTCCCGGTATTTGATGAAGCGAAATGGCCTTCGGGGGATACCGCAGCATGTGGGTTGTCGCAATGTTTGATCTTCCCACCGACACCAAAGAGGCGCGGCGCGACTACACCCATTTTCGTGAAGCCCTTTTGAACGATGGCTTCGCAATGCTGCAATATTCAGTCTATGCGCGGCACTGTCCCAGTGAGGAAAATGCGGACGTACATGAGGATAGAATCAAAGGGTTCCTTCCGTCAGATGGTGAAGTGCGAATCATCACCGTGACGGACAAACAGTTTGAAAGAATGAAAACGTTCTATGGGAAAGCCAGGGTTGAAACAGAAAAAGCGCCCGAACAGATCAGTTTCTTTTGATCTATCCG
>JAYTUX010000009.1:0-2779 GCA_043744315.1 Betaproteobacteria bacterium | reverse complement strand
AGACCGAATGCGGCGTTGCCTTGCCCGGTGACGTGGTGGAACAAAAGTTCGCTCACTTCTTGCTCTTCGTTGCGAACTTCCGTTTTCCCCGACGCTAGATCGAAACGCATGGATTGCCCGGGTTGCCTGCGCGTCACTATACCAATGTCGGCAAGGCTAATATCGGCAGCCGTTAGGAAATTGAAGATTGCCTGTTTGCCTTCAGGTTTACGCAGCATGTCTAAAGAAAACTGCGGACTCAGCGGCGTATAGTCGTTGACTATAACCAGCCTGTTAACCAACGAGTTATACACGGGCCGCAGTTGGTCACTGTTGAGTTGAGCCGCCATCGACAAAAATAGTGCATTGGGGCGGGTCGCACCTTCCCACACACTTTTTTGCCCCTTCAGGCCAGTACCAAATTCATATTGATCTTTCCCCGTTTCATTGTCGTAACGTCTGTCGAACCATTGCTGTGGTTTGAAGGCCTTGTAAACAAGCAAGTATTCGCTGGTAACTCGATCCGCGGTTAGAGCGAAACCGTACTGGTGGCGAACGCCGTCGAGGATGAATGTAACCTCAAACTCCGTTGGCTGTGCGCTCGATTTGGTATCAAGGCGAAATGGCTGGACGTTGAAAAGCTCGCCGGGCTGCATGATTGATGCCGATTCAGCCACCGCGGCGCGCATGTAATGCAGCGCCTTTATGAGGTTGGACTTGCCGCCGGCGTTGGGCCCATAGATCGCCGCGCTGCGCAACAGGAACGGCGCAGCCTTGATGCCGGATGGCATTGTGTTGAGTTCGTGAAGGGTTTTGTCTTTGGTGGCGACGAGGCGCAGCACTTGCTCGTCCCGTAGGGAGCGGAAGTTCTTCACGCGGAAGTCGATAAGCATTTTTTTAACCAAACAAATAAATATTGTATTATTTTGAATTAAAGTAGCAAAAAGTCAATTTATTTTATGACTATTGCTTCATATATTACGTCGGCCACGCTTACCAATCACTTCATTTTTATTCCATTGCTCATGCGTACCTGGGGGTTGTATTGGCCAAACTCCCAGACATATCGAACACTAACGTCGCGATGCGCCTTGAGCGAGGAGGGAAGCTTCGTGAAAAGTGGATAGGATGGAATTTCCTACACGTTTGCCTGGTGAAGTTTGGGTGACTCCGCAACAGACATCCCACCATACCAAGAGGAGAACGGCGCGCGGCAGATATGCAATAAAAAAGGGCGCCAAGGGCGCCCTTTTTTTCGTACTTCTTGCTATCGCTTAGCGATTGGCAACGTACATCGTTACTTCGAAGCCGAAACGCAGGTCAGCAAATTCAGGTTTGGTCCACATAGTCATCATCCTTTAAGGTTGGGAGGTAGAAATCATTTACTACAGTACGAACTATGCGCCTAAGCTCGTTCCCTGGGAATGCAAAAATCCGTAATTTCTACTACGGATTTTCATGAGAAATGCATTTTCGCTAACATTTACCTGAGCGCCAACAACACAGCGGCTTTCCAGGCATATGCCGCCCACAGGCAGGCGTGGCGCGCCTGCTGGCTTGTTCATCACAACTGTTTCAGTTGCTGGATCAAATGATTCACCGCTTCCTGCGCGCCGCCGTAATACATGCGTGTGTTGTCCATATAGAACAGGGCGTTTTCGATGCCGGAGAAGCCCGCGCCTTTGCCGCGTTTGATGACGATGACGCTCTTGGCGAAATCGACATTGAGGATCGGCATGCCGTAAATCGGCGAGCCGGGATCGGTGCGTGCGACGGGGTTGACTACGTCATTCGCGCCGATGATGAGCGCGACATCGGTGTTGGGGAATTCCGCGTTGATTTCATCCAAGTCGAAAATCTTGTCGTAGGGCACGCCGGCTTCAGCGAGCAACACGTTCATATGACCCGGCATGCGCCCCGCCACCGGGTGGATAGCGAATTTCACTTCGATGCCTTTTTGTTCGAGCAATTGGGTCATCTCCCACACTTTGTGCTGCGCTTGGGCGACGGCCATGCCGTAGCCCGGCACGATCACGACTTTCGCCGCGTAGGCCATTTGAATCGCGGCGTCTTGCGCTTCGATGGCTTTTTGCGTGCCTTGCACTTCGCCCGTCGAGGTCGCTACCGGTCCCGGCGCCAGCAATTTGCTGATCGGGCGGTTCATCGCTTTTGCCATCAACTGCGTCAGCAAGGTGCCCGCCGCACCGACTACGGTGCCGGCAATAATCATCGCGGCGTTTTGCAACACGAAGCCTTCAAAGGCGACCGCTAATCCGGTCAGCGCGTTGAACAGTGAAATGACCACGGGCATATCCGCACCGCCGATGGGAATGGTCATCAACACGCCGTAGATTAAGGCGAGCGCGAAGAACAAAAAGACCACGAAGCCGCTGGTGTGCGGATTCAGGATGATGACGATGCCGAGAATCACGGCCGCAACTAAGCTGCCGATGCTGACAATTTGGTGCAGCGGTAATTGATAGGTTTTGTTCATCCAGCCCTGCAGTTTGGCGAATGCGATCGCGCTGCCGGAAAACGAGACCGCGCCGATCAGCGCGCCGACTACGGCGAGCGTAATGATGATGGCCGAATGTTCGGTGCCGACCGCGGTGCCGCCGATGCGCACTAGCTCCACCGCCGCGATCGCTGCCGCGGCGCCGCCGCCCATGCCGTTGTAGATCGCGATCATTTGCGGCATGTCGGTCATCGCCACGCGTTTGCCCGATACCCAAGCGATGCCGCCGCCGATGGCGATGGCGACGATCATCAGGATGTAATTGCTGGCGCCGTGAATTTCTGG
>JAYTUX010000008.1:0-9329 GCA_043744315.1 Betaproteobacteria bacterium | reverse complement strand
TGGAATTGTTTGATGATCTGGTCGCCTCGGATTTGATCGACGACGAATATATTGGTCGTGCGTTGGTCGACTATTTTCCGACCGCGTTGCAAAAGCGTTTCGCCGATGTCATGCCAAAGCATCCATTGAAGCGTGAAATCATTGCCACCGCTGTCGCCAATGCGACCGTCAATCGTACTGGCAGTGTGTTTGTGCATCGGCTACGGGAAGAAACCGGTGCCACGTCGGCTGAGGTGGTGCGTTGCTTCGTTTTGGCGCGCGATATTTTTCGCGTCGGCGATATGTGGTCGGACATCGACGCGCTTGATAATAAAGTGCCGTCAGCCACGCAATCAGAAATGCTCATTGACACCGGTCGCCTGGTCGTGCGCGCAACACTCTGGTTCCTGCGCCGTCGTTCCGAACGTTTGCCCATTGCAGACGTGCTTAAACTGTTTGCGCCCGGCGTTGCCACGATCGGCAAACGCCTGCCGGAATTTCTTTCGGCAGAAGACTTGGCCGCACTCAACGCGGTGCAATCACGTCTCGTCGGCCAGGGTGTGCCGTCGGCACTTGCAGGCGAAATCGCACGGCTTGACGCGATGTACTCGGTGCTGGATATCGTCGAGTGCGCGCAGGAATTGAAACGCCCCGTCGAGTTGGCCGCGCAGGTTTATTTCGCGCTGGTGGGAAAGCTCGATATGCGCTGGATCGCCGGGCAAGTGGCCGCGCTGCCCGCCGATACGCACTGGCGCGCCATGGCCCGCGCTGCGATGCGCGACGATTTGGCGAATCTGCAGCGTCAATTGGCGTTTGGCGTGCTGGGGCTCGCCAAACAGACCAAGGCATCATCGAGCGATGACGCCGCGCATTTGATTCAGGCCTGGGAATCGCATCACGACAAGGCGCTCGCGCGCATGCGCGAAGTGATGGCGGATCTAAAATCGGTGCGCAATTGCGATCTCGCAATGTTGTCGGTACTGTCGCGGGAACTTCGCGTGCTCGCGTAACGTCCATAACCCATGCCAACAAAATTTTCGCCGCGGGTCATTTTGGCGCTCGTCGGCTTCAGCTGTATCGCCTTGCTTGCGATGGCATGGTATCTGCAATATGGTCCGGGCAAGCAACAGCCCTGCCCGCTATGCATCCTGCAACGTTATACCTACATGGCATTGGCCATCGTCTGCCTGCTGGCGGCCGCGCATGGGCCACAGCGTGTCGGCATGCTGATTTACGTCGTCATCGCCGACGCAATCAGTGCCGTCGGCCTGGCCCTCGCCATCTGGCAAGTGAACAAGGGCGCATCGATGAATTCTTGCCTGACGGATCCGGTTGGTGAGTTAGTCAATGGACTACCGACGGCGAACTGGTGGCCGGAATACTTGTTTGCCAATGGCGGTTGCGCCGATGTATTCCCGCCAATATTCGGGCTGCATGTGCCGCAATGGTCGATGGTTTGTTTTGCGATCTTTCTTGCCATGATTGGCGTCGCACTTATTTCAATCATCAGGCAAACGCGCACTGCCTGATTTTCCTGTCGGTGAATTTCGCGCGCGTGAAATCAATTTCTTGCATTACCGGCAACGAAACGTTTGCCGCTTCAATTCAATTGCCTGCGTGCATGCCTGACTGCGGGCGTGGTAACAGCAATCAATTTCAATCTTGTTTCAAATTTCCCGGCCCATTTTGCGTTGCATTGGACGGATAACGCGGTGCGTCTGTCGCACCGCGCATTAATATCGGCAATGCATTGATATACAATGCCTTGCTCATGCTGGATGAAAAATTCACCAACCCTACCAACGCCCCAGGCGGGTTTGAATTTCCGGCGGTGGCGGCGGGCGCGCACTTCATCAGCGTACTGCCGGATGATTTACCCTTGCCGTGGTTGCTCGAGCCGGAACAGAAATTTGGTGCGCCGGCAACGACACGCGGCAACACTCGCATCGATATCGCTGCGAAGCGCAAGCCTTGATACCGCGCGACGATCTCGTCGATGCGCTTCGCGGCTTTGCGCTATTCGGCATTCTGGCAGTAAATATTCAGTGCTTCGTAACGGGTCTGGCTGCCCCGTCACTCGGCATTCTCGATGCACAAAGTTCGCGCGCAGACCATCTCGCTGTGTGGTTGACCGCGTTCCTGCTTGAGTTCAAGTTCTATCCTATTTTCAGTTTCTGTTTCGGCTATGGCTTTGCCGTGCAAATGCGCCGGTGGGCGGCCGCCGGCGTTCCGTTGAAACAGCGTTTCGGAAGACGCATGAATGCGATGCTATTCATGGGCCTTGCGCATGGCACGCTGCTGTGGTTTGGCGACATTCTCACGCGCTATGCGTTCACTGGCTATATCTTGCGGCATTACGCCGGCTGCGGGCCGCGGAAGCTGCTTGCCGCCGCGAAATACTGGCTGGTCATCGCGGTCGGGCTGTTGATGCTGTTGGCGATGCTCGCCTCATTGGGCGACTCGTCTGAAACCATCGCGGAAATTGCAACCAGCAAGCGAGTGATGCGCGAGGAGGCGTCACATGTCATCGCGGCATACACGATATCAAACTATTTCGACGCCACGCTCCAGCGCATTGCCGATTACAAATCGGTAACGCTGAATTTCATTGCAGTGATTCCGCACTTGATGACGATTTTCCTGTTTGGCGCATTGGCGGCACAGCTCGGACTGCTGCGCCACCCCGAGCGTCACCGTGCTTTCTGGAAGAAACTGTGGTGGTTCGGCGTGCTGGTTGGCGTGCCGATCAATCTGATTCACGCGAGTTTTCAAATTCAGGCATCGCAGAATCCGTGGGTTCCCACCAACTCAGTGATCGCGATGGTGGCAAGCGAAATGGCCCCCATCATGGCGGTCGCAATCGTCGCGTCGTTTGCGCTCTACGGTGGCCGATCGGTTGGACGGCGCATCGTCTCGCTGCTTGCGCCGGCAGGACGTATCGCCCTGACGCTTTATGTTTGCCAATCGATCGCAATGGCCTTGCTGCTGAATGGCTTCGCACTCGGGCTCGGTGCGACACTGCGACCGGCAGGCTTGTTTTTGATGGCGATTGCAATTTACTTTTTATTGATCGCACTCAGCCATGTCATGCGTACCTTCGATATCCCGGGACCGCTTGAAACGCTTTGGCGCCGCTACACGTATGCGCCGGTTGCGATAATACGTTCGTAGTTTCACACCCGCGCGGTTGCTACGGCGCGCTGACCGCATCCGCCTCTTGCATCGCCGCCGTCAAGGCGAGACTAATGACCGTTCCAGCCGGCTTTCCCGCGAAGCGGCCCGATGCACTGAGTTGCGCGAGACATTCTCCCTGTAACACGCCAACGCCAAATGCCGGCATTGCCTTTTCTCGCGCGACGCCGCGCAGCACCTCGGCCAGCTCGGACGCTTTTTGAAGGCCCTCTGCGGTGCACGCAAAAAACGCGATGTATGCGTTGGGAGGTTTGAATTCAAAATCGATCGGGCGCGCCTGAATGATTTTTCCGCGCATTGCAAACGCGTCATCGGGCGAAAGCCCCTCTCGCGCCATCGCGTACACAACGGTTAAGTGCATCCACGGCACCGCATAGCCCTTTGGCTTGCCGCCAAACAATCCAAAAAATGCCATGCCTGCTTCTTTCTAAGGGATTTTCCGCGATATAAAAGTCTAGCACCGACGCGCCTTTTCAAGCACAAATGCCTGAAATTGCCCGCCAATAGGCACTTTATGCTATCGGGTACCTCTATTTACCCCAAATTTCTGTCTCCCCGGCGAAGGCCGGGGCCCAATTTTTTCAGCATATCAACGGTTTACGAAACTTGGATACCGGCCTTCGCCGGTATGACAGGGGTTTTCAGAAGTACCCTATTTCTTCTGCGACTCTGCTCCACGCGACAGCGACATCTCCATCGAGATCCCCTGCGCACCACGATTGGTCCACATCCAGCAATAATCCTGGTCCTGCGCCACCGCGAGCACGCCTTCGGCGCTCGCGATATTTTTGCGATTCTCGGGATAAATCACGTCCTTACCGACGTGATAATGAATGTTGAAGTCGCTCTCTGTGCCGCCTTTAAAGCGCCATGCGATGCTGGTTCCTTTCTCGAGCTTGCCGCAAATCTCGAGAAATTTCTTCGGCGCGATATTGGCGCTATGCGAAAACTCGCTACCCGTCCATTTGATGTCGACAATTTCTGCTCGCACCGGCAGCGTCAGCAATAACGTCACGGCGCACAAGCCAATTCGCGCGGTCATTTCGCCACCTCGATGGCCGTCACCACATAGCCGCCGGACACTTTCTCCGCACGAAATTTCACTTTGTCGCCTGATTTGGCCACATCCAGCAACGCGGCATCCTTTACTTGAAATACCATCGTCATCGCGGGCATTTCCAGATTTTTAATTTCACCGTGCTTTAGCGTAATTTTTTTCGCGTCTTTATCGACCTTGCGAACTTCCGCATCGGTCATGGCCGTTTTATCAGCGCTGGCAGCGGGCACCCCCGCGGCCGGTTTGGGGGCGTCGGTGGCAGCCATCACGTTAAGGCTTCCACCCAACAGGAACACCGCAAATACAATCGAGAACATTTTCATTGAATTTCCTTTTAGGTAAATAAACGTTGCGCGCTACTTGGCGTTGACTTTGATCGTGCCTTTCATTCCGGCCTGATAGTGGCCGGCGATCAGGCACGCGAATTCAAAATCACCCGGACGATTGAAGCGCCACACCAACTGGCCGGTTTCGCCGGCGGGCACATGCGCCATGTAGGGCTCATCGTGTTCCATGTCGGGAAATTTAAGCATCAGCGCCGCATGCTGCTCCAACTCCTTATTGGTACCGATGACCATTTCATGCAGCATTTTGCCTTCGTTCTTGATAACGATCTTGACCGTGTCGCCTGCCTTCACCTCGATTTTGTCCGGCGTGAATCGCATGTTGTCGGTCATGACGATATTGATGACACGTTTGGCTGCTTTCGCGTCGCCGGCGATGCCCCATGCCTTTTGTTCCTTTTTGACTGCCGTGGTTTTCTTGTCGTCGTGTCCGTCGCCGTGCGCGAGCGCCGTGCCGCTACCGGCCACCAGAAACGACGCCAGCAATACCGCCAATAAATTCAATTTCATGTGTATCCCTTCAGTGTTTATGGCCGCTTGCGCCATTGGGTTTTTTGACGATGACTTCGACATCTTTCGCGGGCTTCTCGATCGTCTGCATCGATTGCCTGCCTTCCGATTTGAAACGCGCGGGCTCGGACAACGCACCGCTCCATTCAAAAGCCTGCGTGCCAGGTGGCTGCTTAAACCAGCCGGGATCCGTGTAGTCACCCGGCTTCTGGTCGCGCCGCACTTTCAGTACCGTAAACATGCCTCCCATGCCCACCGCGCCGTGCGGCCCGGCACCGGTCATCATCGGCAGTGTGTTGTCGGGAATCTGCATTTCCATCTCCGTCATGTCGACCATTCCGCGTTCACCCATCACCATGTAATCGGGAATGAGCGAAGTGATTTTCGATACTACCTCGCGATGATCGACGCCGATCATGGTCGGTACGTCGTGCCCCATGGTATTCATTGTGTGATGCGATTTATGGCAGTGGAATGCCCAATCGCCTTCTTCGTCGGCCAGGAAACCCACCTGCCGCATTTGCCCGACGGCGATATCGGTGGTCACTTCCGGCCAACGCGATCCCTTCGGCGTCGGCCCTCCATCGGTGCCGGTCACGGTGAATTCATGACCGTGCAAATGAATCGGATGATTGGTCATCGTCAGATTGCCGATGCGAATGCGCACGCGGTCATTTTTCCTCACATTGAGCGAGTCAATTCCGGGAAAGGCGCGGCTGTTCCATGTCCACAGGTTGAAATCGAGCATGGTGTTCACCTTCGGCGTGGCGCTGCCGGGCTCGACATCGTACGCGTTGAGCAGGAAACAGAAATCACGGTCCACCGGTTCAATCAACGGGTGTGCTGCTTTCGGATGCGTCACCCAGAAGCCCATCATGCCCATCGCCATTTGCGTCATCTCGTCCGCATGCGGGTGATACATGAAGGTTCCCGGACGGCGCGCGACAAATTCGTAGACGAATGTCTTGCCCGGCTCTATTGCGATCTGCGTGAGCCCGGTGACGCCATCCATGCCATTGGGCAATCGCTGGCCATGCCAATGAACGGACGTGTGCTCGGGCAATTTATTCGTGACAAAAATACGGATGCGGTCGCCCTCCACGACTTCAATGGTCGGCCCCGGCGATTGGCCGTTGTAACCCCACAAATGCGCTTTCATGCCCGGAGAAATTTCGCGCACCACGGGCTCCGCGACGAGATGAAATTCCTTCACGCCGCGATTCATCCGCCACGGCAGTGTCCAGCCGTTTAGCGTGACCACCGGGTTGTACGGGCGGCCATCTTTCGGCACCAGCGGCGGCATGGTGTCGGGCTTGGTTTGAATCACCGGTTCGGGCAATGCCGCCATCGCAACGCGGCTCACGGATGCCGCAGCAACCGCGCCACCGGCGATGCCCAATTGCGTGAAAAAATTCCGACGTTTTGTGTTGGTCTTGTCCATCATCAGTGTCCTCCGCCGGTGCCGCCCGTCATGGTGGTGCGCATTTCACCCGATATCGCGCCAGTGGGCTTGCCGATCATCGCCATCTGCAAATCGCTCTCGGCGAGCCAGAAATCGCGCAGCGATTCGATATAGGCATTCACGCTCGATATCTGCGAACGCGCATCGGAGAGCAAATCGAATACGCCGATCAGCATGCCGTTGTAGCGCAGCAAGTTTTCATCCGCGATGCGTTTACGAATCGGCACCACTTCATCGCGATAGTGTTTCGCGATGTCGTAGGTCACGCGATAACCGAGATAGCTTTCGCGCACTTCGGAGCGCGCGTTGATCGCGGCCTCGGCGGCGCGGTTCACGGCCTGCATGTAGAGCGATTCCGCTTGCGCGATCCGCGATGCACCCCAATCGAATAACGGCAATTCGATTGAGATTTCATAGCCGCGACGCGTTGGCGCTTCGTTCGACGTTTCCCGCGTCACACCGGCCTCCAGCACATTGATGAACCGCGTCGCCTTGCTCAAACCGAGATTCGCAGCGAGCGATGCGGCGCTGCGCTTTGCGCTCATCACATCGAGCCGGGAAGCCAGCGCGTGCTGCTCGATGTCGGGCCGCTCATCGGGCAGCTTGGGTAGATCCGGCAGCCGCTCGGGCAACATGAACGCGATTTCTTTTCCCCACACACCGAGCAAGCGCGTGAGCGACTCGCGCGAGCGCACGCGGTTCTGCTCGGCGCGCGCAAAATTCAGCGCGGCATCGGCATAAAAGCCCTGCTCGCGCGCCTGCTGCAAACGGCTCCAGTTACCGACGGTGGCCATCCGCCGCGCGAGCTCCGCGCTGGCCTCGGCGACGTCGCGCACCTTCATTGCGTATCGCGCACCCTCCTCCGCAGCGACGGCCTGAATGTACGCCTTGCGGGTCTCGCCGGCGAGGCGAATGGCGGACATTGCCGCTGCACTTTGTGCGACTTCAAATCGCGCCGACTCCATCTTCGCCGTGAGCGGCATCATCAGCAGGCGCATCAGATTGAAATGCACGCCGCGCTCGATTTCGATTTCATCGCCGCGTTTGTTGTGAATGTAGGAGAAGCCCGGATTCGGCAATCGACTTGCCGCCACCATGCTCGCTTCCGCGATGCCGAGTTCGGCAAAATCCGCTTGCAGGCCGCGATTGTTTAGAAGCGCAATTTGCACGGCAGTTAACACGGAAAGCGGCTGGGCCAGCAGTTCATTGACGCGGGTGGCGATGCTGTCGCGATCGCCTTCCCCGCGTGCCCATTTGACTTCCGCGCCGGTTTTTTCTTTGGTCAATTTCGCCACAGACGAAAATCCACCGTCGTCGGAAAAACTCGCACAGCCACCCAAACTCAATGCAAACAGCGACGCGCAGAGCCATTGCGAACGTGAGCGCAAATTGTGAATGGTCATCTCAGCCTCCGTGCTTGTGTTGAGGCGCGGGCAACGTGCCGGGCGGCACAGCCTGCGCGGGCGGCTTTGTCGAAGACGGCGCAGGTGGCGTTGGCGCAGTGGCGGGCCGGGACTTACTGGCGGCAGCCTTGGCCGCCTCCGCCGCCTCCTTTGCGTAAGCCTGCCATCCGCCAATATTTCGCACCGTGTCGTTCGCGTCTTTCCACGGTGTGGAAAGATCCGCACCCATTGCGCGATAGTCGGAAAACGGCGATTGATACACAGTGGGCGGCACTTTCGCGGACGCATCCGCCGCGCCCGTCGTGCCTGACGTGCCATCGGCCACGGCAAGCGCCTGCGACGCGCCAATACAAATACCGATGACGGCGATATTCGCCGATAGATTTTTTTTCATGGTGACCTCGATTCAAAATAGACGCAACGCAATAAACGCGTTACCCGTCCTGCATGGACGATTGATTCCCGCAACTCAGGATTGACGTGTTCGCGGCGGCGGCGAAGCGAGATCGGGGACGAACGAGGTATGCGACAACAACGGTGTCGTCGAATACTCGCGCGAGGGCGCGATTCCCTGCACCACCGGAAAATTCGGTAGCATCAATGAAACGGCGAGGTGGCAAAGCACGCAATGCGTGCAGGTTCCGGATGGCGGGGTCTCGCCCGCCGGTTGGGAGCCATGGCAGGGCATCGACGACGTCACCGCATCGGACGGTGCCGCGCTTACGTCGGCCTCCCGCGTATTCGTCAGCGCGTTAGGCGCCAAGATTACGCTCGCGTTCCCCAACATGCCCGAAATCGGCATGACCGCCGCCATGGCGCCCGAGACCGGTAGCCAGATCAGCATCCAAAAAAGCAAAAATTTGTTGAAAAACGTCATCCGCATAGGACAGGATTATCGCGAAAAAGTGCCCAAGCGCGGGGAAAAACTTTTCGCCAGAAATTTGCACCGAATTTACATCGTGAATTTGCAGCGTTGCAATTGTGCCCGAACGCCTTGAACATCCGCCGGCCTGCCCTTCAAACTAGCGCAATATCTGACTCAAAAATAGTTTGGTCCGCGCCTCCTGCGGGTGGCTGAAAAACGCCTCCGGCGTATTGCTCTCAATAATCTCGCCGCGATCCATAAATATCACCCGGTCGGCAACTTGCCGCGCAAAACCCATTTCGTGGGTCACGCAGAGCATGGTCATGCCCTCTTCGGCGAGCTCGACCATGGTGTCCAGTACTTCCTTGACCATCTCCGGATCCAGCGCCGAGGTGGGTTCATCGAACAGCATGATTTTCGGGCTCATGCAGAGGCTCCGCGCAATGGCCACGCGTTGCTGTTGCCCGCCGGACAACTGCCCCGGATATTTGTGCGCCTGCTCGGGAATCTTGACCCG
>JAYTUX010000007.1:0-2792 GCA_043744315.1 Betaproteobacteria bacterium | reverse complement strand
TTGCTGGCCGCATCCCGGCGACGCCCGCTAGAAATTCAAGGCCGGATCAATACCGCGCGTTGCCCGGCGTCCGGGGAAACGGAATTACGTCGCGCACATTGCCCAGACCCGTGACGTAGGCCACCGTACGCTCAAAGCCCAAGCCGAAGCCCGCATGCGGAACGGTACCGTAGCGGCGCAGGTCGCGATACCAACTGTAGTGTTCCTTGTCCAAGCCACCTTGCGTCATCCGTGCGTCGAGCACATTCAGGCGTTCTTCGCGTTGGCTACCGCCGATGATTTCACCTATGCCGGGGGCCAGCACATCCATCGCGGCCACCGTTTTTTCGTCATCCGACAAACGCATGTAAAACGCCTTGATCTCTTTCGGATAATTCATCAGCACCGTAGGGCCATTAACGTGCTTTTCGGCGATGTAGCGTTCATGTTCGGATTGCAGATCGATGCCCCACTTCACCGGGTATTCGAATTTTTCCTTGGCACTTTCGAGCACGCGAATCGCGTCGGTGTAATCCATCCTCACGAATTCCGCTTTGACGATTTGTTCGAGTTTGGCGATGAGGCCCTTTTCAATCCGCTCCTCAAAAAACGCCATGTCGTCGGCGCGCTCTGAAAGCACGGTAGTGATGATGTACTTCAACATCGCCTCGGCAAGCGACGCGTTATCGCTCAAATCGGCAAAGGCAAGTTCCGGTTCGATCATCCAGAATTCGGCCAGGTGGCGCGAGGTGTTGGAATTCTCCGCGCGGAAAGTCGGGCCAAAGGTATAAACCTTCGAGAGCGCCATGCAATAAGTCTCGACGTTGAGTTGGCCCGAGACCGTGAGGAACGCTTCGCGGCCGAAAAAATCCTGGGTGAAATCAACTTTGCCGTCGGGTGTGCGCGGAAGATTCATCATGTCGAGAGTGGAGACACGGAATAATTCTCCCGCTCCCTCCGCGTCGGACGCGGTGATGATCGGCGTATTCACCCATAGATAACCTTCCTCGTGAAAGAAGCGATGGATCGCTGACGCAATGGTGTGGCGCACGCGCGTGGCGGCACCGATCACGTTGGTGCGCGGTCGCAAGTGCGCGACTTCGCGCAGATATTCCATCGTGTGCGCTTTGGGCGTAATCGGGTACGTGTCCGGATCATCGACCCAACCCACCACCTTGATCGCGATCGCCTGCATTTCAAACGGCTGGCCTTTGGCGGGCGATGGAACGATCACGCCCGTTGCTTCCACCGCGCAACCGGCGGTCAGTTTTTGCACTTCATTGGTGTAATTGGCGAGTGTATTGGGTACCACCACTTGCACGGGATGAAAACACGAACCATCCGACACATTCACGAAGGAAATTCCCGCCTTGGAATCGCGGCGCGTTTTGACCCAGCCTTTGATGGTGACTGGCGCGTGTGAATGATTGAGGCCCAGCGATGCCTTGCCGGAAAGAATATCGAGACAACTGAATGCGGACATGTTGATGCCTTGGGGAAATTCGTTGAAGTGCGTGCAATTTTACCGGTTTTGATTTTGCGATATGGTATTCGCGCGCAAAATATTCGCCTACCAACCCGTCTAAAGTCCACGACTGGCGCGGTGTTTCGGGACATGTGCCCGGTGAACCGCATGAATGTTGGGCCGCAGGTCGTGCCAGTTACAATGCCTCATGACAACCAGCTCGACGCCGTACGACAATCTGACGCCCGATGTGATCCTTGATGCGGTCGAAAGTACCGGCTGTCTCGCCGATGGCCGCATGCTGGCGCTCAACAGTTATGAAAATCGCGTCTATCAAATTGGCATCGAAGAATCCACGCCGGTGATCGCGAAATTTTATCGGCCCAATCGTTGGAGCGATGCGCAGATTCTCGAAGAACATGCCTTCACGCAGGAGTTGGCGGAGCGCGAAATCCCGGTAGTGCCATCGCTCGCGATTGCCGGGAAAACGTTGCACGAATTCGCCGGGTTTCGATTCAGCTTGAGTCCACGTCGCGGTGGACGCGCGCCGGAGCTTGATAACCCGGACGTGCTCGAATGGATGGGGCGATTTCTCGGGCGCATTCATGCGGTGGGTGCGACGCGATCATTTGTGCATCGGCCCGCAATCGATATTGAGAGTCACGGACAAATTCCGCGCGATTGGCTATTGCAAAGCGATTTCATTCCTGTTGACTTGCGCGACGTCTGGGCGAGTGTCGCGGATCAGGCATTGGTGAGCGTGCGGGCGTGCTACCTGCGTGCGGGCGACGTTGCCAACATTCGATTGCACGGCGATTGCCACGCCGGCAACGTGCTCTATACCGATGATGGACCACATTTCGTTGATTTCGACGATTGCCGCAGCGGGCCCGCGATGCAGGATTTGTGGATGCTGCTGGCCGGCACGCGCGAAGAAATGACTGTGCAATTACGCGATGTGCTCGAAGGCTATCAAGACTTTGCCGATTTCAATCGCCGCGAATTGCATTTGCTGGAAGCGCTTCGCACCTTGCGTCTGATTCATTATTCCGCGTGGCTCGCGCAACGCTGGGACGATCCGGCATTCCCGCGCGCGTTTCCGTGGTTCAACACGCAACGCTATTGGCAGGATCGGATTCTGGAATTGCGCGAGCAGATTGCGGCGATGGAGGAAGGGCCGCTTCCTATTGTTGGTTGATTTTTTTTGCCCCAGTTGAACACAGATAAACGCAGATGAAAATCAGGTTTTTTGGGTTCTATCCCAATGGTGTTCGCTTATGCCTCGTTCGCCCTGAGGTATCGAAGGGCTGCTTGCAACCATGCCCTTCGATACCTCAGGGCGAACGGT
>JAYTUX010000006.1:0-2796 GCA_043744315.1 Betaproteobacteria bacterium | reverse complement strand
AGGGTGCGGTGTCAAGCTCGGAAGCGAGTGCACGCTTGTTGCGCGAGGCGAAAATTGAGGTAATGGAATTGAATGACGCCGGGCCGATCCCGGTATATATCGATGGTGCCGATGAAATTTCGCGCGGCATGGCGATGATCAAAGGTGGTGGCGCGGCGTTGACACGAGAGAAAATCGTCGCGGCGGCGGCGGACAAATTCATTTGCATCGCCGATCAATCCAAATTGGTGGATGTGCTCGGCGCGTTTCCGCTGCCGGTGGAAGTGATTCCGATGGCGCGAAGCTATGTCGCCCGCGAGCTGGTGCTATTGGGTGGGCATCCGGAATGGCGGATGAAGGATGGCAAGGGAGTGATCACGGACAACGGCAATTGGATTCTGGATGTGCATGGCCTCACGATTCATGATCCGGTTGCGCTGGAAACGGCGATCAATCAGATTGCCGGGGTGGTAACCAATGGCTTGTTTGCGCGGCGTGGTGCGGATGTGGCGTTGCTGGCGTCGGCGGAGGGGGTGATTACGCTTACGGGTGAGCGCGTGCGAGATCCGTGACGCGTTAGCTTTTGTTTACGGGATTTGTTTTGCAAATTCCTCGCCCGCGGGAAGCGACGCACTTCCTCCTTTTCTGAAGGAGGATTGAGGAGGATTTTGGGTCGTATTGATATTTGGACGACCGAAAATCTCCCTCAATCCCTCTTTGAAAAGAGGGAAGCGCTTTGAAATGAACGGCGCGGGCAGGTAGTAATCGAATTTCAATGAGCCGTTCGCCCGAATCACGCCGCCGGCGGCACCCAGCCCGTCGCTTGATCCGCACCTTCGCCAAAAAAGTGTTTCGTCATCTGCTCTTCAAGATACTTGCGCGCCTTTTGATCGGCAAGGTTCAAGCGGTTTTCGTTCACCAAACGTTTTTGATGATCGAGCCAATCTTTCCACGCCTGCTTGGACACCTGCTCGTAGAGTTGCTTGCCGAGCGGCCCGGGATACGGCGGAAAATCGAGACCTTCGGCTTCGGTTTTGAGTTTGATGCAATTGACTATTCTTGCCATGATGAAATCCTTGTCTGAATCGGAACAACTTGATTG
Source organism: Betaproteobacteria bacterium (assembly GCA_043744315.1). Taxonomy (GTDB): domain Bacteria; phylum Pseudomonadota; class Gammaproteobacteria; order Burkholderiales; family Usitatibacteraceae; genus UKL13-2. The sequence continues at coordinate 1,715 of JAYTUX010000006.1, read as the reverse complement.
AAATGCTATTTCATTTCTCAATCGTGAGGACTGTCATCCTGAGCGAAGTGAAGGATCTTGTCATGAGGAGATCCTTCGCTTCGCTCAGGATGACATTTTATTTTTGAAATGGAAGTGGAATTACAGCACCTTCGAATAAATTTTCGAGCGGCGTGAATAGTTGTACAGCGCCTGTTTTTCGGCCGGCAATTTGCTTACATCGCTCTCGGCAAATCCGCGCTCGACGAACCATTGCGTGGTTTGCGTCGAGAGCACAAACAGCGTCTTGAAACCTTTTTCCTTGGCGCGCTTTTCGGCGAAATGAAGAATGCGTTCGCCACGTCCACCGTCTCGGTAAAACGGGTTCACGGCGAGACATGCAAGTTCGACCGCCTTGTCGCTCGGAAATGGATATAACGCCGCGCAGCCGATAATTTCGTCGTCTTGTTCCAGCACCACGAAGCGATCAATTTCCTTTTCAATCAACGCGCGATCGCGTTTCACCAATACGCCTTGCGCCACCAACGGATCGATGATGGCGAGAATGCCGTCGATATCGGCGAGCGTCGCATCGCGGAGTTTGTCGGGCGATTCCAGCACGATCATGCTACCGATACCGTGATGCGTGAACAACTCCATCAGCAGCGCGCCATCGACGTGCCGGCTGATCAAATGCGCGCGCTTCACGCCCTCGCGCACGGCACGGATTGCACACGGCAAAAACAAACGAATGTCTTCAGTTTGCCCACCGTAGCGCACCGAGCCCAGCGCTTCCTGCGCTTGCAGGGCGGTGAGTTCGGTCAGCAATTTTTCCTTACTGTCGGTGACGCCCAATGTTTCGGTGAGAAAAATCAATTTCTCGGCTTTCAACGCGATCGCCACTGAGGTCGCAACATCCTCCAGCGTGCAATTGAAAATATCGCCCGTCGGCGAGAAACCGATGGGGGAAATCAGCACGACTTCATCGTCGTCGAGCCGCCGGTTGATGCCTTCGACATCGACTTTTCGTACTTGTCCGGTGTGCATATAGTCGATACCGTCGCGCACGCCGAACGGTTTTGCAGTGATGAAATTGCCAGATGAAACGCGTATGTCTGCGTTTGCCATCGGCGAATTGGCGAGCTCGGTCGAAAGCGTAGCCTCGATTTCAACGCGCACGATGCCGTTCGCCTCTTTCACACATTTCAGTGTGGCGTCGTTGGTGACGCGTTTGCCATCGATCAGTTTTGAAACAACCCCATGCTGCCTCAATTGGTCTTCGACTTGCGGGCGCGTGCCATGCACCAGCACCACGCGTATTTCGAGACTCACGAGCACGTTGATATCGTGGGCGAGTTGCATCAATTCGCCGTCGGACAAGACCTCGCCGCCAAACGCGATGACGATGGTGCGCCCGCCGAACTCGTGAATAAACGGCGTCGCGCTGCGAAACCATTTGACGAATACTTCGAGTTTTTTCTGGTCGTTCTTGGCCATGTGGAATGTGTGCCTGGAAGCGGGGGCGGTTTCTCTTGGGAAACTGCAGCAGGAATTTTACGGCATCAGCGCGCGATAGGAACGGCTATCTCTTACCGCATATCGCCATACCGAGCATTCAATGCGGCCAGCGCCGCAAGACCAGCGGTCTCGGTGCGAAGTACGCGGGGGCCGAAATTCACGCTCACCACACCCTGCCGCGCGGCAAATGTGATCTCGTCATCGGAGAATCCACCTTCGGGGCCGATCACAATCGCGGT
>JAYTUX010000005.1:0-9356 GCA_043744315.1 Betaproteobacteria bacterium | reverse complement strand
CCAGTGACAATTCGATTTGCGCGTTGGTCGCCTGTGTCGCTGGTGCAGGCGGCACCGGATCGGGTGTGCTTGTCGTTGTGCCACCAGAACCACTTCCTCCACCGCCGCCGCCACAACTGGTCATCAACAACATCAGGCACGCCAGGAGTGCTTTGCCAATTTGTCGCATTATTATTATCCGCCGTGAGTTGGTATTGGCCATATGTTACCTGCACCGGCTCCGGATGTAAGGCTTGAAGTATTGTTCGCGAAATTAATCATGCATAATTTGCCAATCGGCACGCCAAGGGAGACTGAAATGCACTGCCAGCCAATATTTACCCGCTCGATGCTTGTTGTTTGCGCGCTGCTGTTCGGTACCGCGCACGCGCAACAAAATTTCGACAAGGTTGAAATCAAGACAGAAAAACTCTCGGCAACGACTTACGTGTTGTTCGGTGCGGGCGGCAACATTGGCGTCTCTGCCGGTGAAGACGCACTGTTCATCATCGACGACCAATACGCGCCGGTAAATCCCAAAATCGTAGCGGCGCTCAAGCAGATCAGCGACAAGCCGGTCAAGTTTGTTCTCAACACCCACTGGCACGGCGACCACACCGGCGGCAACGAAATCATGGGCAAGGCCGGCGGCTTGATCGTAGCGCACGACAACGTCAGGAAACGCATGTCGGCGGAGCAATTCATCGCGCTCTTCAAATCCAAGGTCGCGCCGTCACCGAAAGTTGCGCTGCCGGTGGTGACATTTTCCACCGACGTCACGTTTCACATCAACGGCGACGAAGTGTATGGATTCCACGTTCCCAAGGCGCACACCGATGGAGACACCGTCGTCCATTTTAGGAAGAGCAACGTCATTCATATGGGTGATACCTTTTTTAGCGGCATGTATCCGTTCATTGACGGCTCCAGTGGCGGCAGTCCCGAAGGCATCGTCGCGGCAGCTGATCGCGTACTGGCGATTGCCGACGACAGCACCAAAATCATCCCCGGCCACGGCCCTGTATCGAACAAGGCTGATCTGAAAAGTTATCGCGACATGATTGCCGCCGTCAGCGTGCGTGTGAAGGCTTTGGTGAAAGAGGGCAAGAAAGTGGAGGAAATTCTCGCCGTAAATCCGTCGGCCCAATTCGATGAAAAATGGGGTAAGGGGTTCATCAACCCGCGCGGATTTATTGAAATGCTGGTGGCGATTTATTCGTCGTGAGTGCGGATTGCATTTGAAAACACCGTCATTCCCGCGCGCGCGGCAATGACGGTGTTGTGACAAAGGATATTTTCGGCCGCTTACTTCAGCACATCGGCTCCTGCCTTCGCCGCCATACCATCCTGCGCAGAACTGCCGCCGGATAACCCGATCGCCCCGACAATCTTGCCATCCATCAACAGCGGTAGTCCGCCGTCAATCGGCACCGCGCCTTGTAAGCCGAGAATGCGCAACCCGTCACCACCGGCGGCGAGGACATCCTGAAACGCCTTTGATGGCCGCTTGAATAGCGCTGCTGTACGCGCCTTGCCGATCGATACATCGACGCTGCCGGTTTGCGTGCCGTCCATTTTTTCGAGGTATACGAGAGTGCCATTGCCGTCGGTGATGGAGACCGCCATGGTCCAGTTGTTTTTCTTCGCTTCAGCCAGCGCGGCAGCGGCGGCTTTTTTGGCATTTTCGGCGTTGATCGGTGCGCCGTAGTGGTTTGGCATTTGAGCCGACGCTGCCGATGCAAACAGAACGGCAGATGCAGTGAGAATCAAGGGCGATAGCAATTTTCGGAACATGGTTTCTCCTTCGTTGTTTTGGGAAAGGCGACGGTTACGAGCCAATGTTGACGGCGCAGACGATTTTCTGAGGCTATCGTATCCACCGATACCGCCAATCCGGATTCTGCGCGCGCGTCCGCAGCGATTGCAAATGTTCCGGTAAACACGCCTGATATTTTATTGCGACACGTGCAACGCTTCCGTGCCGAGACTCGTGTAAAGTTTTCTTTTCGGCGTCGAAAACTTACCGCTGGAAACGCCGTCTCATCCATCTCCCATCTCCCATCTTATGTCTCGTCGATCATTTTCAGGAGCAACTTCATGGCAACACTAAACGTCAACGGTAAAGTGCAGAATTATCAGGCGGATGCAGATACGCCGCTGCTATGGGTGCTGCGTGAACAGCTAGGCCTGACCGGCACCAAATATGGCTGCGGTATGTCGCTCTGTGGTGCCTGTACGGTGCACATCGATGGCGTGGCCACGCGTAGTTGCACGATGCCTGCTGCCAGCGTGAAACCGACGCAAAAAATTACCACCATCGAAGGTCTATCCAAGGATGGTTCGCACGCCGTGCAAAAGGCATGGGTCGCACTCGATGTGCCGCAGTGTGGTTTCTGCCAGTCCGGCATGATCATGGCCGCAACCGCACTACTGAAAACAAAACCGAATCCAACCGACGCCGAAATCGATGCGGCCATGACCAATATTTGCCGATGCGGTACTTACAATCGCGTCCGTGCGGCGATCAAATCGGCGGCGACCGGTGGCGCGTTGAAGAAAGCCGATGCCAACGACATCGTTCACACGGAAAGGAGCACGACATGAATTCCGTCGCCATTTCCCGCCGCCGTTTCCTGCAAGGCTCGACCGCTGCTGCCGGTTCTCTGGTGGTCGGATTTCATATTCCCTTCATCGGCACAGCAGAAGCGCACCTGCCACCCGCAAGTGCAACCGAGGTCAATGCGTGGGTGGTGGTTAAAACCGACGACACCGTCGTGATTCGCATCGCGCGTTCTGAAATGGGCCAGGGCAGCTTGACCGGCCTCGCGCAATTGGTCGCCGAAGAACTTGAATGCGATTGGGCAAAAGTCACAACCGAATACCCAACGCCGGGCCAGAGCGTGGCGCGTAAGCGCCCGTGGGGCAGCTTCGGGACTGGTGGCAGCCAGGGCATTCGCGGCTCCGAAAAATACGTGCGCGCAGGCGGCGCAACCGCACGCATGATGCTGTTGCAGGCGGCTGCCAATGAATGGAAAGTGCCGGTCGATGAATGCAGTGCCTCCAACAGCGTCATCACGCATGCTGCAAGCAAGCGCACCACCAGCTACGGCAAAGTCGCGAGTGCGGCCGCGTTGCTCACGCCGCCAACAGATGTGAAGCTGAAGGATCCGAAAGACTGGAAACTCGCGGGCAAACGTCTGGCGCGTCTGGATACGGTCGACAAAACCACCGGCAAACAAATTTATGGCATGGATTTGAAACTGCCCGGCATGGTCAACGCTGCAATCAGGGAATGCCCGGTGTTCGGCGGCAAGTTGAAAAGTTTTGACGACAGCGCCGTGCTGAAGCGTCCCGGTGTGAAGAGAGTGTTGCACGTTGGTGATACCGCCGTGGCAGTCGTTGCCGATACCTGGTGGCGCGCCAAAACCGCGCTCGACGCATTGAAAATAGAGTGGGACGAAGGCCCAAATGCGAAAGCATCTAGCGCCGCGTTTGCGGAAACGCTGAAGGCGGGACTAACCGCAACGGACGCCGTGGTTGGCAACAAACAAGGCGATGCACCGGCAGCGATTGCGACTGCCGCGCGCACAATTGAAGCGGTGTATTCGTATCCGCACCAGAATCACGCCTGTATGGAAGTGATGAACGCAACGGCGAAGTGGACGCCGGAACGATGTGAGGTATGGGCACCGACACAAAACGGTGAAGGCGCGCTGGCGGCGACCTCGGAAGCGGCCGGTTTGCCGCTCGACAAATGCGAGATGTACAAGATTCATCTCGGCGGCGGTTTTGGCCGGCGCGGCATGACCGACTACATCAGGCAGGCAGTGCTGATCGCCAGGCAAATGCCCGGCACGCCAGTGAAGCTGCTGTGGTCGCGCGAAGAAGATATGGCGCAGGGCCGCTACCATCCGATCACCCAATGCAAACTCACTGCGGGCCTGGATGCGGATGGCAACATCAGCGCCGTGCATATGCGCATCAGCGGGCAATCGATTCTTGCCGGGCTGGGATCGCAAAATCTCAGAGACGGCAAGGATCCGGTGGTGTTTCAGGGCTTGAATGCGCCGGGGCCGGAATCGTCACTCCAGTATGCGTTCCCGAATTTTCTCGCCGACCACGCGATGCGCAACCCGCATGTGCCACCAGGATTCTGGCGCGGTGTGAATCTGAACCAGAACACGATTTATCTGGAATGTTTCATCGACGAACTGGCACTCGCGACCAAGCAGGATCCACTCACGCTGCGGCGAAAACTGCTGGCGCAAAATCCGAAAGCGCTGGCAGTGCTCAACACCGTCGTCGAAAAAGCCGGTTGGGACAAGCCCGCAGCCAAAGGTGTATTCCGTGGCCTGGCACAGACGCATGGATTCGCGAGCTACGTCGCGGCATGCGCGGAAGTATCTGTGAGTGATGCCGGTGTATTGAAGATTCATCGCATCGTCGCGGCTACCGATCCCGGGTATGCCGTGAATCCACAACAAATTGAGGCGCAGGTGGAAGGTTCGTTCGTCTACGGTTTATCGGCGGCGCTCTATGGTGAATGCACAGTGAAGGATGGCCGCATTGAGCAGACCAATTTTCACAACTACCCGACGTTGCGCATGGCTGACATGCCGAAAGTGGAAACGCATATTGTCGCCTCAGGTGGATTCTGGGGTGGGGTCGGCGAACCGACTATCGCAGTGGCGGCACCTGCAGTATTGAATGCAATTTTTGCGGCGACCGGGAAACGCATTCGGGATTTGCCGTTGAAGAATCACGACTTGAAGAAGACCTGATCGTCGGTAAGTCAATACGGGAATTTTCTCTCGCGTTTGGCGCTCTGCGGCTGCCAATGGCATTATCTCGTTCTGATCGATAAGGAGCAGAACGAATGCCGAGCAAGGTCGCCGAGGGCGCACAACGCGGTTGGATTATTCCCATCGGTGGCGCAGAAGAAAAAGAAAACTCCCCACAAATTCTCCGCCGCTTCGTCGACCTTTGTGGGTCGAATGGAGACGCCGATATTGTCGTGATACCGACGGCCAGCAGTTTGTCGGATACCGGCGTGCGCTATGAGCGCATATTTGGCGAGCTCGGCGCGGCACGTGTCACGGCGATGGATTTCGATACCCGCCGCGATTGTGAAGAAAGCGGTCGATTGGAACGATTGAAATCGGCGACTGGCGTATTTTTCACCGGTGGCAATCAATTGCGGCTCTCCACGATTCTCGGCGGCACCTCGGTGGCTAAAGCCTTGCGTCAAATGAATGCGGCCGGTGTGCATGTGGCGGGTACCAGCGCGGGGGCCGCATTCATCAGCGAACACATGATTGCCTTTGGGGAAGAAGGTGCGAGTCCCGTTGCCGGTGCGGTGCGACTTGCACCCGGCCTGGGTCTGACCAATCGTTTCATCATCGACCAGCATTTTCGCCAACGCGACCGGCTGGGGCGTCTGCTGGCGGCACTCGCGTTCAATCCCTTCGCCATCGGCCTTGGCCTGGACGAAGACACCGCTGCATTCATCGGTCCCGACAACACGCTGGAAGCGGCGGGCAGCGGCAGCATTACCGTGGTTGACGCATCGGCTATCGAGTTTTCGTCGATGGATGTTGCTGCGGAAGGCCAGCCGGTATGCATGCTGGGTATTGCTATCCACATCCTGATTGCCGGTGCAAAATTCAACCTGCACACGCGCACCGCGTCGGCCGGGTCGCTGACGCGCATAAAGAAATAAAGACAAGGAGAGGTCATGCGTATTCTCGATCGTTCAGTGTATGTGGGGCCATCGCTGTACGCGCATTTTCCGGTGATACGACTGGAGCTCGACCTGGGACCATTGGAAGCGTGGCCGACCGGCAAACTGGGCACCGCCTATGTCATGCAGCTGGTCGCCGCGTTGCCGAGCCTTCAGGAGCATGGCTGCTCATATCGCGAGCCCGGCGGCCTGATCCGGCGCATGCTGGAAGGCGAAGGCACCTGGCTCGGTCATGTATTCGAGCACGTTGCGATCGAGTTGCAAAACGTCGCTGGCGAAGATGTGACTTTTGGCAAAACCCGCAGCACCGATCGTCCCGGCGTGTACTCGGTCATTTATGAATACGCGCAACGCGACGAGGGAATCGAAGCTGGCGAACTGGCGCTGAAACTGCTGTGTTCGCTGTTACCGGAAAACCTCCGCCCTGAACGGTCCGTTCCCGAAGGCTGGGAGTGGCCCAAGGCGCGCGACGAGTACATCCGCTATGCGCAACGCCGCGCGCTGGGACCATCGACGGCTTCGCTGGTACGCGCGGCAGAAGAGCGCGGTATCCCGTGGCTGCGTATGAACGAACAATCGCTGATCCAGCTGGGTTACGGCAAATGGCAGCAGCGCATTCAGGCAACCGTCACTGGCCGCACCAGTTACATCGCTGTCGAATTGGCCGGCGACAAGGAGGAAACGAACAAGATCCTCGCCGCAAGGGGATTGCCGGTGCCGCGACAGGAGTTGGTGCGCTCAGCTGATCGCGCAGTGTCTGCTGCCAAGCGCCTTGGTTATCCCGTCGTCACCAAGCCCTATAACGGCAATCACGGCCGCGGCATTTCGATTCATCTCACCAACGAAGAGGAAGTGCGTAACGGTTTTGTCGCTGCGCAGGAACATTCGTCGTCTGTGATCGTGGAAACGTATCTGACCGGCGACGATCACCGGCTGCTGGTTGTGAGCGGTGAGCTCATCGCCGCCACGCGCCGCACACCGGGACACGTGGTGGGTAACGGCAATGCAACCATTCGTCAGCTTGTGGATGACGTGAACAAAGACCCGCGTCGCGGTGTCGGCCACGAAAAAGTCATGACCCGCATTGTGCTCGACGAGCAGGCCGACATGATGTTGGCGCGCGTGGAAATGACAACTGAGTCGGTCCCCGCGAGCGGACAAATCGTCATGTTGCGTTCGACGGCCAATCTTTCCACCGGCGGTACAGCAACCGATGTCACGGACGTGATTCACCCCGACAACCGCGACATGGCGGTGCGCGCAGTGACCGCTATTGGCCTCGATGTCGGCGGTGTCGATTTCCTGAGTCCCGACATTACCGAGAGCTACAAGCAGGTCGGCGGCGGCATTTGCGAAGTCAACGCTGCACCGGGTTTCCGCATGCACGTGGCGCCGTCAGAAGGTACGCCACGCGATGTGGCAGGGCCGGTGATCGATATGCTGTTTCCGGCCGGCTCGCCATCGCGGGTGCCGATCGCCGCCATCACCGGCACCAACGGCAAGACCACCACTTCACGGATGCTGGCGCACATCACCAAGATGGCCGGGTTCACGCCGGGACTTACCACCACCGACGGCGTCTATATCGACGGTCAGCGCACGGTCGAAGGTGACATGACCGGCCCGGTAGCCACGCGCATGGTGCTGGCGGATACGCAGATCGACATGGCGATTCTCGAGGTCGCCCGTGGCGGCCTGCTGCGCGCAGGCATGGGCGTACCGTTTGTCAACGTTGGCGCGGTGCTCAACGTGCAGGCCGATCACCTCGGCATGAAAGGCATCGACACGCTCGAACAATTGGCGGAAGTAAAACGCATCATCGTCGAGGTGGCGAAGGATTGCGCGGTGCTCAATGCTGACGATCCCCATGTGATCAAGATGTCCGCGGACACGGAGGCGAAAAGCATTTGCTACGTCACCCTGAATCCGCAGCACGCGGTAGTGCGCGAACACATCCGAGCCGGTGGGCGTGCGTGCGCACTGGAAGCCGGTGTCAACGGCCAGATGATCACGATTTACGACAAGGGTGGCCACATTCCATTGATGTGGACACACCTCATTCCCGCCACGCTGGAAGGCCGCGCCATGCACAACGTGCAGAACGCGATGTTCGCAGCGGCGATGGCGTTTTCGTTAGGCGTCAAGCTCGATGCCATCCGTCAGGGTTTGCGCACATTCGATACGACCTTCTATCAGGCGCCGGGACGCATGAACGTTTATGACGAGCATCCGTTCAAGGTGATTTTCGATTACGGGCACAATGCGCACGCGATCGGCGTGATGGCCGACCTGGCAGAGCGGCTGGACGCACAGGGCAGGCGGATCGTTGTGATTTCCGCGCCAGGCGATCGGCGCGATGAAGACGTGGTGGCGATTGCGGAGGTCGTGGCCGGACGTTTTGATCACTACATCTGCCGCCGCGACGACTCGCTGCGCGGACGCGACGGCGATGAAATTCCCGGCATGATCGCCAAAGTCCTGCGCGCGAAAGGCGTCGTCGAAAATGCCATCAGCATCATTCCCGACGAGCAGGAAGCAATCGACGCCGCGCTGAAAATGGGCCAGCAAGGCGATCTGTTGTTGATCTTCGCCGATGCGTTGGCGCGCTCATGGAAGCAGGTGACGAAATTTCGCGCGGCAGGATCGACTACCGAAGCATCGGAAGATGGCGGGACGCCGACATCCAAATCGGCCAAGCGCCCCGGCGGCAGCAGCGATGCAGCGCTGGAAGAGCAAAACGATTCCAATATCTCTGGCGACGCGGCACTGGAAGCGGCAGGATTCGTTCGCGACGAGCGCGGCCTGCGCTTTGTTAAAGAAAGCGACGACTGATTCTGAACGCGCCACTTGTACCAGACGAACTGCCGGAACCCAACACCTGCTTCGCCGACTCGCGGCGGTTGACCGGACACAATCGTTTTTCTGCCGGAGCCGGTGTCGTGTTGGAAACGCTCGGACCGACTGTAGAAGATGCATCGGCACACAAACGCTGGCGAGTATCCGTCGCCGCGCTGCGCAGCGCCTTGGGTTGGGATGAAGGGCCGGTTATCGTGCTGCAGCATGCCGGTGGTACTTTGCTGGCCTTCGCCGCGCCGGTCGATGAACTGTTCACGGCGACCGAAGTAAATGAGTGGGCCTGGGAGCAGGCGAGCCGAATATTCGGGCCTGAATTTGCTGCCCCTATTGAGCCGCCGTTCGATCAATTGCATGAATTGGGGACGGATTTTTCCGTCGTCGTCGCCACCTTCTCGGCCCGCGCGGCGACGGAGAGAAATCCCGCGCTGGTAGCGCTTCGTATGGCAGCGCAGCAGCGCAACATCCCCTTGCTTGCTGACGACAACGAGGTTTCGTTGGGCGCTGGCGCGGGCAGCCGAACCTGGCCACTGGCTGATTTGCCCGCTGTCGAAAACGTGCCGTGGTCAGTGTTGCACGATATTCCGGTTGCATTGGTTACCGGCTCCAATGGCAAGACCACCGCCGTGCGACTGCTCGCGGCCTTGGTCGCTGCGGGCAATGAGAAGTGCCGCGGCAAGGTCGGCTATTCGAGTACCGAAGGTGTTGTCATCGGCGGCGAACGCGTGGGTGAAGGTGATTTTTCCGGGCCTGCCGGGGCAAGACTGGTGTTGCGCGATGCGCG
>JAYTUX010000004.1:0-9357 GCA_043744315.1 Betaproteobacteria bacterium | reverse complement strand
GGTGAAATTCTAGTGACCGGCGCGGCAGGTGGCGTCGGCAGTGTGGCGATCACGTTGCTGGCGGCGCACGGTTTTTCGGTGGTCGCATCGACCGGTCGCATGGAAGAAGCTGCCTTTCTGCAATCGCTGGGTGCGGCCAGTGCAATCGATCGCAATGAACTATCGAGCGCCGGCAAACCGCTGCAAAAAGAGCGCTGGGCAGGCGTTGTCGATTCGGTCGGTTCGCACACGCTGGTAAATGCGCTCGCCCAATGCCGATATGGTGGCGTGGTGGCGGCCTGCGGACTCGCGCAGGGCATGGATCTGCCCGGTAGCGTGGCGCCCTTCATTTTGCGCGGCGTGACGCTGGCCGGGATCGATAGCGTGAACGCACCGCAATTGCGCCGCCGCCGCGCATGGGAATTGCTTGCCACGACGCTGGATCGAGCCCGGTTGGATGCAATCACGACCGAAATTGGCCTGTCACAATCCATTGAGCAAGCTGTGCAGATTCTCGCGGGCAAGGTACGCGGGCGAACCGTCGTTGACGTGCGGCCCTGAAAATTGAGCGCAGACAGGAGTGAAGCATCCTTTTGAACACAAGTTGTTTTCTGCGAACCTTTCCAAGCGCAACGGCAGCAATCCACTAAAATGGATGCCGCATACGCCACGTAGCGAAATCACACAACCACATACCCTCGACTTCATACCGCCAAGATTTCCCTAATGACCTCCTCTCCCAACGACGATCCATTCGATCTTGATTTCACGCAGTTGTTCGCGCAGGAAACCAAAGTCAAGGAACCGGATACGACACCGCAGGAACAAGCGAGGCTTTCCGAGGAAGCCGTGATCGGCGAATCCAAACTCACCAGCAACGGTTATTTTGTACGCATCAACAAGGCTGCCCCCAGCCGCAAGCCGAAGGGTACCCCGCCGTTGGTGCTGGTGGTCGAAGACGATGAAGTGACGGCGACACTGCTGACCCGCATCCTTGAGGCCAACAAATTCAAGGTCAAGCTCGCGGCCAATCGCGAGGGCATCGTTGCCGGATTAAAGGTTTCGCCGGACCTCGTGATTCTCGATGTATTGATGCCTGACGCAAACGGTTTTGACATTCTCAATCGAATTCGGCAGCACCCGGCGTTGAAGGATATGCCAGTGCTGATGCTCACCAGCCTGGGTGCGCTCGATGATATTTTGAAGGGGTTGAAGCTGGGCGCGAATGGATACCTGACGAAACCGGCGAAGTCGAAGGGCTTGCTGGACGCGATTAAGACGGTGTTGGCGTAGCAGCCTGTCAGACTTAAGGAATCGAAGCGAAAACGAATTTTCAGAGGAGGCTAACCTTTAGGGTATGCCGTAACTAAAAATGAGCTGGGCGAGGGCAGATTTTGACGATTTTCAAACCAATGGTTGTTCCATTGGCGTGGACAAGCGGCGAAATATGCACCGGCCAGCTCATTTTGCAGTCGATTCACCTTAGGTCCGAGAGGCTGCTTGGTTGATCGGGGACTGTTGAAGACGTTGCACAACCGTTTCCCATCACCCGCCGCCATGCGGCGACGTCGACGTCTCTTCAAGTGTACCCTTGTCCCAAGAGAGAAGTGATTTGGAGCACACCATGGAAACCTACCAACAATTCCACGCGCGCTCGATCGCGCATCCCGAAAAATTCTGGACCGAACAAGCTGCACGTATCGATTGGGTCAAGTCTTTCGACACGGTTTGCGATTTTTCCAAACCACCTTTCGCCAATTGGTTCGTCGGCGGTGAAACCAACCTCTGCTACAACGCCATCGACCGCCATCTCGCCACTCGCGCCGAGCAAAATGCGTTGGTATGGATTTCTTCCGAAGTCGATCAAACCCGCACCTTCACCTATCGTGATTTATTCAACGAGGTCAATCGCTTCGCGGCGGTGTTGAAATCCCTCGGCGTCGGCAAAGGCGACCGGGTCTTGATCTACATGCCGATGATTCCCGAGGCGGTATTTGCAATGCTCGCGACCGTTCGCATTGGCGCGATTCACTCGGTGGTGTTTGGCGGTTTCGCGGCGGCTTCACTCGCGGCGCGCATCGATGACGCGAAACCGAAAGTGATGATCACGGCTGATGCCGGTTCGCGCATGGGCAAAATCATTCCGCTGAAACCGCTCACCGACGAATCGATCAAATTATCCGAGCATCCGCCGAAGCATGTCGTCATCGTCAATCGCGGGCTGGATAAAAGCATGATTGCGATCCCCGGCCGCGACATGGATTTCAGCGTGTTGCGCAATCGTCACCTGAACGATATTGTGCCGTGCGAATGGGTGGAATCCTCGCACCCGAGCTACATTCTCTACACCAGCGGCACCACCGGCAAACCCAAGGGCGTGCAACGCGATACCGGCGGTTACGCGGTCGCACTCGCGGCCTCGATGCCGCACATCTATGCGTGCGCGCCGGGTGAGACTTACTTTTGCACCTCCGACATCGGCTGGGTGGTGGGGCACTCATACATCATCTACGGCCCACTAATCAATGGATCAACCACGATCATGTACGACGGTGTGCCGCTGCGACCCGATCCGGGCGTGTGGTGGAATATTGTTCAGCATTACAAGGTGTCGGTGATGTTCAGCTCACCCACCGCGATCCGCGTATTGAAGAAGCAGGATATTTCGTTCCTTACCAAGTACGATCTCTCATCACTCCGATATTTATTCCTCGCTGGCGAGCCGCTCGATCAGCCGACTTCCGACTGGATCGAAAAGGGATTGGGCGTGGCCGTTATTGACAACTACTGGCAAACTGAAACTGGCTGGCCAATCCTCTCCGCGCAACCCGGCATCGAAGACACACCGCGCAAACTCGGCTCACCGAGCTTCGCCACCTATGGCTATAACCTGAAACTGAAACACGAAGAAACCGGCCAACCCGTCGCCGCCGACGAGAAAGGCGTACTCTGCATCGTGCCGCCGATGCCGCCCGGCTGCATGACCACCATCTGGGGCGACGATGATCGCTTTGTCAAAACCTACTTCTCGCAATTCAAGGATGAGCAGGTCTACACCACCTTCGATTGGGCCACGCGCGACAAGGACGGCTACTACTACATCATGGGCCGCACCGACGATGTCATCAACGTTGCGGGCCACCGCTTGGGCACACGCGAAATCGAGGAGGCAGTGCAGAATCATTCCAACATCGCCGAAGTTGCCGTGGTGGGAGTCGCGGATCAGATCAAAGGCCAGGTGCCGATCGCCTTCGCGGTTGTGAAAGACGTGTCCAAAACTGCCACCCCCGAACTCGCCGCGGCGCATGAAAAGGAAGTCATGGCGACCGTGGATAAAGCCCTCGGCGCGATTGGCCGACCCGCGCATGTCTACTTCGTCACCGCGTTGCCGAAAACACGTTCGGGAAAATTGCTGCGCAGAGCGATTCAGGCTTTGTGCGAGGGGCGTGACACCGGCGATCTCACAACGATCGAGGATCCAGGCGCGCTGGAGTTGTTAAGGGTGGCATTGACAAAGTAGGGCGGTCACCATGGTGCAAAATGCGTGGCACCTCTAGCAGCCTTTTGTCATCGTTATGTGGCATTCAGTCGCCATGGCTAAGCCCTCATCCGCAAAAAAAGCCCCGAAACCTTGCGATTTCGGGGCGAATCGTCCTGTAAGCAGGACGAGGAGGAGACATTGGCGAACGCTCTTTGGGAGCGGCGCCGAATGGGTGTTTAGCGGCGCTTGGTGCGCGCAGCAGGCTTCTTGGAGACAGCTTTCTTGACCACGGCTTTGGCTGCAGGTTTTTTCGCGGCGGGGCGTACACCGGCACGCTTTTCCTGCGCGAGCAAGGCACGCACCGCGTCGGAAAGTTCGCTCACTTGTTTCGACAGTGCTTCGACATCCTTGCTGGTGAGTACGCCCAGACGGTTCAAGGAATTGTGAACGCGGGTCTCAAACACGTGTTCCAGTTTGTCGAATCGTCCCGATGCCATTTGAAACGTCTTGCTCGCTTGTTCTTTAGCGGTTTCAAGCGTGGCTTCGGCGACAGTACGGGTTTGCTGTTCGAGGTGCTCGCCCTGTTTCACCAGCGTGTCGAAGACTTTCTTGCCTTCGTCTTGCGCTTTGGAAAATGCGCCCAGACCGGCGAGCCAGATTTGTTGTGCAGATTCCATCACTTGCTTCGCGGAAGGCTGCGAGCCAAGGCTGGATGCGATCGCGCCAAGCTTGCCGGCGAGATCACCAACCGGGTTGGTGGATTGGGTGGAGCGAACGGTTTTCTTGAGTCTGGATGCCATGATGTTGATCTCCTTCGAGGGGTTAAATTGCTGGCTCGCAAATGGTGGGCGGCTGAAAAATATCCGGTTCGCGATGCCAGCCTTGCAACGCATGATCAAATGTTAGGCGCAACCATTAGAGTAAACATACTAGACCGTGGCGTTTTCGAATTTGCGAGGGCATTAGGCTAATATTGTCGAAACCTAAAAAATACTGCGCGTAACCACCCAAAATTGCGCAAGAACGTACCCGAGGAGCGACAGCGATGGAAAACGTCACACCCAGCGTAAATCCAATCTGGCTGGAAGCCTACCCCGAAGGGGTGCCGGCGGAAATCAATCCGGATCGCTATGCCTCGATCAACGACATTTTTGATCAGGCGTGCCGCCAATTCGGCAATCTTCCGGCGTTTACCTGCATGCGAAAGACGCTCAGCTACGCCGAACTCGATCGGCAGGCGATGGCGCTTGCTGGATATTTGCAAGGCACGCTGAAACTCGCCAAAGGCGAACGCGTTGCGATAATGATGCCGAATATCCTTCAATATCCGGTCGCCGTTTTTGGCATCTTGCGCGCGGGATTGACGGTGGTGAATTGCAACCCACTTTACACGCCGCGCGAACTCGAGCACCAACTAAAAGATTCCGGCGCAGTTGCAATTGTGATTGTCGAAAATTTTGCGCACACACTCGAGCAGGTGATCGGCAAAACTTCGGTCAGGCAAGTGATCACGACGCAATTGGGCGATCTGTTGAGTTTTCCGAAATCATTCATTGTTAACTATGCCGTCAAGCACAAAAAGAAACTGGTGCCGAAGTGGAATCTGCCCGGTGCGATATCGTTGAAAGCAGCACTGGCATTGGGCCGTTCGGCGAGCTTGGTGCCACCTGAAATGACCGCTGCAGATTTGGCCTTCCTGCAATACACCGGCGGCACCACCGGCGTCTCGAAAGGGGCGATGCTGACGCACCGCAATCTGGTGGCTAACATGGAACAGGTCAGCGCCTGGACGGGCGGCAAGCTCGACGTCGGGCGCGAGGTGGTGATCCAACCGCTACCGCTTTATCACATCTTCGCGCTGAGTTCGAGCTTGGTCTTCATGAAGCTCGGTTGCGAAAACGTGCTGATTCCGAATCCTCGCGACGTGGCCGGTTTTATCCATGAACTCTCGTCGCGCCGCTGGAATGTACTCACCGGGGTGAACACGTTGTTCAATACGCTGCTAAACGCGCCGGGTTTCGACAAGATCGATTTCAGCGCCTTGAAACTTTCCCTTGGTGGCGGCATGGCGGTGCAACGCGCGGTCGCCGAGCAGTGGAAAGCGGTGACGGGCAGAGCGCTGATCGAAGCCTATGGCCTGACCGAAACCTCACCCGCCGCATGTATCAATCCGATGACGCTCGACCATTTCAATGGTTGCATCGGGCTGCCGATTTCGTCCACCATCATGACCATCCGCGACGACGACGAAAATATCCTGCCGCCTAGCGAGCGCGGTGAAATCTGTATTCAAGGCCCGCAAGTGATGAAAGGCTATTGGCAGCGTCCAGAAGAAACAGCGCAGGTGATGGCGCGCGACGGTGCATTCAAGACCGGAGATATCGGCATCATGGACGAGCGAGGCTATTTCAAAATCGTCGACCGCAAGAAAGACATGATTCTGGTATCGGGATTCAACGTGTACCCGAACGAAATCGAAGATGTGGTGGCGATGTGCCCCGGTGTGCTGGAGGTTTGCGCGGTGGCGGCCCCCGATGAAAAGTCGGGCGAAGTGGTGCGGGTGGTGATCGTCAAAAAAGATCCCGCGCTCACGAAAGTAATTGTATTGGACCACTGCAAAGTAAACCTGACCGGTTACAAATTACCGCGCATTGTCGAATTCTGGGATGAACTTCCCAAGACCAATGTTGGCAAAGTATTGCGGCGTGAAGTGAAAAACACGCCGGTCAAAAAATAAATCCCTCTCGCTATGCAAAATTCAGCCGACGCTGGTGCGCGGATGCGCGAGAACCTCGAGGCGCGGACCGGAAAGACGTTTGCCGCCTGGATCGATATCGCACGCAAACTTGGTGCGTCGAATCATGCCGATGTGGTCGCGTATCTGAAAAGCGCCGGGCCAATGAGCCACGGCTATGCCAACATGATTGCCCATGATGCGCGCCGATCGGACGTGATTGCCGAGGAAGATCCGATCGATGCGTTATTCGCAGGTGCGAAAGTGAATCTGCGACCAATTTACACGGCTATCACCAAGACGGTCGGCACGTTCGGGCATGATATCGAACTCGCGCGCAAGAAGACCTGCGTGAGCCTGCGGCGTGGAAAACAATTCGCACTGCTGGAACCATCGACGCCCACACGGCTGGATATCGGGCTCAATCTGCCTGGCGTGGCACCTGAGGGACGTCTGGAGCCGGCGGGAAAGTGGAACGGCATGGTCAGCCATCGCGTGCGCATCGCGAGCCTTGAAGATTTCGACCTTGAAGTGAAACGCTGGCTGAAGCAGGCTTACGATCAAGTGTAGTGCGTCACAATTTCCGGAGCTAAGAAAAACGATGGATTGTTGCGACAGACAAGGAGCAAACCGCAGCGCTAGCCGCGACTATCACGAGGATGTGCAACGCCGTCTGGCGTAATAAGATGCGTTTTAATGTTCCAGAAATTGCGACGCACTACACTCGCTAGCGTTTGAACGTTCCCCCCTTGGAAATGATTGTCCGATCCACGAAACTCGATCCGTTGTGATTGGTTGGCGTGTAGCTCACGGTGAAACCGCCGAGGTCGGTTTTCCCCATACTGGCGAGCCCATCGACGAGTGACTCCCGGGTTGGGTTTTTCCCGGCGCGCTTCAGTCCTTCCACCAACACTTTTGCAGCGATAAAGCCCTCCAGCGACGTAAAGGAATAGTTTTCCGGTCCACCGATACGAGTCTGGTATTCACGCACAACCAACGAAACGCCCGACCACGGAAACGGCATCACTTGTGAAATTTGCACGCCACGGCCTTCTTCGCCGAGTTCCTTCGACAGCGCCTTGGAGCCAACAAAACTCAAGTTCCAAAATTGTTGGAGTGCGCCCGCGATTTTCATCGCCTTGATAAACGCGGCACAACTCTTGTAGGCACCGATCATGACGATGGCTTCAGACTTTGACTTCGACAGCGTCGCCACGGCACCTGCAACATCGACGGTGTTGCGTTCGACTGTCGCGGTCGTGACAATTTCAAGCATGCGTTTTTTCATCGCGCGCTCGACGCCGGCGAGGCCGGCCTTGCCATACGCATCGTTCTGATAGAACACGGCAATTTTCTTGATGCCCTGCTGCACCAGATGGCCGACGATTTCCTCGGTCTCATCGAAGTAGCTGGCGCGCACATTGAAAATGTAGCGGTTGAACGGATCGCGCAAACTTTGCGCGCCGGTGAAGGCGCCGATAAACGGAACTTTAGCCTCGGTAAAGATTGGCAACGCCGCGTTCGACGTTGGCGTACCGACATAGCCGAACAAGGCGAGCACCTTTTCCTCATCGATCAATTTCTTTGTATTAGCAACGGCTTTGTCGGGTTCGTAGCCATCGTCTAGCGAGATCAATTTGATCTTGCGGCCATTGATGCCGCCGGCCTTGTTAATCGCGTCGAAGTAGGCTTCGGCGCCCGCTTTCATCTCCTTGCCCAGTTCCTGCGCCGGGCCAGTTTGCGCCGCCGATTGACCGATCAATATCGTGGTCGAATTAACGCCTTGGGCAGGCGCGTCGGCGCAGAATGCCAATAGTAACGATAGGCCACCACAGGCGAACACTCGAATCTTCTTCATTGTTTTTCCTCCTCGAACGACACTTTTCGTTGCAACCACGCGCGTTCACGCGCGAAGCCCCGCATTGGCAAAGGGGACGAAAATGGTTGTAGTCTGAATGAAAAATCTTGGTGGCGCCTTCAAATGCCGTGACTCGGGTGTCAATTCATGAGTGGGCGGCCACGGCCGTGACGCGACTATCCCGCGAAGAAGTTTTTCACCTTGTCCATGAAACTTTTTGCGCGCGGATTGTGCCGATCGCCATCTTTCTTGTTGATCTCTTCAAGTTCGCGCAGCAACTCTTTCTGGCGGTCGGTGAGGCGCACCGGCGTCTCGACGACGACGTGGCACATCAAATCGCCAGCGGAGGTCTGACGTACAGGGCGAATGCCCTTGCCACGCAATCGGAATACCTGCCCGCTTTGCGTTTCGGGCGGAATCTTGATCTTCGCTTCGCCGTCCAATGTCGGAATATGGATGTCGCCACCGAGTGCTGCAATGGTGAAACTGATGGGCATTTCACAATGCAAATCCGCGCCTTCACGCTGGAAGACCGCGTGCGGCTTCAATTGCACCACCACGTACAAATCACCCGGTGGCCCGCCGTTCATGCCGGCTTCGCCCTCGCCGGAGAGGCGGATGCGATCCCCATCGTCAACCCCGGATGGAATTTTCACCGACAGTGTTTTGTGATTCTTGATGCGCCCGGATCCTGAGCAGGTGACACATGCATCCTGGATGACTTTGCCATTGCCGTGACAGGTCGGGCAAGTTTGCTGAATCGAGAAGAATCCTTGTTGCATCCGCACTTGGCCCTGGCCATTGCAGGTATGGCAGGTCTTGGGCTGCGTGCCCGGCTTGGCTCCGCTGCCGTGGCAGGTGCCGCATTCATCCAGACTCGGAATGCGGATCTTGGTCTCGGTACCGCGCGCCGCCTGCTCAAGCGTGATATCCATGTTGTATCTGAGATCGGCACCACGATAGACCTGTTGACCGCCGCGTCCGCCGCGCCCGCCAAAGATCTCGCCGAAAATATCGCCGAACGCTTCCGAGAAACCGCCCATGCCCTCGCCGCCTGGCCCGCCGCCTTGCGGATTAATACCGGCGTGACCATAGGCATCGTAGGCGCGGCGTTTTTCCGGCTCGGAAAGAATTTCGTAGGCGCTTTTCGCTTCCTTGAATTTTTCTTCGGAGTCTTTGCTATCGGGATTGCGATCCGGATGGTATTTCATCGCGAGTTTGCGATAAGATTTTTTAATGTCCTCATCGCTCGCGTCGCGATTGACGCCGAGAATGTCGTAGAGGTCTTTTTTATTTGCCATGTGT
>JAYTUX010000003.1:0-9360 GCA_043744315.1 Betaproteobacteria bacterium | reverse complement strand
GTGCTCAAGGTGAAGTGATTTGTCGGCCATGCGCGCAATACTTTGTTCTAACGGTGTACGCACAAGTTCGTCGAGAGCGATCCAGCGTGCTGCGAAGGATTCATCCGAAAGCGCCAGCGCATTCCCGGATGAAATGATGAGGTATCGAAGGTCGTAATGCAAATGCGCGGGTTCCGGCCCGCGCGCGGGAATGGCGTGTACATCGACATCGAAAAGTTTTTGGCTCACAAGCTGCAGCGTATCGAGCCCGGTTTCTTCGTGCGCTTCGCGCATGGCGCCATCGGCTGGTGTCGTATCGGTGTCATCGAGATGCCCACCGGGCTGCAACCACCGATTCAGTTTTGCGTGATGCAACAACAGCGCATGCGTGCGCGAAAAATTCAACACCCATGCCGATGAAGTAACGTGTCCTTCGAGTGTGGATCGCTGCCACCAAGCGTGTAGATGGCGCTCGATAAATGCGATGGTGTCGTTGCGATGCGCGTGTTCTTCGCTGTCGTGTGGTGCGTGCAATTCGAGCGCAGAAAGTAGAGGTGTTGTGTGCATAGGGATTTTCAAAAACCTGCAATCTTAATCCTTCCAAGAGTGACGCGCGAAATTTCCGCTGGAACGATGCGTTGCGTGCATACAACGAGCGGTTGCACATTTCTGCAAAGAATGCGTTATATTTGCGCCTGTGGTCGGATTCACTCTCTGAAACAGGGAAGCTCCGCCGCAAGTGATTGGGAATTTCCGACAACAGACTGGAGGAATTACATGGCTGCAAAGAAACCCGCTGCAAAAAAACCCGCTGCCAAGAAACCGGCAGCCAAGAAACCCGCGGCAAAAAAACCTGCCGCAAAGAAACCCGCAGCGAAAAAACCCGCTGCCAAGAAGCCCGCTGCCAAGAAGCCCGCAGCTAAAAAAGCCGCTGCTCCCAAGAAGCCCGCCGCCAAGCGCAAGCCCAATGCGGCCTTCATGAAGCCCATGAACATCAGTTCGGTGCTTGGCGCGGTCATCGGTGCCGCACCGATGCCCCGTACCGAAGTCACCAAAAAATTGTGGGACTACATCAAGAAAAACAAACTGCAAGACGCCGTCAATCGCCGCATGATCAATGCCGACGAAAAGCTGAAAGCCGTATTCGGCGGCAAGAAAGTCGTTTCAATGTTTGAAATGACCAAGCTGGTCTCTTCGCACCTGAAGTAATCGGTTTCTCGCATCAACAAGCCGGTGACGCGAGTTTCGCGTTGCCGGCTTTTTCATTTTCAGGCCTTGAAAGGTTTTCCATGCCCGCCATGAACCGCGTCGTTCGACTCACCTCCCGCCCGATGGGCGAGGCCAAGCGAAGTGATTTCTCATTCACCGACGAGCCGATTGCCGCATTGGAGGAAGGCCAAATACTGGTCAAGGCGCTGTTCCTGTCTCTCGATCCCGCCATGCGCGGCTGGATGAACGAAGGCAAGTCCTACATCGCACCGGTCGGTTTGGGCGAAGTGATGCGCGCCGGTGGCGTGGGTGAAGTCGTCGAATCGAAAAATCCGAAGTTCGCTGTCGGCGACAAGGTCTCGGGGATGCTCAATGTGCAAACCTGGTGCGTGACCGACGGACGTGGCTTTACCAAGGTCGATTCCGCATTGGCACCATTAACCACCTATCTCAACGTGCTGGGCATGCCCGGCATGACCGCTTATTTCGGCCTTATGGAGTCCGGGCAACCCAAGGCAGGGGAGACGGTCGTCGTCTCCGGTGCAACCGGCGCAGTGGGCGCTACGGTGGGCCAGGTGGCCAAGATTCTGGGCTGCCGCGTGGTCGGCATTGCGGGCGGGCCGGAAAAGTGTGCGTATGCCGTCAACGAACTCGGCTTCGATGCCTGCGTGGACTACAAGAATCAGGACGTGCGGGTGGGTTTGAAAGTGGCGTGCCCCGGTGGCGTGGATGTGTATTTCGACAACGTCGGCGGCGAAATTCTCGATATCGTTTTGACGCGCATCAATTTGAAAGCGCGCATTGTGATCTGCGGTGCCATCTCGCAATACAACAACACGACGCCGGTCAAAGGGCCGGCCAACTACTTATCGCTGCTGGTCAATCGCGCCAGAATGGAAGGTATCGTGGTATTCGATTACGCGGCGCGGTACAAAGAGGGCGCGGCACAGATGGGGCAATGGCTGCGCGAAGGGAAAATGGTGTCCAAGGAGCATGTCGAGGAAGGCATCGATCGCTTTCCGGAAGTGCTGGGGATGCTGTTTCGCGGCGAGAATTACGGGAAGCTGGTGTTAAAGGTGGGTTAGTTTTTTTGAATCTCGCAAACGGCAGTCTGTGGGATGGGTGGCGCGCACCGCTACCCATCACCGATACTGGTCAATGATGGGTATTGCGGCGCTTCACCCATCCTGCGAGCGATAGCTTCCGACCGGACTCAACGTCACGCATCGCAGGAAAGGCGATACGGCATGCCTGTATCATGCCGGGTGACCATTTAACCCCCTTCACAATGACCGCCCACGCATCTCCACTCACCCTATCCGAAACCCGCCCCCTCGGCTTTTGTCCCGTCGGCACCGATTCGCTGGTCGGCATCACCCGCCAACAAACCAACCCATCCCGCTGGGAAGGCGAAGGCTGGTTGAGGTTCGCCGGAACGTTGCGCGAAACGGGTGTTGAATTGCGCGAGGATCTCGCCACGCGTGGCGTGTTCGCGACCGATGCGGGCGGCACTGCTTACGGAATGCCACACGGCGTGGTCATTGCCCGCGACGCCTCGCAGATCGCTGCACTCATGAAAGCTGCCCAGGAATTTTCCGTGCCTGTGACCGTGCGCGGCGGCGGATTGACGACCGAAGGAGAATCGGTCGCCTTCGGCGGTGTGTTGCTGGATATGACCGGCATGAGTCGCGTATTGCAAATAGATGCCGAACAACTGACGGTGCGCACCGAAGCCGGAATTTTCTGGCACGGCCTCGCCGAGGAATTACGGCGCGTGGGCATGGATTATTTGTCCGCGCCGTTAAACATGACGTCCTCCGTCGGTGGCACGCTGGGGGTCGGCGGCATTGATGTCAACTCGCCGCGCTTTGGTTGCAGCGCCGATCAGGCGATCGCGTTGCAGGTGGTGACGCCGCGCGGCGACATCGTTGAATGTTCCGATACCGAAAACGCCGAATTGTTCCAGCGGGTTATTCTGGGCTATGGCCAATTTGGTGTGATTACGGAAGTCACATTGAAAATCCGCCGTTACACGCCGCTGCGCATGCGCTATTTTTATTACGCGTCGTTACGCACCGCGATCGAAGACATGCAAATGATCGATATGCAGGATGCGAGTGATTATTGCGGCATCTTGACCATCATGGATTGCGCCGTGAATCTGCTGGTGGGTTTCGATTCGGCGGAACGCGAAGCGGCGTTCGACGTCAATTGGCAAGCGCGGGTGCGGGGTCATGGCGAGTTGGGATTTGCGATGTTGATGGTGGCGCGCTACGCGTTGCGGCCATGGAAAATCGCCGAGGCGATGTATTTGCTGAAGCGCAAGCGCGATGTATTTCCCGAGTTTCGCCGCCCGGAATTTGTACAGGACGGTGTGATGCAGGATCGTACGGTGGTATTTTCGCGCGCGGTCTGGAAGCACTGGGGCAGCCGGCAAATGGTGATTCCTGATCTCGCCACCTCGATTGAGAAATTCATCGATGCCGTGGAGCGCGGCAATACCGTATGTCGAAAATATTTCCCCCACTACACCTTGTATTGCGTCGGCATCAAACTGCGCGAGGATCACCGAGCACATTACGAAATGTCTTGCATTCCGCCTGACGCAAAAGGCTGGGCCTATGGCTGCGAATTCGAGCCGATGATGGAAGGCAAGTTCTACAGCCGCGACACCCTGCAATCGTTCAAGAACGCGATCTATGATATCGGGGTCGATGTCGGCGGCAGCTACTACCGTTTCGGCGGCATGATGAAAGGCTACATCCGCCGCGTGTTTGGCGATGCCATCGTCGACAAACACCTGGCAATGAAAAAAGCGGCTGACCCGGCGATGATCCTGAATCGTGGAGTGGTGTTTTGATGATGTCATTGACGATGAGAGCGGCCGACAAGGATTACGGTGCCTGCAGTGGTTGCAGTCTTTGCCTGCTAGTGTGCCCCGTGTGGCGGCGGACGCGCGATATCACCATGACGCCGCATGGGCGCAATAAGGCTTTGCAGAATGGCGTCAGGGTAGCGGACATTGCCGATTCCATCGATAGCTGCACGTTGTGCATGGCCTGCGAGCCGGTATGCCCGGAAAATATCGCGTTGGTGCCGATGTTGTTGGGATTGCGGCGTGAATTGGCGGTGTTGGAGCCGAATCGCGTTACCGGCGCGTTTCCATCGGGGCGACCCATACCGGTAGCGGGCGAATCGACACATACACGTTTGTTGTTGAGCGCGGGCTATTTCTGCGACGGACAATTGTCCTCGCGAATACAGGCGATGCTCGGTGGCGCGGCCGCGATATGCAACGATGACGGCGCCGATATCGCACTTAAATTAGAGGCCAGCGCAGAAATTCCTCCAATGCGCCTTGCCGAATTTCTCGCGCCACTGCGGGGCGCAGAGCGTGTCATCGGTGCCGATGGATTGTTATTGCGTCATTTGCGTACATGGCGACCAGCGATCAAAGTGCAAAGCCTCGGCGAAGCCCTCAGCATGCTTCCCGCTATTCGCATCGCGCTTCGCAAGAGCGATCTCTACGTGATCGAGCCACGCGCCTATCATTCGGACTATGAGCGATTGGTCAAATACTATTCGATACTGCGCAACGAAATTGGCTGCGCCTTCAATCTTGACTTGCAGCGCATCGCCATTCCTGCGACGGCGCAAAGCCTTCCGCAACGGCTCGGCAAGACCGCAACCGACAGCGACGCTCAGGCGCGTTGGCTTCTGCAAGGCCGCAAGATTGAGCGAATTGTGGTCGAGAGCCTTGAGGATGGTGCCGCGCTGGCGCGAGTTACCGATATCCCCATTGTGCATTTGGCCGACGTGGCGGATAAGCAAGTGATTGCGCGCAAGCAGAGCGAGGCCGTCTGATGCGCAGCGTTGACGTCGTCATTGTCGGTGCGAGTCTTGCGGCTGCTGCAACCGCTAAACGCCTGGTGGACGCCGGGCTTGAGACCATCATTCTTGAACGCAAGGAATTGCCACGCCACAAAATTTGCAGCGGCATTTTATCGCCACGCGGGCATCGTTTCCTGATCGAAAATTTCGGCCCGTTGCCGCGCGAAGTGTTGCATGAGCCGCTGTCGTGCAAGGGCGTCACGTTTCATTTTCCCAGCATGGTATCGATGTCGATGGATTTTTTCGGCGGCACCACGCCACATCTGCACCGAAAATTTTCCGACCACTGGGCGATTCAAAAAAGCGGCGCAGAAATTCACGATCAAACTTCGTTCTCCGGATTGCAGGACAACGGCGATCATGTGATGGTGCAGGCGAGAAAACACGGCGAGCCGATCGAATTCCGCGCGCGCAAAGTGATTGGCGCGGATGGCCCGAGTTCATTGGTGACGCGTGCGATTTACCCGGAGTACCCGCAATCGATCCCATGGTTCTTTGTGGGTCAGAAATTCCACGAAATCATCGAGTGCCCGCTCGATGAGCAGTATTTCCATTTTTGGTTTCATCCCGGTCTCGGGCACTACACCTGGAGCCATGCACGCGATGGCCGGCAAATTGTCGGCGTCGGTTTCAAGCGCGGCGATAATTTTGCGGCGAAGCATCAGAACGTCGTCAATTATTTGGCCGATAAGCACGGTGTGCGCCTCGGTCCGCCACTCGATGACGAAGGCTGCGGCGAGAATTTTGGGCCATCGTTGATCAACCGCTACGTGTTCGGCAAAGGCAATGTGCTGATCACCGGTCAGGCCGCGGGCTTCCTGAATATGATTGGCGAGGGCATGAGTTGCGCGCTGCATTCGGGTGCCATTTGCGGCGAGGCGGTGGTCGAGGCCAACTTACGCAATCGTCCCGTTGCGGAAATGTATCGCCAAATGATCGCTTCTGAAGTGCGGCGCACATCGGATCAGTGGAACCCGGTAAAGATCGCGTTCGACCGCCCGCATGAAGCGGACTTCCCGAAAGCCTTGATGGCACTACCCTGGCGCGACCGGCTGAAAGTCTTGCGTGACATGTGGCGCTTTGTGGTGCTACAAGGAATTCAAATGGGGCCGGCAGATTTTCCGCGCCGCGATGGAGCGGCCCTGGATCGGCGGGTATTCGATGCGGAAGTGGTTGTAGTTATCGTGCGAAATAGAATGCTGCCATCCTGAGCAACGCGAAGGATCTCGGCGCAACGAGATCCTTCGCGTTGCTCAGGATGACAGGTGTTGTTTGGGGAGTTGCTTCAACGCCTACTTCATCACCTGCACCAAATTATTGAAATCATCCGTCCACAACCGCCAGCCCGGCTCTGGTGGAATGATGTAAGTTGCCTCCAGAATATCTGGTTTCAACAGCAGATTTTTCGCCTTCGTGAGCAATACCCAATCGCTGGTGGTGGAACCGTCGTCATAGGTATCACGCACCCAACCCACCGCAAGGCCGTGCTTTTCCGCGATCATTTGCACCACCGGTTTCAGATCAAGAAAACGATTCGAGACGTGATATGCAATCACGCCGTCAGGCTTCATGTGCTTCAAGTAAATACCGACCGCTTCCTCGGTGATGAGGTGTACCGGAATCGAATCGCTGGAAAACGCATCGACCGCGAGCACATCAAAATTCTGTATCGGCTCTCGCTCGAGATTCAGGCGCGCATCGCCCAGCGAGATTTCAATTTTGGCTTCGCTTTCCTTGAGATAGGTGAAGTCGCGATTGGCGATCGTGACAACTTGCGGATTGATATCGTAGAAGCGGAACACATCGCCCTTGTTGCCATAGGCCGCGATGGTGCCGGTGCCGAGCCCGATGATGCCGACTTTACGTGGCCAATCGGGGTTGAGTTTTTCCTTCAATAAAAGTATCCGACCGATACCGGATTTGGCTTTGTAATAAGTCGTCGCGGAGCGATTGTAGGGCGGCTCCAGATATTGCTCACCATGCAAAATTGCGCCATGAACCAGTGAGCGGCGTGGAAATTCGACATCAGGCCGCTGATACTCCTTGACGCGGAGTGTGCCGTAAAAGTTGCGCGTCATGACGACTACACCCTCGCGGAATTCCTTGATCGTGTAAATCGCCGCGGCAATCGAAAACGCAAAGACCGCCACACCGATGCCGACGAAACCGATGTGGAATTTTTTCCAAAGCGATACCGTCACCATCGCCGAAAGCAACACCAGCGAGATCTCCAACTCATAGTACGCTGGCAGCGTGAGCGGCGCGACCACCCCCACCAGCAATGAGCCGACCGCACCGCCGATCGAGATCATCAGGTAAAACGTGGTGAGGTGCGCGGGATGCGGTTTGCGATCCGCCAATTCGCCGTGGCAAAACATGCAGGCGATGAATAACCCGACGAGGAAAATACCGATCTGCCAGTACAACATGAAATGCATGTCCTTGTCGGCGAGCGTCCACGCCATCGCGATGATGGAAGCGCCCAACATCGGTATCCACAACGTGCGTTGGTACCAGCTCGATTGCCCCGATTTTGCGTCGAAGCAAAGAATGAAGGTGATCAAATACAAAACCAGTGGTACCACCCACAAGAGCGGGATCGAAGAAATGTTCTGCGTCAGGTGATTTGATACCGCCAGCAACAGAATTGCGCCCATCGCGGACAGTGAAATCCATATCACTTTTTGCGTCGCCGTCGGCTTGTCGGGAATATCGGTATGCGTATCGCCTAACGCGCTTTCCGTGTCCGACTCGGCGTACGAATTGCGTAATCCTGTCCATGCCGACGCCGCGATCAACACGGCAAATATGCCAAACCCCACCGACCAGCCGAGGGCCTGTTGACGAGTCGTGATCCACGGCTCGAAAACAAACGGATATCCGAGGAGCGCGAGCATTGACGCCAAATTCGACAGCGCAAACAGGCGGTATGGGCTTTTGTCGGGATAGCTGCGTGCAAACCATGCCTGCACGAGTGGACTGGTGGTGGCGAGCAGGAAGTAGGGCAGTCCGATGGTCGCCGCCAGTAGCAGGAGTATGCGCAATCCCGGCTGCTCATCGCCTTGTGGCTTCCACACGGCATCGGGAATGATTGGCAGCAATACCAGCGCGATCGCGATCAACGCGATGTGCAAAATCGCCTGCTTTTTTGCGCCTAGCTTGCGGGTGGTGAGATCGGAATATAAATACCCCGCCAATAACGCGCACTGAAAAAACACCAGGCAGGTTGTCCATACCGCTGCCGAGCCGCCAAACCACGGCAGGATTTGCTTGGCGATGATGGGTTGAATGAGGAACAGCAGGAAGGCGGAAACGAAAATCGTGGCGGCGTAAATAGTCATTGGCATCATGGAGCGTATTTTCTCATGCGTCGGGAATATCCCGACACGGGCAGCGGTTAAAATTGTTCTCTTTCGGGCATTCAAATTGAGATTTCAAGTGGCAAATTGCGATGTGGCGTCATCGTTCCCGCGCAGGCGGGAATTCAGCGACGTTCGGCGTGTATCGCAGCGCCACCTATACGATTTACGAAACACGCTTCGCCGGCCCGAAAACAACAAAATACTGTGAACACCACCCGCTCAGCTTTCTTTTCCGGCCTTCGTGACCAATCGCCCGGCATTTTCGGCAATCTGCCCTTCGGCATGATCACCGGTGCTGCCGCATCCGCCGCCGGGATTGATCCGTGGCTCGCGATGGCCATGTCAATCATTGTCTTTGCGGGGGCGTCGCAACTGGCGGCGATATCGCTGATGGCGCAACATGCGCCGGCGATCATTGTGGTGATTACGGTGCTGGTGGTGAATCTGCGCATGATGATGTACAGCGCGGCGATCGCGCCGTATTTTCGCGCCACACCGACTGCTCGCAAATGGCTATTCTCGTACCTGCTCACCGATCACGCGTTCGCCCTGATCACGACCAAGTTCGACAAGTTGCACCCGCCGGCGCGGATCGACGCGTACTACATTGGGGCCACCGGTGCCATGTGGCTGGCATGGCAAGTTGCGGTCGCCATCGGCGTTTTCGCGGGCACGCGGGTGCCGGCCGCGTGGTCGCTCGATTTCGCGATTCCGCTGGTGTTTCTTTCACTGGTATTGCCGGCGATTCACACCAAGAGCCATTGGGCCGCGGCGATCGCGGCCGCGACCGCAGCGGCGTTTTGCGCGTCGCTGCCGCTGAGGCTCGGCTTGATCGCGGGCGCGATAACAGGTGTGGTGGTCGGTGTTTGTTCGGAGCGATTCATGACGACAAGAAACAGGAGCCGCGCATGATGGATTG
>JAYTUX010000002.1:0-9362 GCA_043744315.1 Betaproteobacteria bacterium | reverse complement strand
CGCTTGCGGTGAATTCGCGAGCACGCGAATGAAGTTGGGTGTGACACCCAGTTGCGACTGCACCGCGTCGAGCAGTTTTTTTGCGGCACCGGTGGCGGTTTGCGGGTTGATGACGTTGATTCTTGCCATGATGAAACTCCTTGAAATCTAGCTGGTTTGGGTGGGGAAAATCCGTTCGCTGTGGATTTGGCGCAGCGACAAACGCATTCTGGCCTTGGGAGCGGAATGAATAAATGGGCAATAAAACATTTGATTACTGCATAAAACGCAGCAATAATTCCGGTATGGATATGTTTCACGCCATCGAAGCCTTCATCAAGATCGTCGAGTCCGGCAGCATTACCGCTGCGGCTGCGGCGCTCGATGTGTCGCAGCCGTCGATGGTGCGCACGCTGGCTGCGCTGGAACGCGACCTGGGTGTAAGGCTGTTGAATCGCACCACGCGCCGCATGTCGCTTACCGACGAAGGGCGCGATTATTACGAGCGCGCGCGGCAGATCACGGCAGCCGTCGAGGACGCGCGCCAAAGCCTCTCGGCGCGCCACGCATCCCCCCGCGGTCGATTGCGGATTGCATCGTCAGTATCCTTTGGCCGAACTTTTGCGGCACCCGTGGTCGCGGAGTTCCTCGGCCAGCATCCCGATATCCATATCGAGCTATTGCTGCTCGACCGCGTCGTCGATTTGATCGAGGAAGGAATGGACGTGGCGGTGCGCGTTGCGAAGCTGCCTGACTCGTCGATGATCGCGCATCCGGTCGGCGAGGTGAGGCGCGTGTTGGTGGCAAGTCCCGCATTCATCAAGTCAATCGGCGCGCCGAAGGTGCCGATGGACCTTAAGGGACAACGCTGCGTGAGTTTCAGCGGCGTTACATCACCCACGCACTGGGATTTTTTCGAGGGTCGCAAGCGAATTCAAGTCGCGGTAAATAGCGCGTTGGTCACTAATCAAGTGGATGCCGGCGTGCTGGCTTGTGCGGCGGGGGTGGGGTATGGACTATTCAATCATTACCATGTCGAGGCGCATTTGAAAGCCGGCACACTGACGAGGCTGCTGAAAAAATACGAGGGCGAACCGATTCCGGCGAACATCGTTTACCCGTCGGCGCGCCATCAATCGGCAAACGTGCGCGCCTTCGTGTCATTCGCGCAACCGTTGCTGCGAGCACGGCTGGGCGCCACCAAAATGTTGGCGACGTCGTAGAATCAGCTTGTCTCAAACATTTTTGTTCCCAAGACTATCGGAGGAAACCATGAGAGCTCTGCACTTCACTGCCATGTTGGCGACCGCATCGGCGTTGTCGTTTCCGGTGATCGCAACCGCGCAAAGCGTGTTTGACGGCACCTGGAAAACCGACATCAAGACCATCGATTACCCGGCCAAGCCGGTCGTGTATGAAATCAAGGGTGGAATGTACGAGTGCAAGTCGTGCGCGTTCAAGGCGGTAGTGAAAGCCGACGGCAAGGATCAGAAAATCGACGGCAATCCCTACGCCGATACAATCGCCGTAAAAATTATCGACGAGTTTCATGTCGACGTCACCAGCAAGAAAGCTGGCAAAGTCGTGTCACAAAGCAAGTTCGCCGTCTCCACCGACAAGAATTCGATGCAGCGTGAATCGACCAATAACTCTCCTAACAACGCCGAGGTGGTGAAAGGTGTTACCAGCTATGCGCGCGTCGCCTACGACAAAAACGGTACAAACCAATTATCCGGCGCATGGCGCGCCCAGAAAGCCGACAAAATCAGCGACAACGGCTTGAAAGTTACTTACAAATCTGACGGTGCGATGATGAACATGACGCAGCCAACCGGCGAATCTTATTCCGCCAAGACCGACGGCACTGATGCGCCGTACCAGGGCGACCCGGGTGTCACCAGTGTCTCTGTCAAGGTAAAGAAAAACGTGCTCGAAGAAAATTACAAACGCGACGGAAAAGCAGTCTCGATGGCGAAAATGGAAGTCGATGCCACGGGCAAAAAAGCCCGCGTGGACTGGATCAATCATCTGACGAAAACCAACGGAAATTACATGATGGTCAAGCAATAGATCCCAGCGAAATGGGATAAGACACCAGCATCCATGCGGCTTTCCGGCCAGAAAACATCGGAAAGCCGCACCAGCGTTTGGCTTTTGTCAGACGTTCTTCTATTTACCCATGTTGTACCGGGAACAACCGCACGGGTTGCGCCGGGCCGGTACCCAATTTTTGTAACCTATTGAGTTGCGATGAAAATTGGGCGCCAGAACAAGTCCGGGGAGACAAGCATTGGGGTAAATGGAGGTATCCTCAGCGAATGACGATGCCGATGACATCGGCAACCGGCCGCTCGACCTTTAGGTTGGGCATGCCAATCGAGAAATCGGAGAGTTGATTGGCAATTGCAAAGACACCGCTGGCGGGGTCTTTGACGACCAATGCCGTGCTGCCGCCGCCATCAAGATTGAGCGCGTGATGCGCGCCGAGCGATTGCATGAGTGCGCCGAGTTCGTCAAGGGTTACACCACGGCTCTGATCTTGCCGTCCATCCACCGCAACCATCAACAACGATCGCCCGTCCGCGCTTAGCCCGACCGCGCTGCGGGGATGGCGCGCCATTGCATTCGGCCGCGCAACGACCTGCCCATCCCGCAGTACGATCGCACTGCCGCTGACGGCATACCGCGTGTCGGCGGGTAATTCAAAGGCTCTTTCGCGGAGTGAAATTTTGCCGTCGTTGTGAACCACAAATACATCGCGCAAAGCGTCTTTCGTCGGGTGCGTCAGTACTTTTCCGGCGGAAAAGTGCCAGCCTTCGGGAATCCCGCAATTGCCGACGAAGTAGGAGATGCGCTTTTCTCCTACGATACGCGGATTGGGCGCGCCAAAAAAACTTGCGTTCAGCGTGATTGCAAAATCGTGACGGCGTGCCGCGTTGCTGGTGGTGTCGAGTTGCCCCACGCACGGTCCGGCGCCATCCGGATCGGTTTCATCGGCGAGTGCGACTTTCACTTCGACGCGGGGATCGGCGAGATCGACCCTCACCACCACCCCCGCGACGGGACCGGGCCGGGTGAAGCGTTCCAACAAATAGGGTAGCGCCGCGCCCGACCATTCCGGTGCGGGAGGAAGTGTTGCACAGCCGGACGACGCGGCAACAATCAATTGTCCGGCGAGTATGACCAGTTTTCTAAAAAGTTGGTTTGTCATGTGGGCGTGAGCAGGGTGGAGTTTCGATGCCATGGCCGTCGTCGATGCAACCTGCCCTATACTGCCACAGTGTGAACAATGCGGGAAAACGAATATGAATGACGATACCAAAGCATGCCCGGTTTGCGGCGAAACGATCAAGGCCGCCGCCATCAAGTGCCGGTTTTGCAACACCGATCTTGCGGCGCATGCCGCGACGCGCGATGCCGAAATTGAAATGGCGCTGTACACCGGGCATCCTGCCGTGATTGTCAGCGCCTGGCAATGGATTATCGTGGTGTTCACGATCGGCCTCGGCTGGATTTATTTTTGGCTGAAGTCGCTTGACACGTCGTATGAAATCACCACGCAGCGCATACGCATCGAGCGCGGCATACTCTCCAAGACCAAAGACAGCATTGAGCTATTTCGCATCGATCATTTCGATTTGCACAAGCCTTTAGGCATGCGCCTCGCCGGTCATTGCCTGTTGCACTTGCGCTCATCGGATTCAAATTTCGCGACGGTCATCATTTATGGCATTCCAGATTTGGAAAAACTTGCGGATCGGTTGCGCGAGTGCTCGTTGCGCGAACGCGCGCGGCGCAGAGTCACCACGTTTGTGCAGGCCTAGCATGCGCACTGCATTCAACCGAAATACGGCTGGCCCAGTGGCGCGGAAATGAACCCGCCCACCGCAATCCGCTGGCACGAGGGCGGCCTCGCACGTTCGGCGCGATGGCGTTCGGAAGCAGGAGTGCCGGCGCACAAACGCGTCGTCATTGCCGACGAACAAATGTCGGCCTACGCCGCGTATCGCCTCGCCTGCGAAGGCACGGCGTTGTTGTGGCGCGGCGATTTTCAGAACGCGCGGCAGATGTTGCTGGCGATGGCGCGACGCGTCGATCGCAAATCGCGCGCGGTCACCACGCCGGCGGCGGTAACGAAGAAGTCTGTCAAGGGCGCGGGCCACGCACCTGTTGCCGCTGCGGTGGCCCCACCCACCAATGCGTTTCACTTGCATCGACTTGCGCAATCGCAACGCGCGCGTACCCTGGGTATGTTGTTACTGCCGCTATCGGGTGATTACACCATCGCACTGCAACGCGCACCCGATCTGCAACGCGCCTGCGTGGAAGCCTATGGTGCCCCCGGCGGCGACGCGCCAGCCGGCGATTCGCTGGTATCGATGCGGGAAATTCTCGGCTTGATTGGCGCGCACGAATGGCGCAAAAAAGGCGTCGAGGTGCCGGCACTGAATGGCCGCATTCATCCGCACTATGGGGTGTTCGCGCCGGTGCGGGGGGAGTATGTCGGCTTGGTAGCCGATACGCCTTTGCCGCATGCCGCAGCGGGCATGACCGCGATGGACATTGGCACCGGCACCGGCGTACTCGCGGCGGTGCTTGCAAATCGCGGTTACGCCAAAGTCATTGCGACCGACAACGACCCGCGCGCGCTGGTTTGTGCGAAAGAAAATCTGGCGCGCCTCAAATTGGCGTCGCGGGTGCGCGTGACCGAAGCGAATCTATTCCCCGACGAAAAGGCAGCACTGATCGTTTGCAACCCGCCATGGATTCCGGCGCGACCGAGTTCGCCGATCGAGAACGCAATTTATGATCCGGAAAGCCGTATGTTGCGAGGATTTATTGCTGGCCTGGCCGCCCATTTGGCGCCGGGCGGCGAGGGCTGGCTGATACTTTCCGATCTTGCCGAACACCTCGGCCTGCGCACCCGAGCGGAACTTCTGGCGCAATTTGATGCAGGTGGGTTAGCTGTGAAAGAACGCATCGATGTTCGGCCAACGCATCCGCGTGCGGCGGACTCGACCGACCCTCTGCACGCCGCCCGCGCAGCCGAGGTGACCTCATTGTGGCGACTGAAGGCGCGATGATTGCGCAATAGCGTCAGACATTGTCTGATCGCGCGGGGTGTCTGACTGCGAGCCGTGGAAACTCGGCCACGCACGCAATATGTTGCTATTGTTTGTGCTTCACGACGCGCACAAACTGCAAGCGCGTGCTCGCGCCGCGATACCGGTAAGTGCTGCGGTAACGCTGTATGTCAACGGCGGTGATGAGCTGCGTATGCTGATCGATGTGCGATGGCGAGGAGTACGGTGACCGACGATCTGCCACGGATTAGTCGTGCGCCATTTCTATTTTACAATTTACAATTGATAGTTAAAATCAAAAGGAACGACATGCCTATTTCCCTCTACGCGGCCTCAATCCCCGTCTTCAAGCAAATGCTTGGTGGAATGACAACCGTATTATCGAAAGCGGATGCTCACGCGACGGCGAAAAAAATCGAACCGAGTGCACTGTTGCAGGCACGGCTTTTCCCTGACATGTTTCCGCTGGTGCAACAAGTGCGAATCGCGACTGATTTCGCGCGCGGTGTACCTTCGCGGCTGGCGGGACTTGAGCCGCCCACTTTTGACAGCAACGAGCAAAGTTTCGCGGACTTGTTGGCGATGATCGCCAAGACCCAGGCGTATCTGGATGGCATCACGGCGATGCAAATCGATGGACAGGAAGGCCGCGAAATCATTTTGCGTCCCGGCACACCGAAGGAGCGAAAATTTAACGGTCAGGCATATTTGCTGGGTTACGCCTTGCCGCATTTTTTCTTTCATGTCACGACCACCTACGCGATCCTGCGCCACAATGGTGTCGAGGTCGGCAAAGGCGACTACATGGGGGCGAAATAGCGCGTCCCAAACAGAATATTCAAAGAAATCAGGAAAAATTACATGCCGCGTTTTATCACTTCACCTGTCACCTGGATTGTGTTCGCGCTGTTGGTCATTGCCGGCGGCGGTGTGTATTGGCAGATCGATCGACATCAAGCTCGCGAACGCGAGGAGCAGGCACGCATTGCCGACGAGCAGTTGGCGCAACGTCGCGCGGCCGAACTCGAGGCGCGCCGTGCGCTTGAGCAAAAGCGCTTTCAGGAAGACATCCAGACGCAAAAGGAGGCGGAAGAAAAGCAACGTCAGATGGACGCCGATTTCCGTCAGGATGAACTGAAGCACAAGCGCTTCATAGCAGACGACCGCGAAACGGCCTCACCACAATCCAGCTATCAGACAATGGCCGATGAGCGCAATCGGCGCGAAGCAGAACGTCGACAGCAATATGAGGAGGAGGATTCCGTGCAGCGGGCTCGCGCCGAGGTTGAGCGGCAACGGCGCGGACTGGAACAACGCGAATACGAAGAGCAAGCAGCGCGTGCGCGGCGTGAGGCGGCCGCGCGGGACTCGAGTTCGGCACCGCCACCTTCCGCTGCGGCACCTTCGACACCTGTTGCGCCACCACCAATCATCATCCGGCCGCCCGCGCCGAAGAAATGACGCCTCAAACACCGCATCACCCGACGGTGCGCTGACGATGGACTGTGACGCGGTGCACGGGGCGTTTACTCAAGCGTCGCTGGCCAAATTGCTGCGCAGCCGCCGCAGTGTGCGTGATTTTCGTGCGGAGGCGATCCCCGATGTGATTCTCGACGCCGTGCTTGCCGATGCCAATTGTTCGCCGAGTTGGTCGAATACCCAGCCTTACCGCATGGCAATTGCGTCAGGGGCATTGAAGGATCGACTGGCAAAGGAATTGACGAGTCGATTCGATGCAGGCGCCAGGGCACTCGGCGGCGGCGCGATCGGAAAAGTCCGCGCATGGCTGACGCGCGAAGGCCTGCCGGATGGTGATTTCAAGGTCCATTTCGACTATCCGCCGGATCTGATTGCGCGCCGCCGCACCACCGGATTCGGGCTCTACCAATTGCTCGGCATCGACCGGCACGACATGGCCGCGCGCAACGCGCAAATGCGGCGCAATTTTGAATTCTTTGGCGCGCCGACGGTGATGTTCATTTTTGTACACGGTGGCTTGCGCGAATATGCGGTGCTCGACGCGGGCATTTTTCTGCAATCTTTGATGCTCTCGGCCGAATCGCGTGGCCTTGCCACCTGCGCGCAAGGCTCACTCGCGACTTGGGCCGGCCCGGTAAAAGCTGCATTTGAGGTGCCGGCGCATTACAAATTGCTCTGCGGGCTATCGATAGGTTATGCCTCGGATCATCCTGTGAACCAATACCATCCAGGTCGGGGCAGCGTGCAAGATCTGCAGATTCCACTGCGGCGTGATTGACGTGTTGCCTGACGGGTGCGGCGTTGCGATCGATGGTTATGTTGCGGTGGTAAACAGCCTGATAGTGTCTGCTTGCTGGATCGGATAAACCTCACTGGCACCATGGGCGAATTCTGTGTCAATGCGCCGTGGTCATACGCGCCTTGCTGTGAATTCTGGGGGCTGCTTTTGGCCGCAAAGCGTTGGCGCCTTCGCAAAATGCGCTGCGAATCGTTGCGCTTGACGCATGAAAATCTTGAATCGCAAAAACGTGTTGCAAACAAAGAAACGATGCGCGGGATTGCATGGAAAGGCGACGGTATCGTTGTCCCGCAAAATGATCAAGCGCAACTCACTGTCCAAATCCGCGACGCATTGCGATCGCGAAAAATAAACGGCTGACGGTTACACGTCGACTCGCACCGCCGCGTCTGGCGTCAACTCAATTTCGCGTACGCC
Organism: Betaproteobacteria bacterium; assembly: GCA_043744315.1. GTDB lineage: Bacteria > Pseudomonadota > Gammaproteobacteria > Burkholderiales > Usitatibacteraceae > UKL13-2. The sequence goes on along the minus strand of JAYTUX010000002.1, from coordinate 1,604 downwards.
TCGATTTCAAGATGGCACGGTGCCAGCAGCAGATGCGTGAGGGCTTCTGCATCGCGCGTGTGCATGTGTTCGGCGAAATCGATAAGACGTGGGTCATTCGATTCGGTCAATGCCACAATCAGCGCACGTGCCGCTTCACGTGCCGAGGGACGGCCCGCCTGATACGTCGGCCAACCCTTGTAATGCGACAGCAATTGTTCGCGATGATCCTGATATAGCGCCGACACTTTTGTGTAATCGAGCTCGGCTTTTTTGGCCGCGATTTCTGCGTCGATCTCGGCATCGGTGTGACGGTAGCGGGCTTTTTCGGCCTCGGTCCAGTGGGGTTTTTCGCCGTGATGCTCGCGCAATGTCGCCATCGTCAGCTTCAATTCAATCTGTGAATGCGTGTGACTGTCGCGAAACACGTGCACCAGATTTGCGCCATGGCCCTCAGTGCCGACGTATTTCATGCCGGCCGCGACACGGCGCGGATTGAAGCGAAACTGGCGGTCGCAGGCAGCCTTCAGGGTATCGATTAGTGCGCCAACTTTTGCGGGGTTCATGGCGATTGCTCCGTTGCGAAAAGTCTTGACCCGCGCACGTGGCGTTGCGGCCCGGCGTGCAGCGCCCGATGACGCGTCTATTGCGATGTCAGGTATGTGCCCGCCGCACCCACGGCGATGTAGCCAGTCGGCGTGCGCGCAATCGCCGTCAAATCATTTGTCGTGCCGGAGGTCTGCGGCTGCCAGGTGAAACCGTCAGCGCTGCTGTAAATCACGCCGCTGGCACCGACCGCGACAAACTGCCCGCCGTAAACCGCCGCATTGATCGTGTTTGTCGAGATTGGCGCCTGCAGGGTCCAGGCAAGGCCGTCAGTACTGGTGAGAAGCGTACCGGCGGTGCCAAGTGCGACGAATTGATTCGTGGTCGTGGTCGTGGTACCGGTGGTATTGACGAGTGCGCCGAACGCTACCGTGCGCAGATCGCGCGCCGTTGCGGTGGCGACAGTCTGCCACGTGGTGCCGTCGGTACTGGTGATGATCGTTCCCCCAGCGCCGACTGCCACGTAGCGTCCACCGCCATAAACTGCACCATACAAATTCTTGGTGGTGCCTGAGTTTCCCGTCGTCCAGGTACTGCCATCAGAACTCGAGATAACCGTTCCTGCCGCACCGTACGCTGTGAATGCGCCGGTTGCGGGTGTGGCCAACGCGTATAGATCCGCAACGGTGTTGCTTGTCTTGGTCGTCCAGGTCAATGCGTCGGAGGTGAAAATTACCGTACCGGCATTGCCGACGGCGGCGAAACCAAGGCCACCGTTGAGTACCGCATTGAGATCGGCAGGGGCGGATGGATTGGTCTGGGTGGCGACGGTGCCGCCGACGGGCAGGGAATAAATGACACCGCCTGCGCCAACAGCGGTGCTGGTGGTTGATGTGGCACCGGCACCGTTTAGTTTTGCCGATCCGAGCGGCGCATTGACGACCCAATTGGATCCGGCCAGACGCGGCGTCACCACTTGTGCAACTGCGCCTGCGCCACCGGGCCCGCCATTCTTGCGGCCATTCATCGTAAACGAATAGGTGGTGCCGTTGACCAGCCCGCCCACCGTGTGCGGAGAG
>JAYTUX010000001.1:0-2803 GCA_043744315.1 Betaproteobacteria bacterium | reverse complement strand
TCCGTATTGAATGATTTTGTCCGGAAAAGTTCAGATGAAGATTTACAACACGCTGAAACGCGAAAAGCAGGAATTTGTGCCACTCGTCGCAGGCAGAGCAGGAATGTACGTGTGTGGCATGACGGTGTACGACTATTGCCACATCGGCCATGCGCGCGTGATGGTGGTGTTCGACATGGTGCAGCGCTGGCTGCGCGCCTCCGGTTTGGATGTCACTTATGTGCGCAACATCACCGATATCGACGACAAGATCATCAAGCGCGCGGTCGAAAACGGGGAATCGATTTCGCAGCTGACCAATCGATTCATCGGTTTCATGGATGAAGACGCCGCCGCGCTGGGTGTGCAAAAACCGGATCACGAGCCGCGCGCGACGCAGTATGTGCCGCAGATGCTGTCCCTGATCGGCAAGCTGGAAAAGAATCAGCTGGCCTACAAGAGCAGTGATGGCGACGTCAACTACGCCGTGCGTGGTTTCGAAGGTTATGGAAAGCTGTCCGGTAAATCACTCGACGAATTGCGTGCCGGTGAGCGGGTGGATGTGAACTCGACGAAACGTGACCCGCTCGACTTCGTGCTCTGGAAATCGGCCAAGGAATCCGAGCCGGCCGATACGCGCTGGGATTCGCCCTGGGGCGTGGGCCGGCCGGGCTGGCATATTGAGTGTTCGGCAATGGCGTCAGACTTGCTGGGCAACACATTCGACATTCACGGCGGCGGTGCGGACTTGCAGTTTCCGCACCACGAAAACGAAATCGCACAGAGTGAAGGTGCAAATAAATGTGCGTTTGTGAACACCTTCATGCACAACGGCTTCGTGCGCGTGGACGAAGAGAAAATGTCCAAATCGTTGGGTAATTTTTTCACCATTCGCGAGGTGCTGAAAAAATACGATGCCGAAGTCGTGCGCTTTTTTATTCTGCGCGCACATTACCGCAGCCCGCTCAACTATTCGGACGCGCATCTGGACGATGCCAAAGCTTCTCTAACCCGTTTGGATACTTCCCTGAAATCGTTGGTGGGAGCGAATGTTGTGCCTCAATCCTCTAAAACCATTGACTGGAGCGCCTCTCCGCATGCCGTCCGGTTCAAAGAGGCGATGGACGATGACTTCAATACGCCGATTGCGTTGTCGGTGTTGTTCGATCTGGCGGGAGAAGTCAACCGCACCAGCGACGCTTTGCTGGCAGGGCAATTGAAGGCGCTGGGTGGCATGCTCGGCTTGCTTGATCGCGACCCAACCGAATTTTTGCAAGGAGCGATCCAGGTGCCGATTGGAAGTTCGTTGGAATTTTCGGGGGCGCTTCAGGCGGAAGTGGTTTACGGCCGCGAGTCAATTGAGCGCTTGATCGGAGAACGTAAAGCGGCGAAGGTGGGGAAAGATTTCAAGCTGGCCGATGCGATCCGAGCTGAACTTTTGACACAAGGCGTCATGCTCGAGGATAAACCTGGCGGCGTAACCGAGTGGCGGCGCGCCTGACGCTTTGGTATCGTTGCGGCTCGGGCATCCCTTCAGGAGATAAATCATGAAATCCGGCCTCGATCAATTGTCCAAATACGCCGAGTACCACCGTGACCGGCGCAACATCGCCACCCATCTCGTCGGCGTGCCGATGATCGTTTTTGCAGTCATCGTTCTGCTGTCCCGCCCCGGGTTTGAAGTGGCAGGACTGGCGTTGACACCTGCCTGGATTGTGCTCGTTCTGTCGGGCGTGTACTACCTGATGCTCGATGCAGCACTGGGTGTGACGCTGACCCTGATCATGGCGGTGATGACCTGGGCTGCGGGACAAGTGGCTGGCATGAGCACCGCAATCTGGCTTGCCACCGGCATCGGCATGTTCGTGGCGGGATGGATCATTCAGTTCATCGGGCATTACTACGAGGGCCGCAAGCCGGCCTTTGTCGATGACATCATTGGTCTGATGATTGGACCGCTGTTTGTCTGGGCTGAAATTGTTTTTGCGCTTGGACTTAAGCAGGCGTTGCTCAAATCGATTGAGGCGCGGGTTGGGCCGACCCACATTCGGGACATGAGCAAAGCGGCGACGTAAAAAAGAAATGACTTGAACTCGCTTGCCGAATAAAAGCCGCCCATCGGGCGGCTTTTATTCGGCATCTGTGCAAAGGATGCACGTGTCTTGCCTCAAGCGCTAAAAAAATCCTTCATCCGGTCCATAAAGGATTTTTCTTTTGGACTGTGCTTGCCGGCGTCTTTTCGATTGATTTCATCGAACTCGCGCAGCAGTTCTTTTTGCCGCGACGTCAGGTTCACCGGCGTTTCGATCACCACGTGGCAGTAAAGATCGCCGGGAGCGGATGAGCGAACGCCCTTGATGCCCTTGCCGCGCAGTCGGAAGGTTTTGCCGGACTGCGATTCGGCCGGCACCTTGATTTCGGCTTTGCCGTCGAGGGTGGGGATCGCGATCTCGCCGCCCAGGGCCGCAGTGGCGAAGCCGATCGGCATTTCGCAATGCAGGTCGTCACCTTCGCGCTGAAACACGGCGTGCGGTTTCAATGACAACTGCACATACAAGTCGCCCGGCGGGCCGCCATTCATGCCCGGTTCGCCGTTGCCCGACAAGCGGATGCGATCGCCTTCGTCCACACCGGACGGAATTTTGATCGACAGGGTTTTTTGCCGTTTCACTCGCCCCGCGCCACCGCACGGCGCGCACGGGTCTTGCACCACTTTGCCGGTGCCGTGGCAGGTCGGGCAGGTTTGCTGAATCGAGAAAAATCCCTGCTGCATGCGTACCTGACCCGCGCCTTGGCAGGTGTGGCAGGTCTTGGGTTGCGTGCC